>LNQR01000031.1 GCA_001541255.1 Candidatus Magnetominusculus xianensis
TAATGTTTTATGATCTAATTTCCTACCGTCTAATTCTCTCATCTTTTATCTTAACATTTTGCTTAATTTTATGTCTACTTACTTATACACGTATTAATAAGTAGAAAGCATTGCACGCTTAAATGTTATATTTGCAGAATATTTTAGTATTGGAGAGTAGAGATACGTAGTTATAAAATTAGTTAAAGAGATATGCCATTTTTGCCAGAATTCTATAAAGTTGCTGGCCTTGTACGGACTGTTAAAATTGACAGGAAGCTTTATGTTGAACATCAGTGATGAACCTAAAGCCATGTCTGAATAACCACTGAAGTCAAAATATAATTGAAGGCTGTAACTTAGGCTTGTTTTCCACGCTTCGACCAGTTGCAGTGTTCTGGCAGTATCAAAGCCATCGTTTGCCCATATTGCAAACATATCTGCAATGCCAACTTTCTTGATTAACCCTATGGAGAAGAGAAATAGTCCGCTAACGAGGTTCTGTTTGCTGAATATCTTGGCTCGAAGACTATCGAATTGCGGCATCATATCCTTGTGGTGGAGTATGGGACCCATGATAAGATGTGGGAAAAAGGTGACAAACAGAAAATAATTGAGGAGACTTGTTCTTTTCACAAGTCCCTCATAGCAATCAACAAGAAAAGTTATTTGTGTTATAGTGAAAAAACTTATTCCAAGTGGTAATATCAGAGATAGTAGCGCTATATCTGAATTGGCAAGTTGGTTAAAGGATGAGATAAAAAAATTGGTATATTTATAATAACCAAGCAACGAAACATTGGCGGCAATGCCAATAATAAGCAATCTCTTTCTCGTTACTATCGTGTTTGTATAGGATTTATTTGACAATAAAGATAGTACCAAATAGTTAAATAAAATACTACCCATAAGTAAAGGAAGATAATTTATATTCCAACATGAGTAAAACAACAGGGATGTAACAACAAGCCAAACTCGTGACAATAGAGTAAGGCGCAGTCTGTTGAGAATAAAATACCCCAGCACACTAACTGGCAAGAAAGCAAACATATAGGTAAAAGAGTTAAATAGCATATAAATCTATCCTGTAACGTCTACTCCAGTAAGGAAAATTTGATTTTTGACTTGGATACTTTTTCATTCTTTTGATTTAGTATTCTTGCTTTCATTTCAACCTGACCGGTGGATTCGCTGATAAACTCTATTTCTCCAGTAATGGTCAATCTATCTCCAACATAGACCGGCTTATGAAACGAAACATCAATACCTGTCAGCAGACAATATTTCCCCGGTAAGTACACTCCAGCCAACGTTGAGTAAAAAGACGAGGTAAGCATTCCGTAGACGACTCTGTCAGAAAAGCCCATACCTTTGGCGAACTCCCTCTGAATATGTAATGGATTATTATCGCCGCTTAATCTCAGAAATAAGTCCATCATCTCATTGGTAATATCTACTGAAAATGATTGTGTAAGTCCTACGATCATATCTTTGAGTTTATATTCATTCATTTTTCTTAACCTTCTCTTCTATGAGAGCAAGCATCTCCCCCACATTTTGGAGGGATTGCAATTCACCAAGGGCAAACTTGATGTTAAAATGCTTTTCAATGGCAACTATAAGGTTTATATGGGTCAGCGAATCCCAGTCTTCAATGTCGTTAGCAGTGGTCTGCTTCGTGATAATAATTGATTCGTCATCAAAAATCTCCCTGAATATAGGCTGTAGTTTTTCAAGCATGGACATTGTATTACCTCCTTTTTAGTGTTGCAGCATAAGACAAGTCAACTTTGTATTTTATCAACTTCTCACGGCTTATGTTTTCTGAGGGTACTACGATTTCTCTTAAGACCTCAAAGCCAGCAGTGGTAATCATTTCCTGAATAGATTCAATGCTTTCAAAATGATACCTATGGTCTATAGTAGGACAGTTTACACATGTTGTGATAAAGAGTTTTCCACCGCTAACCAATAGCTTATAGAGGTTCATCAGGATAGTCAGAGGGTCTTCTATATGTTCGAGAACTTCACCCATAATGATGAAATCATAACTTGTTGACGGTGCAAATAAGTTTACGTCTTGTTTGTAGAAGTTAATTATGTTCAACGCCTCTGGTTTTAATGTCTTTATTATACTCTTTGATATCTCCAGGGAGGTGTCGCTAATATCTATAATGTCAAAAGATTTGACAATGCCGGGATTTTTCAGTATTTCCAGAGAAAAGAGTCCATGTCCGCTGCCAATTTCCAGCAAACGCGTATGAGATTCAAGCATTTTAACTTCATTGCGATAGAACTCAATAAGTAGGTAATGCTGCCTCCATAAGAATTGAGAAAGCGCCAGTCCCAGAAGATATTTCATCATGATGTCTTTGTTATCATACACTCCTTTTATTTCATCTTCACCGCAATGAAGAGGGTATTTGCCTGTTTGTACAAATACTTTCCTGGAGTAAAGCATTTGATTGACCATCCATAAATACGCATTAGCCAAATCCTCATGAGTGAGTGAGTTGGCCTTCAGAAAATATTCATAAGTCTGTATAAATTCCTCTAACGCTGATTCCATACCTTTAATTTCCGCGAAGTTTTTCTCAATTTTCTTTTGCTGCTGCGGAGACTTATGGTAAATATATTTCAAAATATCAGCCTTCCCTGTCATAGACAATCTCCATAACACAATTTTTGTTACGATAATCATCAGGCACCTTAAAACTCCACACAGTATCCCCGTTATCGTTTTTATCGCTTAACTCAAAACCCATAAGCCCATAGTGATTTGAGACCAGGGCGTTTTTCTTTGTCTTATTGTAATAGCCGGTGATGTGTTTTATATCTCTCATTCTGCAACGCCTTATTAATTCGTCATACATCGCGAATTCCATACCCCGCTTAAGCACACGGCAGCTCATCAGCCAGAGATCAATAAACAGCCCTCTATCTTTGATTGACGCTACGATTATGGATACCAATCCGTTGTCACCAAACTTATCCTTCAATCTGCCATAGAGGGTTATGAAATTCTCATCTTTTGAGATACCCTCTACTTCAGCTAAAGTATATCTTTTAGTTGTGAGGTTGAATTGATTCGTCTTATTTATAAGCTGTGCTATTCTTTCGAGATACAATGGCTTAAAAGGATGTATTTCTACGACCATTTCCAGTGAGATTAAAAAATCATTATAAGTTGCAAACTTGCTTTGCAGTGTGCAGCGCTGCTGCGTCTCCTGATAAAACTCTGTCCTTCTTATGTCATCCTCAGATAAAGTAACAGGTTCAAAATAGCACGCACGGTCAATACACTCAATATATCTGCTTACATCGTTCATTAAAGTATCGGGCACCTCAACCACAGGAAGCTGTGAACGGACAAAGTCCCGTTCGATAGGATTGTCGTCGAGAAAGACTACGCTGTCCAGAGTAATATTTATTTCTTTTACAATCTCACAAATGTTTGTGTCTTTAGGCTGCCAATTTGCTTTAATCACCACAAAATCGTCCGGTCGCAGTATGCCGTCTCTGTGATTTAATCCCTCTCTGGCAACATGTTCGTCATTTTTTGAACAAACGGCAAGCAGTACCCCTCGTGCCTTTAACTTCCTGAGATATTCTTGAAACTCCGTATAGGCCTCAGCTTCTGCCGTTTCAGTTCCTATTTGTATATGGTTGATTCCATCGTCGGCTATTACTCCACCCCAGAGGGTATTATCCAGATCCACAACCAGACACTTTTTGCTTTTGCCATATATGGAGAGGATAATTGCAGCAATGTTATGTGACAGGCAGAGAATAGCCTCGTAGCTTAACGCATATTTATAAGCATACCAGAAGGATTTATCATGCCATTTGTTAAGCCCTATCCAGGAAGAGAGATAGTTGATGTCGTTAATATAGAAATTCCTTGCCCTTGCCGCATAATCTGCAAAGGCTGAATTCAGCCTGGAAATGAAATATACCGCGCCGCGGCAGTCATAGCAGTCGAGATTCCCAAGCAATCTGTGTGAGGGTAGTTCGAAATTGTTTTGAATGATGATACTCTGATAGGTTTGCTCTATCTTCCGCCATAAGGACTCATACAGTTGTAGCGCCATAGAAAATTTATTCTCGACGGTTTTCGGAGAATCGGTAACGTCAGGATAGCTGAGAATATTCCTGTTCGTTGTATGAACGTAGATGATATGAGGCGCAAAACGCCTAAGCTCTTCATTGTCAAACATTACATCTTCATAGTACTTATTATACTCGGATTCATAAAAGGCAGGCTCTATGCCTTCCTGAAGCAAAAACAATTCCAAAAGGTCCTTTATCTCCGATGTCGTAGAGCCGCCAAGTATTGCTATCTTAATGGAAACAATATGCTCATTGTTGAGACTGCATTGCTGAATAGCCGCCTTCAGCTCTCTTCTTATAGAGCGTTTTTTTCGAAGTATATACTCCATATCAAAAGGATATGTCAGCTTTTTAAACAAGTAAGGCCATTCCCTGATATGCAATGATTAATATGAATTTATTTAAACTTATTATCAACAAGATAATCATAGATTTGTTCTGCCAATATTATGGTACCCTTTGAATTCATGTGAACGCTGTCCACATAATATTCCAATCTATCGTTAAAGGGAAGCGTTCTTATCTCTTCGCCTAATTCTTCATAGTGATAGTTATATTTAGTGGCAATGGTGTATGCAACCTTTTGCCCTATTGCTACAAACTTTGGCAAGAGGGCAACATTTTTATAAAGATTGGACTTGTCCTGGATATTCCAGTAACGTGCGGCTTTTTCAACATCATTGTTACCGTCTGATGCATTAAAAAGAACTGGGAATCCGACGAGATATATAGGAATATCTTTTCTCCACAAATTAATGAATTGCTCAAAATGGCTCATATAATCCTTCTGTATGAGGTCGAGTTTCCGGGATTCATCCAAGGGGTTTGTCCTGCTATTAAAATCTATAGTGGCCAGTTCCTTTTTCATATAAAAACAAAGTGCCATGTTTTGGCAGAACCATGTTCTCTCAAGCATGTGGTGCAGGTATTGGGCAAACACTGCTGTACGGTTTCGTTCAGAAATGAAATCGTTCATCATGTCCGTAATAGTAGTGGCAATTATAATTAAATCAGGATTTAAGTCTTTCCAGCCCCAATCGGCATGAGGTATCTTAAAAGTGCCATTGAGCAAACTATTATCCCAGTCTTCTTTTGATATGAATTCAGTTAACGAGGCATAATAGTTCTGAATAAATTCCTCAATGTGCCCTCCCTTTATGCCAAGATTGATTACTTCATATTTCTCAGGGAAATTACTATCCAGTTTTTCCTGAAGCATATGCGGCCATGTAAAGGCAGTATTAACTCCCACGCCATAAGTAGTGCTTCCTCCAATAGCTAGAATGCGGAATCGTTTTCCTTTCTGAACGGAAAACGACTCTCTGTATATTTTCATCTCATCCGCACCGTTGGGAGTGCTTTTGTGGTTGTTCATTTTTGTATAAAACCCCCCTTTAAACAAATAGAAGATGATCTCGCTTGCTACAAGGGAATAAAGACAACCCACCATGACCACAATAGCGAATCTGCTATAATACCGAGAAAGTACCATGTCAGTATGTTTCATTGTGTTTTTTCGGTGACATTAACCTGTCCGTTCCTTCTTTGAATTATCCATTGCACAGGTGAGGGCGAATAGTCCTTAACTTCTCCTTCGGGTAATAGTTTCAAAAGAATATCACAGGCGCTGGTTTTGTTCATTAAGAGCCTCTCTCCTGACACTATTGTTTTGTCTCCCTGCGTGTGCATTGAAATGGCCTTCATTCTAAAAACTCCTAAAATTATTGAAACGCTTTGCAAAACGTATTTCTGGTCAAGATTTTGATGCACAATGTCATAAGTATTTTCCACAGGCTGTATTTTTGTAACACTACCCTGGGTAATGAGTTTTATCAGCCCTTTGCCTTCAAGTGCATTAGCAATTTTAAGGTATAGTTGGTTTTTTTTATCAGTCGATTTGCTGTCAGGCAATATAGCTGGAATAGTATACCTGTCATCTCTTGGATATGGCATTTCAGTCCGTATGATTCTCTCGACCTCTTTTATTGTTTCTGCAAAAACTGAATTTGTAAAGAGTAGCATAGTCGCAGTTAACACTATCACTTTCATAAATATTAATACTTTGTATGTCATATTAACCTCACTCCATATTTGAGGCACAACTGCAACCCCAATCTAATTATTTTTAATCATTTATTCGTCATTCTCTCAACAGGCTATTTCACAATAATAATGTCTTTTTTATCCCTTCAGCAACATATAGCTGCTGCTCTTGTGTCATTCCCGGAAACAAGGGCAACGTTATAGTGGTGTCTTCACAAAGGGCTGCAACTGGATATTGTTCAGGCTTAATATTATATTTCTTAGCATAGTATCCGAGCCTGTGTACGGCATGTGTGCCTGGGCGTGTCTCTATGTTCAGAGATTCAAGATAGTCCATTATTTTGTTTCTCTCGCTCATGCCACCGCTCAATATACGGATTACATATGCCTGATAAGTGTGCGCACACTTATTTGGCACATACGGCAGGGCAATCTCATCAATATCTGCTAAAATCTGATTATATCTTTCAGCAAGGAGCTTTCTCTCGTTTAGTAACCTATCCAATTTACTCATCTGTGCTACCCCAACCGCCGCCTGAATATCGGAAAGCCTCAAATTATATCCAATCTTGTCAAATGTAGCCATAGTGTATGGTCTTTGAGAGTATTTTGGCATACCAGCAGCGCCATGGTTTCTCAAAGAGTTTATCGCTTTAGCATAATCCTCTGAGTTTGTTGTAACCATCCCACCCTCGCCGGTAGTGATCACCTTCCTTGGATGAAATGAGAAACAACCGATGTGTCCAATGCCCCCCACCGGTTTGCCATCATAATGAGAACCTACGGCACAGGCGGCATCCTCAATCACAAATAAGTTGTGGCGTTGAGCTATATTCAGAATCTCATCCATCTTTGCCGACAATCCAAACAGATGCACTACAACAACTGCCTTTGAATTGGGAGTAATCGCCATCTCTAATTTTTCCGGACATATATTGAATGTCTCTGGTTCTATATCGACAAAGACTGCCCTTGCGCCTGTGTACTCGACGCTGTGCGCAGAAGTTATCCACGTAAAAGCTGGAACTATCACTTCGTCCCCCGGGCCTAATCCCAAAGCCATTGTGGCAAGGTGAAGGGCGGCCGTACATGAGGTAGTGGCCAAGGCATAGCGCACACTATGCCTGTTGCCGAATAACTCCTCAAATTGTCTTGTTAATGCCCCTTGCGTTACCCAGCCTGAATCAAGGCATTGTCTAAGCAGCTTGATTTCATCTTCGTCGAATTGAGGTGATGTTATCTTCAATAGTTAACCACCGTAGATATCAATTTTACAGCGATAAAACATCAAGATTAAACCTTTTGTAAAACCTTTTGTAAACAGGATTCATGATATTTCTTTTCTTCCTCCTGTATTGGATCAAGTAATGGATTTAACTGACTTATATCCTTTGGCAACGATACCAAGTCCGCAGTTATCTTTAGTATCGCCAACAACAACGGGATTGTCTTGTTTTCTCCATGATTGCGCACCAGCCAATCCCTTGTCTCAGCCCCTTTTTGCAGCCTGTAATTGTCATTGGCCGCAAGGTCGAGCAATGCCTGCTTGATTTCTGATGGAGATGTTACGTTTATAACAGGCATAACGTCATTGTTAGTTGCCGGTTTATAATGTTCAAGCCTCAGAAAGGTAACTATCGGCTTGCCAATGGAGGCTGATTCCAAGGCGGTTGCCCCATGATAGCCCCAGACGAGTTGATCTATAACAATGTCACACGACCTATAATAATCAATCAGACGTCTTTTGCCAACAGTCGGTAAAAATATAAATTGTTTGCTCATCCCTAACATGTTAACTTGATTCATAAAATTGTCAGCATTAGTTCCCCATTTCAAAAATACAAAGCGTAAAGAAGCATTATTTTTTGCTGTATCAAATATCGCTTTGACAAATGACTCATCTTGCCCTTTAAACTGCCTGTCCAATCTTGCAGTCATCAAAACATATATACCTTTACCATATTCATCTTCCCATATCTTGCGTGCGTGCCCTTGTCCAGGGCTATAGCGCTCGCTGTCCATTGGATATGGTAAGAAAAGTCCATTGACTAAACCAAGCCGCCTGGCATGCCCCATATTTTGGGCATTTAAACTAAAGGTAATAAATTTAGCCGCATTAAATGACAGGCCTGCAATCCTCCCATAATCATCCCCTCTCCCGCAATACCATACAAAATCACCACCAAAAGGACAAGCAATGTATGGTCTCCCGCTTGCATAAGAAGCAATTGGTGGACCTGCTGCATAGACCACATCATATTCAGTTAGTGCCTTCGCCAATTGGTAATATGGATATACATCATTATAGCTCAATAGAATTTCATGTCGCAAGCTCAATGACTCTCTTTGCAGTAGATACAATGGCTTATGATTCCCTTTATAGAACTGCTTGTACGCCGCTATCAAATCTCCGCCATCTTTTTGAGTATAATACATAGGATACACAGGAACTTCTGCTTTTATATTTGGATTATTTTTCAAAAATGTTTCACCATCTAAAATATTTTGATACTCTCCATCAAATTCTTCCCATTCAGGAGCACAAATTGCCGTTTTATCCCAAATATCGAGAAATAAAGCGGTTTCAGCGCCGTATTTTTGAGCAAGCCGCGCCCATTTATACATGTTTTGAGCTATATTCAAAACAAATGCGCATTTTAATGGTTTCGAATGATGCTTCTGATAATCAAGCGCAAATTCCCAGACCTGCTCACTATACTGCCGCATCCTCTTTATATTTGTTTCTGTTAGAAAAGGATGTTTCCACGGATGTTCGTCAACTGAAGAGAGCGTTACCCGACTGTAAGATGTTTTTACAGGGAAGAGTATATGCATTATTTCTGTATTGGCTGCAAGAAATGTGCGCTTAATGGAGCTTTTTAACAACTTCCATAGTTTTTCCTTATAATTTATCATTTTGTTTTAACAATTTACACTGAATCATGACATTTCTTAATCCCTGTTAATATAAAATGTTTTAGTCGCCTTGTAAAAAACTCTTGTTGATTTTCTCCTATCTGTAAATCTGAAAAATAATGGGAATATTTCTCCTTAAGTTCTTTGCGATTTTTAAAAACATAAAATATTTCACCATGCCTGTAGTCATTTGAATTATTAATTCTTATAAGGTTATTTCCCACTAATTCGCCATTTCTTAATATCCAATTATCAGGGTGGTTAGTCATCATTATAACTCGTCCGGATTTTTTTAAAACTCTTGCATATTCTTTAATAGTGTTTTGTATTCCTTCTTCTGAAGGAACATAATGAATTACGTTCATAGAGAGCAGCAAATCAAAATAATTTGATGGAAAATGTGTATCTTGATTATCTCCGACTTTAATCTCTGCATGGTAGCCATATTGCTGTATACTCGTTTTTGCATGGTCAACAACACCTTCAGATATTTCACAACCATATACTTGCCAGCCCATCATAGCAAAGCTTACAAGGTTAAAACCTGAGCCACATCCTACATCCAACACCTTCAGTTGATTACAGTTAGAATAGTCACATAAATAGCCTCCCTTAATGAGATGTATAAGGTATTGGTTTCCAGGAGACGTGATTCTCCCTTCATTTTGCTTGCTCCTTTCACCTCTATAATATTCCTCAAATAATTTTACGGTGTTTTTAGGATTACTATTAATCATAAATTAAATATACCATCTACAATTATTTATTTCCATATATTTTAAGTCAAATGCTTTTATCAGGTTTAATCGGAGGTCTATAATTAGGGTTAACCAGAGCGTATTGATAGTAACGCCGTGATTTTTCAGCGTTGCAAAAATTTAACTTTTCCCAGAACTCCTCTCTCCACTTCTCCAACTCTGCACGTGAAACATCGACAAGATCGAAGTATGCCCTCCCTGGTATCAAGTCAGTAAAATCGAAATCATTAGGCAGCAATCCTTCTTTTATAGCTCTTTCCGTTAAATGCGTATGAGGATAAGGAGTCGCAAGCGTCCAAAGAGTAAAATCAAGGTCTAATTGTTTTGCATATTCGAAAGAATCCAGTATTTCTAATCGAGTCTCCCATGGAAAACCCAATATAAAGTTAGCACCGACTGCCAGGCCTAGCTCTTTTGCCTTCTTAATTATTGTTTCTCCATATTTTAAGTCTATATTTTTGTGAATAATCTCTTTCAGCACACGTTCGTTTCCTGACTCAAAACTTACTTTAAGTTTATAAAGGCCAGAACTGACCATCTTCTCCAGTATCTTCTCTGTTAAAGTCATTACATGCATACCCGATGCAGCATACCAAGTTATTCCATAATCCCTTTCAATAATAAGATCAATTAGTTTCTCTGTCCTTTCTCTGTTCACACAAAAATTTTCATCTAATATTATGAACTCCTTAATCCCATACTTATTTACTAATAAATCTATTTCATCTAATACGTTTTTAGGAGACCGGTATCTATAGCTATTATTATATAACACTGGCGCTGAACAAAAAATGCATTTGAAAGGACATCCTCTTGAGGTCATTATTGTTGTAGCGGGCAACTGCTTTGGCAATACCTTAAAGTACTGTACTTTATCCATATAGCATCTCATATCGATTAGATCTCTTGCTGGTAAAGGCAATATATCCAGATCATGTACTGGTTGAAAAGCTATATCAAGCTCAAATCCTTTTGAACAGCGTATTCCAGTTCCAGGAATAGGCCTTGCCTTTTTACTCTGAAGTTTATCAATAAACTCAGGCCCTGAAATGTCAGATTCACCTAGAATAATACCGTCAACTTCTGGAATAAGTATAAAATATTGAGACTTTAATGTTACTATTGGTCCACCCCACAATAGAAAGATATCAGAATTATATTTACGCACTATTCTGGCCGTATGCAGAGCATTTTCTATCTGATTAACAAATAGTATAGAAAATCCAACAACATCAGGCGTATGTTTAAGAATGATACCTGCTAACTCTTCAGGTCGCAGACCCATTAAAAATGTATTATCATCTATCGGAGAGTCCTGTTCATAACCCTCAAGAATACCATCAACTATGGATACATCGTACCCTCTTGCAAGCAGGGATGATGACAGACTAAGGATTCCAATTGGAGGCCATACGCTTTTCGAATTCCCATATGCCATTATACAAGATGGCTGAACAAGGCAGATTTTGTTAATCTTTTTTCTCATCGTCCACCTTAAATGTCCTGCAACAACGATTACATACAGGCATAATGGGAGTTTTTCTCAGTTTCATGCGAAAATCTCTTGCTTGTTCAGAGTTCCATATTTCATGGAAAGGCTTATCAATGATATTGCCAAAAGACGGGCTTACGCAGCGTCCATTAACGCCAACAGTACCATCATAAAATACTTGTGCCACAGTCCATGGTGCAAAGCACGGTATTTCAGGATGCAGATAAGTCTTTTTATCAAACCATTTTTTTATTTCATCATCATTAAGATGTGGATTAAAATGATATTTATAGCTGTCCGGTGCGAATTCATCTCTGACTGCTTTGATTTGTCTGCATAATTCTTCTGTGTCAATATCCTCAACATCAATACAACTTATACTGCTCTGTGTAAGAGGAAAGAACTGGGGAAATAAAGCATTTTGCGTTTGGGCTTCTTCCATCGTACTGTATCGTAGAAAATTGAAAGCTATGTAAATCTCCTTAGCGATACCAAGACTATCCAGTTCCCTATAAAAATCCAGAAGGTTATCATAGTTGTGGTCCGAAATAGTGAAACAAATGCCTATGAGCGGATATTCTAAGCCTAATCTCTTTTTTTCTTCTATTACTATCTCAATCCCCTTAATAGATCTTTGAAAACTATCCGGCAGGCCTCGAATTTCATTATGCCTGTCTTTAGTTCCATCTATTGACACACGCAAAACACGCATACCTGCCTCAACCAATGTCTTAGCTTTTTTTGACAGAAGATAACCGTTGGTAATAATATAAAAATCAAGGCCTTTCGAGGTTACATAACCTGCAATTTCATCAATATCTGCACGTAAAAGCGGCTCTACAAAATTCGGCCTTATGATTGTCTTGTAAGGCGCAACGTCATCTATTAATTTTTTTACTATCTCAAGCGGTAAAGTATATGCCTTGCCCCCCCCAGCTGCACGGTTATTAAAGAACATGTCCTTGTCCTTGCGATTGGCTCTTGATTGCCCGATATCGCACATCCTGCATTTCATGAAACAATAATTATTTAACGAAAGATTGATTGTATGGGGCATTGACTCCCCTGTATAATCGTCTTTGAAATAATATTCCAACCTCTGTTCAGACATTTTCTGAATACGATTCCATTCCTCTTTATTTCTTTGAACTATTTTACTCATAATTCATCCATTTAAATTCAGCGGCTGCAAAGTCTTACAGGCATTATCTAAATTATTCAGTTCTTTTATTAAACTATCACGGTTACTTAAAATATATTCCTCTTTCCCTCTAAATTCTTCATTGCGGGTTCTATGAAAGGCCGTTCTCTTAACTGCCCTCACAAGGTAGTCTTCCATTCTGGCCACTTCCTCATGAAACCCTGTAGGTATTTGGTATGTTTTCTGCCATTTTATTGTACATGTAGAGCATAATGGACCGTTTTTTTCTATTTCTCCATATTCCCTTTCAAGCACACATTTCCTAAAATATTGCATCTTTTCGCTATTCCATATGTCAAGAACCTTATCCTCTGTAAAATTCCCAATTACGTACCTGTTATCAAAGTCATAATTACATCCGACAGCGCTACCGTCACAGTTGAACGAAAGCAAATCCCATGGAGTATTGCAGGCCGGATAATCTTTTTGTTGAATTGCTTTTTTACCCATATATGCTATATTAGCCTCATCTATTGCCCCCATATGATTGAAAAGCTCTCCAACGACTACGTGATGAAAAGGGAACCGTTCGAAATACTCAGTAAACAGCTGCACTTCTTTTTGGTTTCTTCTCTGATTGATTATGCCCAGAATAACTGCAAGATGGTATCCTTTCTTTTCATATCTGGCTTCAAACAATGTAAATATATTCTCTATTACCTTATAAAAGTCTCCACCTATCCTTATGCTTTCATAACTTTCTCTTGTGATGCCGTCAATCGATACATGCAGGTAATCAAGTCCGCTGTCTATCAGTTTTTCGGCTCTCTCCTTAGTTAAAATAGTGGCATTGGTGTTCATGAGAGTAAAAAAACCGTAGTCTGACGCGTATTTTATCATGTCAAAAAGATTTTTATTAATAAAAGGTTCACCAACTCCGGTAAACTGGATTTTTGTGTGCAATCTCAGAGGTTTAATCTGTTCGATCATCCCTTTATACGATCCAAGGCTCATATGTCCGGCAGGCCTGGTTAAAGCCCCATTGTGTACACAGTGTACGCATTTAAGGTTGCAGATGTTGGTTGGCTCTATGTATATCTTGCGGGGTGGAAAGTCGCAATATGTCTTTCTTTTAAGGAGCGCGTCTATATAGCTCAGTCTATCGAGTTGTATCCTTAGTTCAAACTCCGCCATATCTTCAAATTTCATATATCTTTCTTTCCTTATTTATGGCTGCACCTTTATATTAACGATTCTCTCTATGTAATTGGCCAGCTCCCATGCGCCGTTTCTGTCATTGGCACTCGTAACTATGAAACCAACCCTTTCCTGACTGTTCAGAAGTTCGCCTATCTTATCTCCTATCTTCTTAGTCACACCAATGTCGAGTACTCCCTCGATATTTTTTGCCTCATCGAGACCTTCAATGCCAACAATAGTCCCTTTCGGTGGATTGAAAAATCGATAGCAGGCGCCTCTTTGAACTCTTGGTATCCAATCAGGTTGCAGCCCTGTCAATATTTTTGCCAACTCCAGAGGCATATTAATACCGGTAACCGCCTCTACTATTGTGGAAAAAATATGCCCCCCTCCTCCTCTTGCGCCAATCTCTATCAAGTAGGGCACTCCCTCCGGTGATACAATCAATTCAGTATGTGTAGCACAGTCAGTAAGACCTAATGCCTTTACAGCCCGGGTTACAAGGGCCTTAATCGCATTAAGTATGGTTTCCGACAAAGCGGCAGGATAATTGAGACTCGTGGCAACGCGTGTCTTAATATCTGGCTTGTACTTGTCTGAAATCGAAAGAACCTTGTGTTCGCCCCGCTGGCATAAACCCTCTACGGTAACCTCGATACCTTCTATGAAGGTCTCTGCTATTATCTTTCCATTCCTGGCATACTGTTTGGCAAAATCATAGGCATTGTCAACATCTGAACGGTTATCTGCTATAATAACCCCACGTCCAGAGCCGCCGCTGTCGGCAGGTTTTATTATACAGGGAAAACCAATTGTCTCTGCAGCGCAATAAGCATCTCCTTTTGTGGTAAAAACTAAAAAATCTGGTTGATTTAATCTCTCATTCCGCCAACACTGCCGCATTATACTTTTATCGACAACTGCCTCGACACAATCTAAATGCACGCCAGGCAATCCCAACTCATTGGCTATATAAGCATGAGTCCTCATACCAAATTCGTTTAATGGCATTATACCGTCAATTCCGTTGTCAATCGCACATCTCATTACCTTTTCTACGTCAATAATGTCTATATGGTAAAATTCGTCCGCTTCTACAGAGCCTTGAGCCTGCGGGTCTCTATCGAGTGCAATAGTGTGAAAACCGCCCTCTCTTATTTTTCTTATCGACTTCGCATAATACATGCCGGCTCCCAGTACCAATACTTTCCTCATAAATATTTTTTTAAACAAACCGTATCAAATGTGTCCCATTTGCGCCTGTCGATACACTCATACCACATATCCTCCTGTTCCTCAATCCAATCAAGCTTCTTTAGGAAATCATCGTTTTGGACTTCATTCGGGATTATAACAACGCCGCTGTCGTCACATACCGCAATCGCTCCCTTGTACAACCTCTCTCTGTCTTCAATTATTTCTGGATTGAAAGGAAGCTCGTTTTTATTGTTAAAACATCCTATTGGTGTGGCCCCCTCGTACCATATTGGCCAGTTTTCCTTTATGAGGCGTGGAATATCTCTTAATTTACCTTTAACGACGATCCCTGACACCTGCTTGTATAGTATAAGATATTTTGAGACAAGATCCCCAAAAATAGCCCTCCCTGCACAATTGAACGCCTCCACCAGGACGATATCTCCTTCTGTTACATTTCTTATCTGCTCATGTACTTCCCAATTGCTCTCATTATAAGCATAAGCCCAAAATACCCTTCCTACACGAAAATGCCTTGGATTTAAAGGAAATACCTCATCAATAACACCAGTCTTATTAAGGCAATCGGCCACCTCGGTGGAAGAAATACGGTTACGCTTGATTTTATCTATAATAATATCTGTAATATTCATAGTCAAGCCCCCCTTTAATGATTTTACGCGGTATATATTTTTTAGTCATAACTCATACAGATGTTTATCCCAGAATATGCCAGCATTTCTATAAATCATTTCTTTGCGTATCCCCAGTCTCTGGCTTATGATACCCTCAAAATGCGACAAATAACTTTTTATAGGATACTCAGGAAAATCCGACCCATATAATATTTTTTCGTCAAGCTTATCAATAACCCATAAAAAATCACTGATTAGAGAGGTCCCATCAAAATACTTCAACACATGGGAAACATCCAGAGATACGTTGCCGTTAGACTTTGCCAGGAAATATGCGTCGAGTACCCTGTGCCCACCCATGTGGCTTAATATAATATTTATATTCGTATATTTTTTTGCCAATCTGTCATAGTTAAATGGAGTCAGCTCTGAAAGATACACCCTGTCGTTCCTATTTTGATAGTATCCGTCAATCATAATCGTCAATCCCTTCTCGTCTAAATATTTAAACAGTGTCTCAAATTCGGTGGCATTACAATTTATCCCCTGCATTCTTGGATGTATCTTAACCCCTGATAGCCCCATGGAGAGGATTTCATCGACTTCATGTCTTAAATTTCCCGAGAAATCTATATGTCCAAAGCCCCTAAATCGCTCAGGATACCTTTCGATTACCGATGCAATATACTTGTTGGTCGTTGCAAACGGCATAGAAATCAGTAAACATTTGCCAACGTCGGCCTCATCCATTTCTCTGAGCAGCCTTTCAAGCGATGCGTCGTAGCTGGTATTAAACCACTTGCCGTTATGGGTTATGTTGACATGCGCGTCTATAATCATTTTGTCATCAATAGCTTTAGCTAAACCTTTCTCTGCGCCAGCCTCTTTCGCAAGGATAACGCAAAACACATCCTTTAATTTCATGTGCAGTAAAACTACCTTCCTTTGTCATCTCAAGCCCTTCAAGTGCATCCAACCACTGCAAATAACTCTCCAGACCAAATGCCAGCCAACCATTGCGTTTTGAAATAGACAATACTTCCCGATGGAGCCTTTTTGTGCCATCAATATTCTGTGGATGAAAATTAAAAACCAAGACCCCTGGGAAATTATTCTCAACCTTAGACACAGCCTCTCTAATCTTTTTGATTATCGTACCAATCCTTAAATTGAAGGCGTATTTCATTCCATCTCCAAAAAGAGATAAAAGACTGTAGTGATCACTCCATGTTCCATCCAGATTGCGTACTTTCATTGGCATTAGAGATGCGTTCAGCATTTTCCCATCCCCGCCGGGATAATTCACATCCAGTTTCAAACCGTTTTCTTCCCAAGCCTTTAGATGGCCTAAGTAACCGTTGTTAAGAACACAGTGGTTACGAACAGTACGGATTGGTTTCATCGTCAATTTTCTGATATATTCAGCCTGTTCTTTACAAATGTTATCATAATTCTTAGGGTTTTCAAGTGCATCGGGATGAAGCCCAAACTCCACATTTGGTGACATCTTAGATATAGTTTCAGATGTATGTCTGGTTCCCGGCAGCAGCATATATGTAATTGGCATACCTTTTATAATTTTCAGTTGTTTTTCGTACTTTTTAAGTTCTGCCTGATCGTCATCCCCTGTCAGGCATAACAAACCTTTTGCCCCATCCGGCAAAGGTTCAACAAGCGGGCAATTGCTTATTCTCGAAAATTCCTCGGATATAAAAACCCCGAGATTATCAGCCCATCGCTCCATATAAAACCCTTGCACTAATTGTTCGTTGAATAGGTAGTAAGGCCTCTCTATGTCTATTCCATCTGGATTATTAGTATCAGTTTGTCTGATGCTATAAGGATTCCCCTGTCTATGACGAATGATTTCTTCCACAACATCCAATCCCACAAGTAATTTTTTCTTTTTTCCGTCCATATACCATGCTATCACAGAGCGGCCCTCATTGTTTACCCATAAAGGGTTAAGGCATTTACCAGTGAAAGTAATATGTGGTAACAGCGCGTGGTATACAGGCCTGCGACGGAAGAAAGAAATAAGGCCACCCTTTCTGAAATAATACAATATCTTTCCATTTTCTCTATATGTTTTCAAATCAAACTGTTCGAAAGACTCCATCTTAGCAGATATTACGACCTCACCATCGAGTATCTCCGTAACTATTCCGGCATTAATGAAACCATATGTCCTGAGGATAACTAACAAATCGGAAACAAACAAAATCATCTCCTCCCAGGAGATTCGGCAAACACAGTGATAGCACTGCGATTTTCATATCTGGTCATAGCCGACAGCACATCATGAAGCGGTAACGGAATCCATACACATGTAAGATACCACCATAGATTGGGACAAATAGGTGGAACAAAAAAATAAGTGAAACTTTTTACGACGACCAGGCCGCTATCTCTTATAAGTTGTTCAAGTTCTTCTATTGTATATAAATTCTTCGTCGCCGGGTCTAACGGCTTACCTGTTCGACGAGTAAATAAATTGTTTTTATTAACGGTTTTTATTATTACCCTGCCACCTGGTTTCAATACTCTATATATCTCATGAAGTGCTTTGACAGGGTCATCGAAATAAAGCAGCGCTCCAAGGCACACTGCATGATCAAAGTATTGGTCTGGAAACGGTAGATTTTCAGCGTGAACACTATCTATTAATTGAGCTGAAGTCTTTTCTTTTATTATATCCCATGTTGTAAAATTGAGGGGATCCACACCAACAACCTGAAATCCGAGTGTACTTAACATTGCTACATATTTTCCCGGACCGCATCCTATCTCTATAATTTTCTCATTCTTACCTGGTTTAGGCTTAATCCATTTACTAATACATGAATGGTAATCATGATAAGACATTTTGGCGGTAAATGTCTCATCATAAATAAACTTCTTAAGGAGGGTATCTTGTGATTTATGTATTTGTCCCCATAGCATTGTATATCGTATTTTATTAAGGATTTTATGAAGGATTTTTTTTAACATAACAGCATTATTTAAACCTCATCAAACTGTTTTCGAATACCTGACTGGTACAAGCATATTTATAGCTCCGAAGTCAAGCCTTTCTAGTTCTCTTATAACTGTAAACATTAAACAGGATATTTTTCTATCATAAACCATTTTATATGGATAGTTGTTTTTATAATCCCATCCATCTGAACATGCTACAGTTACGCTGTACTCACCACCAGGAAAATAATTATTATCAAACAAAAAACTGATACTCAAATAACCTGTAAGGTCTTTAATGCCTTCCTCTTCGTTCATGCCGGTTGACTGCCAGAACATATACACTCCATCAGAGCGCGTTATCTTTATTGAGACATTAACAGAAGGAACATTTTTATGTGCACATATTTGTATTCTTATTATAAACGGCTGTCGTTCTTTAACAATATTGAGCACACGTCCGTTGACAATAACTTCAGCACTCTGTATTTCTACGGCCGGTTTGTTTTCATTAGATATTTTATTAGCAGTACAAATCTGTAATTCTTTAGAAACTATAGGGAGCTTTATATCAGAAGTAATAGAAACCCATCCATCTTCCATTACTTCGTAAAATACATTGTCCACCTTCTTCCATGTGCCAGTTGATTTATCTGCAAACGCAATTGTCAGCTTTTCCTTGTTGGAAAGCGACGATACCTCGATTCTCATCTTTATGTTTAATTCGTTTATATTTTTCTGATGGTATTTTATCAATATTTGTCCACCCTTGTTCTTTCCAGAGTTATTACATAGAATACGACTGTTATGAGTCTCTTTTGTATAAAATGTACCCCATTCGGAATAAACAACGTCCAAACAGGCATATACGTCAGTTTTGTTCATATCTGATATCCCAAGGTCTATATTTTGCTCATCGATTCCTTCATAAGACAATATTATTTTACGGACATAATGAATATCTTTAAAAAGGAGCTTGTTGTTATCAGGCTGGAGCCGTACTCGATAAATATCGCCAGTCTCTATTTCTGACACATACAATATATTGGATGCTAAGTACTTCTGTCTTCTACCTCCGTCTCTAATTTCTATGTCCTCCTTGTTATAATTGTCCTCTTCATAGAGTCGCAGCATATCTTCAGTACTGCCCATATTGCGAATATTTCCATTTTCAAGCCATATAACCGTATCGCATAACATTCGAACTGCGCTTGTTGAATGGCTAACGAATATCAGTGCATTGCCGCGATTACAAAGGTCTAACATCCTTTTCATCGCTTTGCCTGCAAAAAAGGCATCTCCAACACTTAATATCTCATCAATGACTAATATATCAGGTTTTAATGCGGTAGCTATGGCAAATGAAAGCCGTGTGTACATCCCTGAACTGTATGTTATTAAGGGTTTGTATATAAAATGTCCAAGTTCGGTGAAATCGATAATATCTTCCGTGATTTCAGCAATCTCTGACTGCTTACAACCGTTAATAATAAGGTTAAAACGGATGTTTTCTATCCCTGTCTCTTGCAGGTTCAACAAGGAGTTAAGGCTCAACAATGCCGATATTCTTCCATCTATAATAACTTTACCGGAAGTCGGCGGCAGATTTCCTGTCAGTATCTTCAGTAACGTACTCTTGCCTGAACCATTTAGGCCTACTATTCCAACCCGTTGTTTTTCTTTTACCGTGAAGGAGATATCTCTTAATGCCCAGAAAAGATCATTTCGGTTTTTACCGGTCAAAAACTCCAGTATCACATCCTTGGGTGTATTATATACGGGGAATGCCTTGCTTAGATTCCTGACTGAAATTACTGTCTTAACGTCTGTGTTATTTTCTGCAGTATCCATTCGCTTTATCATAACACATGTCCAAACCAAATCTTTAATTTCCTGAACACGCGGTAACCAAAATAAAAAATCCCTGAACTCAATACAAAAAAGCCAAGCCATGCCCACTTATGCTCAAAACGTCCGTAATACAGCGCATCCTGGTAACACCACGTAAGATAGCTGAATGGATTCAAATAAAGCAGCGGCCTGAAAATCGCGGGAACCTGATCCGGCTGGTAAAAAACCGGCGTAATATAAAGACCTACGATGCTGAAAACCTGAATGAAATCCCTGACATCCCTGAAAAATACTCCAACAGAGGAAAGCATATAGCATACCCCTGACATGGCCAGCATCTGAAAAAATATTAAAAACGGCAGCAACATATATGTCCAAAGTAATTTATGGTGGGTACTGAGTACATATACTATTAGTATGGTCAGAGATATGAACATACTCAGCAGGGATACGATAACACCTTTGAGCGGGAGTATTTCTACTGGAAACACGACCTGTTTGACCAAATTTGCATTGTTTATGATTACTGTGGTGCTTTTGGCCATGGATTCCTGAAAGCTTATCCACGGAATAAGCCCTGAAAGTATGTAAGTAGTGTAATCAAGAGGCATGTCAACTGTACCACCCATTTTCATTTTGAAAACGAATGTAAAGACAAAGACATATATCCCTATCATAACTAAAGGGTGTCCAAATGCCCAGAAGTTCCCAAATACTTTACCAATAGACCTGTCTCTGACCTCTCGCCTTGCCATTTCTATTGTCACACGGCGATGGCGTGTCACCAGGCCGTAAAGCTCACGAAAGGCCTGGAAATGTCCGCTTACGTTAAACAGCGCTTGTATCATCGGGCAGCCTCATTGCAATTGATCAAACCCGCAACATCCCCATTAAGAAATATCTTACACCAGTTTTCAAAGTTCAACAACGACCAAATCAGAAGCCGTCTGTTTTTTTTTCCTTCCAGGTGTTCTGTTATAAGGCCCTTTATAGTGTTTCTGTCAAAGTAATTATAGATGCTGGCCTTATCGTTGAACAGCATACGCTTAACATAATCTATGCTCTCGCCCTTAAACCAACTCGCATCAGGGGCGGAAAAACCCTGCTTTATTGCGCCTGCCATTTCTTTTGGGATATATTTCTCCATTACTTTTCTTAAAATCAGTTTGCCATCCCTTGTTTTCAGAAAATATTTCTCGTTTTTAGGGGCTGGTTCGTTTTCGTCTATCTTTACAACTTCATTCAGATTTTTTAGTTTCATGCTGACAGGGATTTTCATCGCGAAATCAACTAAGTCGTTATCAAGAAATGGTACCCTTGTCTCAAGACTATGTCCCATGCTTAGTTTGTCCTCAACAACAAGGAGTCCGTGGAGAAAGGTCTTTGCCTCAAGATAAAGTGAGTGGTTGATATAATCTTCTGGCCTGGTTAACTCTTCAGCACGTTTGTAAAAGACATTCCTGAATATGTCACGTGTCCATACGTGCTTTACTTCATTCCATATGGGTCTGAAGACTTCCTTTATCAATTTATTTGGTATGAGCCGCTGCCAGAAGGCATAATGGTTGTCAATGTAGTGCTCAAAGGTGCTGTTGTCAGCCGCCCTGTAATAGCGCCATGGATAACCTCCAAATAGTTCATCCCCACCGACACCGGAAAGCACCACTTTTACAAACTTGGAGGCAAGACCGGATATGTAAAAGTTCGGGTAGCTTTGTCCTACCCGTGGCTCCTCAAGATGCCATGTAAACAGTGGTAATATCCTCTCCATGTCCCCGGACTTGAGAACCATCTCGTAGTGCTCGGTTTTGTAAATATAGGACAGGTATTCGGCACTTCTGCGCTCATCGAAATTAAGCTCTATACCAGAGGCCGAACGCAAATCAAACCCACAGGTAAAGGTCTTTATATATGGCAAATGCCTGGCGGCTATAGCCGTTATAGAGCCGGAGTCAACACCACCGCTTAGATAAGAACCAATATCGACATCGCTTACAAGCTGCCTGCTTACAGCCTGGCAAAAGAGCCTGTCAAGCTCTTCAATATACGCATTCTCATCATCGGCAGTCTCTGGCTCTGCAAAATCATAGTCCCAATAACGAACGATTTTAAGCCGATTGCTGTCACATCCCACTGGCAAGTTGGCATAACAGCCCGGAGGAAACATGGTTATCCCTTTAAGCAGTGTCTTGTCGGTGAATATGTTTTGAAATGTGAAGTACTCAAGCAGGGCCTCAAGGTCAATCTCCCTGCCGACAGACGGATGCACAAGGATGGCCTTCTGTTCAGATGCAAATATAAATGTGCTGCCAGAGAACTTGTAGTACAGGGGCTTTATGCCATAGCGGTCTCGCGCAAGGAAAAGATCCTGGCGGTTTTTGTCCCATACGGCAAAGGCAAACATCCCGTTGAAATGCTTTACACAGTCCTGCCCCCAGTGTACATATGCGTTTAGTACCACCTCGGAGTCGGTCTTTGAGTGGAAAGAATATCCTAGTGATTCCAGCTCCTTGCGAATCGATAAAAAATTATAGACCTCGCCATTATACACAATAGCGTAGCGCTTGTCAGCGGTTGTCATTGGCTGGTGTCCTGCTGCTGACAGATCGATTATGGCAAGCCGCCTGTGGCCCAGGCCTATAAATTTGTCCAAGTAAAGACCTTCTCCATCAGGGCCCCTGTGGGCTATGCTGTCCGTCATGCCGCGCAGCACTTCTGGTGATACCAGTTGTCCATTTAGATTAAGAATGCCTGCAAGTCCACACATAGCTATTTGTCCGGGCTATTTGTCCGGGCTATTTGTCTGGAAGTCCTGCCTCACGGCGTCTACGGGCAACATCTTCCTTATGCGTACTGCGCCAGTCAATCAGCATTTGCAGTCCTGTTGGCAGATCGACACCAGCGCGAAAACCTATTTCCTTTTCTGCTTTCTTTGGACAACCTACTCGATTATTTACAAATGTTATGCCATCTGGCTCATACTTTATTGTTAGGTCAGAACCTACAATTTTTAATATTATCTCTGCAAGTTCCTTTATCGTAGTTTTTTTACCCATTCCAACATTATAAAAAGTATCTGTTGTGTCCGCCTTCATAGCGCAGATGTTGGCTTTTGCACAATCTGTCACATATATGAAGTCATAAGCCTGAGAACCGTCACCGTAAACCACAGGGGGAAGGCCATTGTCGAGGCGGTCAAGAATCTTCATTATGACGGCTATATATGCGCCATGATAGTCCTGCCTTGCACCGTAAACATTCATATAACGCAGTCCTACATACTCAAAGCGCTTATCGCTGTTCATGTAACGATTATACAGTGACCTGAACATATGTTCCCCTGCTATCTTTGTCGCCCCATAGAAATTAGTATTGTTGTACTGGTGATTTTCCGTCATTGGTTCCTCTATGGCGTTACCATAGACTGATGCCGACGAGGAATAAACAATTCGTTTGACCCCATTGTTCAGACAGGCTTCAATTACGTTGAATGTACCGCCAATGTTTACTTCAAATGCGGAACGAGGATATTCATGGCAGTGCAGAAGCCAAAGCGCGGCAAAATGGAATACCCCATCAATGCCCTTCATCGCCATATTGAGAGTGTCGGTATGAAGTATATCGCCGCCAGCGCTGAATATATTGACTCGAGGGTCTTTTAAGGCCTCAGTGAGGTTTTCTTCTCTTCCTCTGGTAAAGTTGTCATAAATCCTTATCTGCGCCACATCTTCCTCTAATAGCTTGTCCACAGTGTGCGAACCTATAAGGCCGGCTCCACCTATAATCAACAATTTCTTACCACGTATATCCAAAGTTTTCTCCTATTGTGTCATGACAATTGTTCTGTCCGATATATCCTATCAGGGGTTGATTGTCGAAATATACGTATCAAACTTCCTCGCTTGTTCCGCTATGTAAAGTGTATCCTCTTGTCTTTGAAGCGGTTCTATTGGCAGACTTAAAACACTATCGCACGCATCTTCGGCGTGAATAGGAATGCTGAACGCTTCTGCAGCAAAATTTTTGAAAACTTCCATCCTATGAAGCGGACGAGGGTAATAGACCATGCTGGAGATATTGTTTTTTTTTAGATATGCCTGCAGTTGATCCCTTTTTCCGTCTTTAACCATGATTGTGTATTGATTATACACATGATAATCCCCATTCTCAGCCGAAAGTTTAGCGGCAGATAAAGTTAAACAACTTAAGTCATATAGTGCAGCGTTATATAGCTGTGCAATAGCCCTTCTCTTTTCATTGAGAGTGTCAATGTATTTAAACTTCGCAAGGACAACGGCTGCCTGTAATGTATCAATCCGCGCGTTATACCCGATATGTTTAGCGTTGTATTTATCAGTACCGCCGTGTTTTAAAAGCATTCTGATAATATCTGCAATTTCATCGTCATTAGTTGATACCATACCGCCGTCTCCAAATCCACCGAGATTTTTTGAGGGGAAAAAACTAAACGCCCCACATGTCCCTAGCGAACCAAGTTTTTTATTATCCCACATACCACCGAACGCTTGAGCGGCATCCTCCACTACAAAGAGATTGTAGGTTTGCGCTATGCCCATAATCTCATCCATATCGCATGGCCTGCCGTAGAGATGAACTGGAATTATTCCTACCACATTGCCAGACGCTGAACCACCATCATGGGAGTTTAGATACTCCCTGATTTTAACCGGGTCTATATTATAAGTATCGGGGTCAATATCGATAAAGACTGGTGTGGCCCCTGCCCTTAATATCGCATCTGCCGTGGCAGTAAATGTTAGCGGAGTTGTAATTATTCCATCGGATCTATCGAAATACTCCTTTCCTTTAGTCTTTATTGACAGTGCCCGCAGGGAAAGAACCAGTGCCTCTGTACCGGATGAAACGCCTATACAATGTTTGACGCCAAGATATGATGAGATTGTATCTTCCAGTTGTCCTACCTCTGGCCCAAAAATCCAATGTTGATGCTCAAGACACCTCCTGATTGCGGAGTCGATTTCGTCTTTCATATATTCATATTCAAGCCTTAGAGAAAGCATTGGGATATGTCTCATATCTGTCTTAATCCTTTATCCTCTAACAAGTATTCACTGTTGCAGAGGTTACAGGAATAACTATATTTCAATATGACGCCACACTTGCATATCCAGTTAATCTGTTTTGCCGGCACACCTGCCACAACAGCAAAATCAGGCACATCAGATTTCACTACAGCGCCAGCTCCTATCATAGCATACCGTCCTATAGTAACCCCGCAGACAATCGTTGAATTAGCCCCGATTGTAGCCCCTCGCTTAACTATTGTCTGTCTGAATTCATGCTTTCTTTCCATAAACGCCCGCGGGTTATACACATTAGTAAACACACAGGATGGGCCGCAGAAGACATCATCTTCCAATAACACGCCTTTATAAATCGATACATTGTTCTGAACCTTACACCCATTTCCAATTTCAACATCCGGTCCTATCATAACGTTCTGCCCTATCACACATTTGCTTCCAATCTTCGAACTTCTAAGAATATGGGAAAAATGCCATATTGCGGTCCCACTGCCAACCTCCACCCCTTCATCGATATAGGCACTTTCGTGGACAAAATAAGAAGTGTCAGCTGAACGGTGATTAACCACATTAGAGGCAAGGCTGGCCTCTGCAGACTCCAATACCTTTAAAACCCTTATGGCCTCATAGCCATCAGTTCTCGGCCTGCTTCCTAAGTTAATACATTCTATAAAATGCCTTAACTCTTCTTTTAGCGGTTCTTTACTGTCAAAATCGACTGTTTGATATTCAGATTTTTCGGCTACAGGTACTTTTCCGTCTTTCCAGTTTATTTTGTGGTTATACAGTTGCAGCTTATCTTTTGCGACGTCATCGAATACTATCATAGACTTTGACCCAACGACAATGAGTTTTTGCTCTTTATATGGATGCAGCCAGCTTACAAAAACATGACCCTTTACGTCATTGCTGAACTGAAGAGTCGTTAACGTCGTATCATATATACCTTTATTAAGATAAGCACCGCCGGTAGCAGATACCTTCAACGGTTCCTCGCCGACAATCATGAGAATAACCGAAATATCGTGAGGCGCAAAACTCCACAAAATATTTTCTTCCATTCTGAGTTTCCCTATATTAAGGCGATTTGAATAAATATACCTGATTTTACCTATTGTACCCATCGATATAAGTTCCTTCAACTTTATTATTGCAGGATGGTAGTGAAGTATATGACCAACCATCAATATTTTATTTTTTCGTGCAGCAATCTCTGTCAGTTCCACTGCCTCTACAGATCTTAAAGACAATGGTTTTTCTACAAATACATCCTTGTTGGCTAACAAGCAACTCCTCACGAGTTCATAATGGGAAACAGCCGGTGTAGAAATAGCAACAGCCTTTATATCCTTATTTCTTAACACATCTTCAAACGATGTGGTAAAGCGAATGTCCGGCATATTCCCTTTTAACTCGCTCACAAGATTAGGGTCTATATCGCACGCTGTATGAATCACACCTAATTCATGCAAATTACGCAGGGTATTCTTCCCCCAGTAGCCAAGTCCAACTAGTCCGATATGGAGGATATTTCTTTCATTGAATTTCACAAAGCTCCGCCCTTTCAGCTACATTCCCCATCTCCGGCGAAAATAACTGATATAGCTAACGAAATACAAAATCTAGTTTATATTATAATCTACATCTAAGGGGTCTATTGTGATAGACAGTGCCCGTTGAAGAATGTCTATTGAAACAACTAATTTGTAATTACTCAACTTTTTAACAAGAAAGCCTTCTGCTCCCAAAAGCGGGCCTTTTTTTATCCTGACTTTTTGGCCTTCCTTTAAATACGGATAAACATCTGTCGATTGTTTGCATTCTACAATTTTCTTAAGCGATAAAATCTCATTCTGCGATATATACGACGGTTGACATTGAGTCGAACCGAGGATTCGAACAACACCCTGCGTCCTTAGAATAGAGAGGATTTCAGCATAACGGTTAGCAATGTTTGCAAACACATATCCATTGAAAATTGGAAATTCTTTTAGTTTCTTCACGTTCTTCCATCTTTGAAGACGTTCAATCGTTGGCAAAAAACATTCTATATTTTTTTTCGCCAACAACCCTGAGACTTTGAACTCACACCTGCTTTTTACATACACAGCACACCATCCGCTGCTTACGTCAGATTGTATCACCGCGTACCTCGCTGCGACTCTTTCGCAAAGTACGTAGCCTCTTTTTTTAACATATATCTTTCCGTCTTAACCTCAGCAAGTTCTAACTTCAGCATAGACAGCTATATCTCTCTTCTACAGGCTCCACATCTCCGGCATATATTTTCACAGATACTCACTCACATCGCGCCCTGCGCGTAAGCGGCTTTCTGACAAGGGTGTGCATACTACTGAGTCCAGGCGTTGACTCCCTTTTTTCTTTAGGATATTGCCTGGTAACAGGTTTTTTAAACATATACGACATAGTCAAAGACATCCCCTATGGGGATTTCAACAAAAAATATCCTCTTCAAAAACCTTTCCACCAGACATCCGGCTCTGCCTTTGTAGCAAGCTTTGGACACGCCAACCTCTCTGTCGGCGGTACAAGTACTGCCGATTCGGGTATTTTGGTTTCGATATCTTCCACACCACATATGAATATTAGCATTATATAATACCCTATGTCAAGTTACAAAGTAACAGGTTGTTCCGCCAGGGATATAGAAGACACCACAGGAGTTATGTTATACTGCACCTATGCAGCATTTGGCGATAGAAAAGATTGTTGGTGAATGTGTCAATCCACTCTTATTCCGGCCACACTCATTCCTGTACGACACATACCACAAACACGCGCGGGTGTTCAGAGGGGCGAATCCCCTGCCGTCCACTCAATGACTCTACAGGTATGGATTTAAATGATAAAGACATATTGTTTTACAATCGGCTGTTAAAAAGAAAGAAATATTTCTTTATTTTCAGCATCATGAGCTCTGTAATAGGAGTCGTGTTCTTAGTGTATCATCTTATAGCCAGGGATTTAGACGGCGCAAGATTTGCTCTGGCAGTCTTCATTTTACTATCTGGAAGGTCGAACCTCCGTCAATATAAAATATCCCTTTTATTGTACAAAATTAAACCGTTAATTGATACTTCAAAACAAGAGGTGTAAGCTGCATGACGCCGGCAGCCGTAACTGCCGGCGCAGTTACAGTTACTTTAGAGCGGCAAGTGCCTTGTCATAGTTCGGCTGATTTGTGACTTCCGGTACTACCTCTACGTATTTGATTGTGCCGGATTTGTCAATGATTACTATGGCACGTGTCAAGAGACGCAGTTCCTTAATCAAGAGGCCGTAGGCCATTCCAAATTCGGCGTCTTTATAGTCTGAAAGGGTTTTTACCTTATCAATACCGGCAGTTGTACAAAATCTTGCATTGGCAAACGGTAAATCCATGCTGAGATTTAACACTACGGTATCAGTGCCTAAGCTGGCTGCTGATTCATTGAACTTTCTTAACTGTGTGTCGCAAACCGGTGTGTCCAGTGACGGTGTTACGCTGATTACTACAGTCTTGCCTGCGAAGTCCTTCAAGGCAACGGCTCCCAAACCGTTGTCTAAAACCGTGAACCCCGGCGCCTTATCCCCAACTTTTACCTCTGTGCCAAGCAGCGTTAGTCCGCCGCCCTGAAATGTAATAACCCCTGTCCTTTCCATCGCAGACCTCCTCAGAATAGATTATGCCAGCGTATTACTGACCGCTATGATTGTACAATAAATCAATTCCTTTGTAAAGAGTTTTGTGACAAAAATACATTTTTACCTGACGCCTGCCAGACTTCTGAGGAACATCTTGCACAAAGCTATGAATTTATGATAACATGCAATATAGTGATGTTGCGGGTGCCGGAAAGGACGTGTGTTTGTTGCAGGAAAAAGGACGCAAAAAGCGGACTTTTAAGGATAGTAGTACCCGAAGACACCCCAGTATTCGACAAAGTCCAGAAAATGCCGGGCAGGGGATACTACTTGTGCCCGGATAAAAAATGTATAGATAAATTTATGGATGAGAAAAAAATAAATAAAATCTTAAAAAGGAAAATAACCGCGTTGCCAGCATCGAGGGAGTTATTGAAAATGGAGGTTGAGGCTTCATGCACACAATAAGGATAAACGAAATTGCCAAGGAATTAAACGTAACCAACAAGGTACTGCTTGATTTGATTAAAAAGATGGGCATCGAAGGCAAAACTCACTCCTCGGGCATATCGCAGGAACTGGCAGACAGACTTAAGGCAGCAGTTAAGGGAAAGGGAGTTCAGGAACCCGTAAAATCATCACAAGCGCCGCAATCAAGGCCGCCATATACGCCTCCGGCAAGGCCGCCCTCAGCACCCCCACAGGCAAGGCCTACACCACCGGCAGCCAGACAAGACTCAGCACCGGCAAAGCAAGTCCCCCAGCACGAAAAAAGGTACTCGTCGGCCTCAAAGCCGTCATCCCATCCAAAAAAACAATCGCCACCCTCACAGGCAAGGCCGCACCACGCTGCCACTAAACCGGCTTCTCCACTAGTTCAGCCGGGAAAAGAGCTGGAAAAAGAGCCGGAAAAAGATAAAGCAAAGCTCTTACCCGTTGCAGGTGGTGTGGTTATTGCTAAAACCGCAGAGGAAGAAGATGAGATAACCATTCCCGATAGATTTAAAAAGAAGGTCGAAGTTGAAAAAGCAGAGAAGGCCAAACCAAAGGTAAGTATGCAGCGCGCCTTCCAGTCGATAAGAAAAGTTGAACAGAAAAAGATATTTGACTCGCGCTCCAACAAAAAGGGGATGCGTTCACGGTCATCATCTTCGAGGGCAATACCCCAAAAACAACAGATCCCAGCAACCGTCCCCCGTAAAAAGGTAATGAAAATCCAGGAAGGCACTACCGTAAGCGAATTCGCAAAGGCCATTGGGCAGAAAATCTCAGAGGTAATAAAGAAATTCATGGAACTGGGCACTATGCCCACTATAAATCAGCCCATAGATATTGAGGCTGCCTCCATAGTGGCCGAGGCCTTCGGCGTGAAAATAGAAGTAGCCGAGGCAGAGGATTTCGAGATGGCTGAGGTGCAAGAAGACTCTGAAGCGCTGATTCACCGCCCCCCTGTTGTCACAATTATGGGACACGTTGACCACGGTAAGACCTCACTGCTTGACGCCATCAGAAAGACCAAGGTAACGGAGTCCGAGGCCGGAGGCATAACCCAGCACATCGGTGCATATAAGGTTACACTCAAGGGCAAGGAGATTGTGTTCCTGGACACCCCAGGTCACGAGGCATTCACCACAATGAGGGCGCGCGGGGCAAAAGTAACGGACATTGTTGTGCTTGTAGTCGCCGCCGATGACGGCGTAATGCCCCAGACTATAGAGGCCATAGACCACGCCAGAGCCGCCGCAGTGCCCATAGTAGCGGCTGTAAATAAAATAGATAAACCCAACGCCGACACCGACAGGGTTAAAAAGGAACTCGCCACACACGAGGTGATACCTGAGGCATGGGGCGGTAAGAATATATTTGTCGAGGTATCGGCAAAGAAGAAAATTGGTATTGAAGACCTGCTTGAGATGATTATTCTTCAGGCTGAGATGATGGAGTTAAAGGCCAATCCCAATAAGCCAGCACGCGGCGTTATAATCGAATCGAGGCTGGACAAAGGCCGCGGTGCTATAGCAACCGTACTCATTCAGTCCGGGACACTTAAGGTTGGAGACATATTCGTGGCCGGGGTCAATTTTGGCCGTGTCAGGGCACTCATAGACGATGTCGGCGTTAAGACCATTGCAGCCACACCGTCAACCCCCGTTGAGGTCATAGGATTTTCAGACGTGCCAAACGCCGGTGAGATGTTCATGGTAGTGGACGACGAAAAAAAGGCTCGTCAGATAACACTGTCCAGAAAGCAAAAGGCTCAGTCACTTACCGTAGCTCACGCAAAAAAGCTCAATCTCGACGAACTCTACGCCAGAATCAAAGAGCTTGAAATAAAGGAACTGAACATTATTATAAAGGCCGACGTGCAAGGCTCTGCCGAGGCCCTCAGGTCTTCTCTGGAGGGTATAAAGCACGAAGAGGTAAAGGTAAAGGTGATACATACCTCTATGGGCGGCATCAATGAATCAGACGTTATGCTGGCATCGGCTTCTAATGCTATAATCATCGGCTTTAACGTCCGGGCAGATGCAAAGAGCATGAAGCTTGCAGACAGGGAAGGCGTTGATATCAGGTTTTATAACGTCATATACGACGCCATTGACGACGTTAAAAAGGCCCTTGAGGGTCTGCTTGAGCCAACCCTGAAAGAGACTATACTTGGCACTGCTGAGGTGCAGAAGTTGTTTACTATCTCAAAGATAGGCACAATAGCGGGCTGCCAGGTAACCGAAGGGGTTATTCAAAGAGGGAGCGACGGCATCAGGGTAATCAGGGACAATATAGTTATATATGACGGTAAAATTGCCACGCTGCGCAGGTTTAAAGACGACGTAAAGGAGGCCCAGAAGGGCTACGAGTGCGGTATTCTCGTTGAGAACTTCAATGACCTGAAAGTTGGCGACATTCTGGAGAACTATAAGATAGAAAAGGTTGCCGGTAAATTGTAGCCCGATGTCAGATCAAATGCCGGTCAAATATTATGATGGCAGCTTATGATCTTAGGGGTAATGCGAATCAGCATATATATACCGGAGGCGGGTTCGCTGAAGGCCAAGCGCTTTGTCATTAAATCGGTGAAAGACAAGATAAAAAATAAATTCAACGTCTCATTGGCAGAAGAGGCCAGTGACCTGTGGCAGCGCGTCGAACTCTACGCAGCCTGTATATCCACTGACACGCAGCACGTAAACAGTACGCTTGAAAACGTAAAAAATATGATAGACAAGGACCCGCAGATAGAAATACTTGATTATTCGCTGGAGCTGTCCTGATGCTGCCCTATAAGCGCTCCCAGCGTGTAAGCGACCTGCTGAGGCAGGAGATATCGGAGATTGTCCTAAACAGGATAAAAGACCCGCGGCTTGGATTTATCACTATTACAGAGGTAGAGTTAAGCGACGACCTTAAAACGTCTCATGTGTATGTAAGCGTCCTGAAAAAAGATAAAATAGCGCAGACCCTGAAGATATTAAACGCAGCGGCAGGGTTTATTCGCCATGAGGCCGCAAAGTGTGTTAAGCTCAGGCAGATTCCAAACATAGTATTTGCCGAGGATAAGTCCATTGAATACGGAATGAAAATCGACGGCCTGTTAAATGAAATAAAAAATGAGATAAAAAACAAGGAAAAAGGTGAACAATGAATCCCCCTGAAACACTGCTCTCACACATAAAAGAAAACGACAAATTCTACATCGTGCCGCACATATTTCCAGATGGCGACGCCCTGGGGTCAGCCCTTGCGCTTGAGAGCGCCCTATGTAGTCTTGGTAAAAAGGCAATAGTCTTCTCGCGTGACTCCGTGCCGGATATGTTTGACTTCCTGCCCGAGTCAGGCAGGATAGCGCCTATGAGCGACTTAACCTCGCCGGAAGACGCCACTTTATTGCTTATAGATTGTAATGCCCCCAATAGGGCAGACATAGAACGGGTAAAGTTTAAATACACAATTGTCATAGACCACCATGAGACGGAATCAGATTTCGGCGACATCAGATGGGTACTGCCCAAGTCCCCGGCAACCGGCCTGATGATATATTTCCTCATTAAATCACTAGGCGTTGATATTAGCAGCTCAATGGCCTTAAATATTTACGCGGCACTTGCCGTTGATACGGGGATATTCAGGTACTCAAACACTACTGCGGAGTCTCTTTCAGTGGCCTCAGACCTCATCTCAAAAGGTGTCAGACCGTCGTTTGTAGCTGACCGCCTGCACAACAACTGGACAGAGGCCAAGTTCATGCTCCTTAAGCATATGCTCAACAGCATAGAGATACAAAAAAATACGGCCATATGCTTTATAACAAACGATATGTTAAAGAAAACCGGTGCAAAACCAGAAGACACAGACAACTTTGTCAACTTCCCCATAATGATTAATACGATAAAGGTAGCTGCCCTGTTTAAAGAGACGGGCAATAATTTCTGGAAGGCCTCCCTGCGCTCACGCGGAGATGTAAACGTGGCGAAAATTGCGGAGAAATTAGGCGGCGGCGGACATAAAAACGCAGCCGGCTTCAGAATAACGGCAGACATAGAGACGGCGAAAAAGGCCTTGCTAGAGTCTTTGGACGGCATCGGAGAGTCCTCCGGGGGTGATTAGCCGCGCCATAAATTTTAACAAGCCGGAGGGGATATCCTCACATACAGCGGTGCAGCAAGTAAAGTCTGTTTTAAAAATCGGCAAGGCCGGGCACGCCGGTACGCTTGACCCGCTGGCCGAGGGGGTGCTGATAGTGCTCTGCGGGCAGGCCACAAAGCTCACACCATACCTTGCAACGCTTGACAAGAAGTACACTGCCGTAGTAAGACTTGGGCAGCACACCGACACTCTAGACAGAGAAGGGAAGGTTATCAGGACAGCCCCTGTGTCAGAGATAACCGCCGATGGAGTTGTTGAGGCATTAAAGTCGTTCACAGGTGAAATCTCTCAAACCCCGCCAATGTACTCTGCCCTGAAGATAAACGGCACCCCGCTCTATAAACTCGCCCGTAAGGGGCTTGAGGTAGAGCGTAAACAGCGCAGCATTACCATATTTGCAATCAACCTTGCAGCATTTGATTTGCCTTACATAACACTCGACATACACTGCTCAAAGGGGACATACGTCAGAACCCTGTGCAGCGACCTTGCCGAAGCTATGGGCACATGCGGTCATGTACACGCGCTCAAGCGAACAGGCGTCGGAAGATTTGACATATCAGAATCATGCGGCCTGGATACACTTCAGAGCGCGCGGATTATATCGATGGACGAGACACTGAGCCACCTCGGTGAAAGAACCCTTACCACTGATGAACAAAGGAAGATACTAAACGGTTCTATGCTTGATGATTACGCAGAAGGACGCCAAGATGGGGCAGCCCTGAGATTAAAGGATATACGTGGGAATTTGTTCGCGATTGGCACCTATGGCGGCAATAAAATAAAAATGGCTGCTTTTTTGGGAAAAAGCCAGCGTAATAGTTAAAGCAGAATTTTATAATAAATTCTTAAGTAGCTAAAAAATTGGAAAAATACACTTGACAAGAATTTTAGATTATGTTAAAAATATACTGTGTTAGATATATTTGGGCCTAAATCGCTGCTTGGGCTGGACATAGGGTCGTCCAGTATAAAAGCTGTGCAGCTAAAGGATATAAAGACGGGTTACGAATTAGAGTTGTTCGATTACCTGCCGATTCAATCGGACATGATAGTTGATAATGTGGTAGCAAACCAGCAAAAGCTCTCAGAGGCAATAAAAGCGCTGGTTAAAAAGGCAAAGATAAAGGCCAAAAACACGGTAATATCTATCTCCGGTCATTCCTCTGTAATAATCAAACGCATCACGCTGCCAGAGATGTCAGAAGATGTGCTAAACGAAAATATACGTTATGAGGCAGAGCAGTATGTGCCATTCGGCATAGACGATGTAAATCTTGATTATCAGATACTTGGCCCTGCCGAGGAGCCCGGGCAGATTGAAGTGATACTGGTGGCGGTAAAAAAAGATGCACTAAACAGCTACATCGGTGCAGTCAAAGATGCAGGATTGAATCCGGTTATCGTGGATGTTGATGCGTTTACACTTGAGAACATGTATGAGATAAACTATAAGTCCGAGGGCGCTAAAAGCGTGGCGCTGCTCAACGTAGGTGCATCGAACACTACAATAAATATATTAAAAAACGGGGTGTCAGCCTTTACAAGAGACAGCTCCATTGGAAGCAAGCATCACACGGAGGCCCTGATGAGGGAGTTCTCTTTGAATTACGATGAGGCGGAGCAGATAAAGTTTGGCATGACAGTGAAGGGAATTACCCCTGAACAGGCAGATGCCGTGATTACCGGGGTATCAGAGGAAATTGTAATGGAGATAAATCATTCTCTGGATTTCTTTAGTGATTCACCGGAGATGGAGGCAATAGAAGGCTTGTGGCTCGGTGGCGGTGGAGCGATGGTGAGAGGATTAAAGGAAAAGTTGTCAGAAATGACGGGCTATCCGGTGACGATGTTAGACCCGTTTAAAAACATAAAGATACCTAAGGGTATCGATGCTGACCATATAAAGTTCATCGCGCCGATTGCTGCGATAGCGGTAGGGCTTGCAACAAGAAGGCTTGGGGACAGATGATCAAAATAAATCTCCTTCCCTCAGATGGAAAGGCGAAAAAGAGAAAAAAACCACCCACGGCGATCCCACTCCTTTACCTTGCGGTCGTATTAGTGCTGATACTATCTTTAGGGGCTGCTGGCGTTTTTTATAAGATGTTGTCAAACAAACTGGATATGATGCAAAAGGAAAAGGCGGAGAAAACCAAACAAATCGAGGCATTGAAGAAAAAGATAAAGGAAGTTGAAACCCTTGAGGCGAAAATCAAGACTATCAACGACAATAAAAAGGTAATCGAGCAGTTGAAGAACAATCAAAGCACACCTGTAAAGGTCCTTGATGAGATCAGTAAACTCCTGCCTGACAATGTCTGGCTTATAAAGATGAGCATAAATGAACAAGACCTGGCGTTAAGCGGTACTGCCGAGAAGAACGACGATGTAGTCTCATTCGTAAATAATTTGAAGAGTTCAAAACTGTTTGCTAACGTCTACCTGAGCAAATCCCAAAGCGGCGCCATAAGTATGGGAGCAGGACGGGCTGACTTAGCTGTGTATAATTTTGAGATGAAAATGACCATAACAATAGTGGCTAAGGCGGCGTAGTGGCACTTGTTCTTCCTGACTTGAACAAGCTGCACCCTGGCCTTAAGGCATTGATAGCGCTATTGCCTGCTATCATAATAGCCATCCCTTTTTATTTTTTGGTATATAGCCCAACTACCGAACAAATCGATAAATTGATACTTGAAGTAAAAAAACTGGACGACGAAATTGCCATAGCCGAAAAAAAGGTGGCAAAACTGCCAGCTTTACAGGCACAACAGGCTGCGGCTGAAGAGGAGTACAAAAAAATCAGAAAGCATCTCCCCGAGGAACATGAGATAACAAGTCTTCTTAAACAGGTGTCGGACAATGCGATAAATGCCGGATTGAAGGTTGCCCTGTGGGAACCGCAGCCACGGAAAAACCATGCCAGTAATATACTATATGAGATTCCTGTTAGGGTGCAGGTAAATGGTTCATACCACAAACTTGGCGATTTCCTGAGCAGGATAACCGCACTGGACAGGATAGTCAATACATCGAAAATCGACCTGACCGAACCAAAGCCAGCCGGTGATGAGGCTGTTCTGACAATAACCCTTGAGGCCCGAACCTTTTCTGCTATACCTGAAACCCCTGACAACGCACAGGGCAAAGAACCGGGTAAATGACATGGACTATATGATTAAGAAAATATGCCTTGTGGCAGCGCTGACTGGGGCAATATGTTATGCAGCATGTCAGCCAAACCACTGTTCGGCGGAGGCTGCCCCGGCTGCGCCCGCTCCTCCACCACCGGCGCCCGCACCACCGGCTCAAATGGATAACGAGACTGCAGCGGCACTAACACCCATTATAATTGAGCGGTACATATATGAGTCAAGCGGCAGGAAAGACCCTTTCCTGTCACTGGTTGAAATAAAGAAAAAGAAGATGTCGGCGGCGCCTGCTGAAAAGGCAAACAAACCGCCCCGTGCAGTTTCACCTCTTGAAATTCCTGAGCTAAGGGCTATAGTATTAAAGGGGATTATTATTGATGCAAAGAAAAAATACGCAGTTGTTGAAGTAGACGGAAAGACATTTGTAATCTACGAGAGGATGTATCTGGGCAGAGAAGGCGGCAGGGTTGTCAAAATAAATAGTGACAACCTAATTGTAGAACTGATTATGTATGATGAAAACGATGTGGAGAACAAATCTTATCACTCGCTGCGGCTAAGGAAAGAGGGCCAAGATTGAAAAGAGTGACTGGACTGAAAGGATTGACAGGACTGAAAACAGGCAGGAATATGAACAGTGGAAGATTCATTCTAACAGCAGTGTGTCTTATGTTTCTTTGCAGTTGCACAATACCGCTTGAAACCACAAAAAATACCCCTGCTGATGAGTCCGTCACAGCCGTAGACTTGGCAAAGGAACCTGTGGCACCGCCCAAACCTGCTGACACATCAGCTAAAAATAGGCAGACAGGCAATGCCGTTACAGCAATAGAGGTAGCAAATGACTTTATAAACATTACCGCATCCAAACCCTTTGTATACAGAATTACAGACACCAGCGACCCATACAAAAAGGTGATTGATTTATTCGATGTTTCCCCCGGGCGCTTCGAGGATATCATACTGCCTGGAAGCACAAAGGTTGCTGATATAAATGTGAAGTCGGCTGACGCTCAGAAGGCAGGCTCTGTTGTAGTATTAACGCTTGCTTCAGTTGTTGATATAAAGGATAAGTACACAGAAAACACGCTGACTCTGTCGTTTAGTAAACCAGCGCCGGAGACAAATTCTTTGCCAGGTGAGGCAGTTCCTCAGCAGAAAAAAGGACCACTACCCGTTGGGCAAACCATAACAGGTATTCAGTTTTTCAAAGACGAGGATAAATCTGCCAGAGTAGAGATAACAGGAGACGGGCAGTTGACACCAGACGTATCCACTCTCAGTGGCAAGGTTATAGTGGATTTTCGGGGACTAAAGTTAACGGCTGCGCTGCCTAAAGATGCTGTGCCGCCTATCAGATTAATCCGGGGTGGACAACATAAGGATAAGGTGCGCGTAGTGTTGGATTTATCTAAAAACGCGGTATATCAAGTTGATACGCAAGGCGATAAAGTCGTTGTCTTAATAGCTGAAGCTGGCACGACTGTCCCTGCCGCGAAAAAACAGCCTGCCGCCGCCCCTGCTGCCCAAGTTACTTCAGCAGCTTCAGATGTCGAAGACAAACCCCTCACTTCTGCCCCTGTTTCGCCGAATAAGCCGGACAAATCTGGAACTCCAAAGAAAGACGGCCTCATAACGCTGGACTATAATAATGTTGATATCATGGCGGTTCTAAAGCTCATAGCCTATGTAAGCAACTATAATATAGTGGTTGACCCGCGCGTAAGCGGCAAGGTGACAATTCATGTCACTGATATGCCATGGGAAAAGGCTCTGGATTTAGTCATAGAATCCAATAAGTTAAAGAAGCACATTGAAGGTGACGTAATAAAAATCATACAGGGCGATGAGATTCACTCAACTGCCAACGTCAAGTCCAGCCAGCCACATGACCTAATCATAACATTCACGGACGCTGGTGGTGCAGTTAAGACTATCAAACGTGCGAACATAGCGATAGGCAGCGGCAGCATATGTCTGGATTTAGCTTCCGCAGAGGTACAAACAGCCGTAACACCTCAAGCGGCTCAAAAGCCAGTGGTAACTCAAAAGTCGGCAGCAGCTCAAAAAAAGCCTGCTAAAACGAAAAGCTCTCTTAAGAAGAAGGTAAAGAAAAGATGACATATTTCATAAAGGGCAGTCTCCCATGGAGGAACCTTGGAGGAAAGGTTATGATCAAAAGAAGTAACATGATGGCTTCGTTCATATTAGCCGTATTATTAATTTCGGGATGTGCGACCACAAACACCACAATGGGTGACGAACCAGTACGCCCTGTAGTCGATAACGTGATAAAAACAGTCAGCATCGAGGACTATTCCCTGAAAATCACAGCAGACGAAAACTTTGTGTATTCAGTTTCAAAAACTTCAGACCCGTTTAAGATATATATCGAACTAAAAGGGGTCAGCCAGGGGGTTTTTACAGAACGAATCATCCCTAAGAAAGAAGGCATCAGCGAAGTTGTATTTATGAGTAAGACCCTGCCCGTAAAGGCAACCCTCGTGGAGCTAACCTTATCTGCTCCACTGGATGTCGCCCATTTTATTAATGGTAACGTACTGGCAGTTAATATCAATAGGTTAGGAGATACTCTGTCCAACCAGCAGCAGACACAAGGCATCCCCTCAGACGGAGATGGATTTGTAATGCCAGAGACAGAAACAGCGGAAAACACCCCTCCCTCATATAAATCTGATGCAAGGACAATAACTGGGGTAACATTCAAAAAAGAAGACGGCGCAGTAAATATAGTAATCCAGGGCGACGGCACTATGAAACCAAACTACTCGACGCTGAGAGAGACTTTTTCTATGGACATACCTGGTGTGCGCTTTGCAGCGGCTGTGCCAACAGAGTTAATTTACCCGGTAAAGGAACTCCACTGGGAGGACAGACCCTCAGGGATTCGAATTATTATGACGCTGGATAATGATACCTCATCGAAGGTGTTAACCGTAAGTGACACAATAATTGTATCTCTGACAACGACAGATATGGCCGATTCGTTATCAAAGAAAAAGGCTGCCATAGTTGCTAAAAATAAGGAAGCCATCGCAGAGGGAAAACAAGCTGAAGCGAAGGCAAACCCGCAAGGTACACGCCCTCCACTTCCGGCACAAGCGCCGAAAGTTTCACCAACCGTGCCGGTATCAACAGATGAGGCAGCCAGTAGCGCAGCAAACGCAGCAGAGGTGAAACCTCAGGCTCCCGAACTAAAGGGCTCTCTCTGCGGTAAAACAGTACCATGCGGCACAAACAATAAACTGCTCAGTCTTGACTTTCAAAGCGCGGGTATAGTGTCGGTTTTCAAGGTACTGGCAGAGGAAAGCGGCTGTAACATAGTTGTTGACCCAACTGTTCAGGGGCAGATAACCATGCAAATAAAGGAAGCTCCGTGGTTTCAGATAGTTGACCTGATAATGAAGATTCATTCTCTGGGCTGTGACATCAATGGAAATATAATAAGAATTGCCCCAGCCATAAAACTTGCTCAGGAGAGAGATGAAGACCTCAAAAGGATAACTACAGACAGCAGCATAAAAAATACGCAGGAACTACTAGAGCCCCTCATAACTAGAATATTTAGAATAAATTACGCAACAGTAGATGAGATAAAGGCCCTTCTCACCACAATCGCCCCGCCATCTATGGACCAGTCTGCCAAAGATGCTACGAGAGATGCAGCATACAAAACTAGTGAAGCGAAGTACACCCCTACGGCATTTGGAGGATTACTTTCTCCGCGCGGCTCGATGACTGTTGACAAGAGGACCAGCTCTATTATTGTAGTAGACATTGCGCGCGTTATGGACAATATCGATAAAATGATCAAACAGTTGGACAAGCCGCCGCAACAGGTGTTGATAGAGGCGAGAATAGTTGAAGTATCTAAGGGCATCAACGATTCTCTGGGCATAAACTGGGGCTTGCTGACCTATAATAAGTCAGCAGTAGACACAGGCAGAAGGAGCGGGCTTGGCATTGGTGCAACCGAGGGTTCGCTGTCTGGTAATACATATCTGGCTACATTGCCAACAGTAGTATCTTCGCTGGCTGGCGGCGTGGCGCTTGGTTTTATGAATGCCGCTCAGACGGCTGGTCTTGACATGAAACTCACTGCACTGGAGTCAACTAATCAGGGGAAAATCCTAACAAACCCACGCCTTCTTACGTTGAATCTCCAGAAGGCCACTATATCTCAGGGTCAGAGCATTCCATATCCAAAGATGAACGCGCAGGGTGAAATCTCGGCAGACTTTAAAGATGTTACGATAAAGATAGACGTCACGCCACAGATTACCCCCGACAATTCGGTTATATTGCAGTTGGCCATCAACAAGGAGGATTTCGAGAGTTCAGTCACAATCGGAGGCAGTTCAGCCCCTCAGACATCGAAGATTGCAGAAGATACAAAGGTATTGGTAAAAGATGGCGAAACCTTAGTACTGGGCGGCGTTTTCAAATGGAAGGAGACAACGGGCGATGAGGGTCTTCCCCTTCTGAAAGATATCCCGATTCTTGGATGGATGTTTAAGACTGAATCTACGCAGAGATCTTTAAGCGAGTATCTGATTTTCATAACGCCACGAATTGTTAACAGGGAAGCAGAGGAAGTACAGTAGAATAATATCTGTATGAATGGGGGAGGCAGCGCCACCCATCTGAATAATGGGGGAGGCAGCGCCACCCATCTGAATAATGGGGGAGGCAGCGCCACCCCCAGCGAGGGAAATAAGTGTCAGGCATAAAAATAATAACCGCAGGTGAGTCACACGGACAGGCACTTGTTGGTGTTGTAGAAGGGCTGCCCTCTAATCTGCCGCTTTCTCAGGAGGACATAGACAAAGAACTCAAGCGCAGGCAAATGGGCTACGGCAGGGGCGGCAGGATGAAAATAGAGTCCGATAAGGCTGAAATCCTCTCCGGCGTCAGATGGGGTAAGACTCTGGGAAGCCCTATCTCAATAAAGATTACAAACAAGGACTGGGCCAACTGGTCACAGGGGATGTCCGTATCCTCAGAGGACGAAGGCTCAATCGAGGCAGTAACCAGGCCGCGCCCCGGTCATGCAGACCTTACCGGTGCGGCAAAGTATGGCTTTAAGGACATAAGAAATATACTTGAGCGTGCCTCAGCCCGCGAAACTACGACAAGGGTAGCGGTTGGGGCAGTTTGCAAAAGATTTCTAAGCGAATTCGACATCTTTACGGGCAGCTTCGTTACTTCCATTGGAAGTGTCAAAACCAGCTCACTGCCCGATTCACCCTATTCGTTAGACAACGGCGGCCTCATTGAGTTATTCAAAATGGCGGAGGACTCACCCGTGCGCGCACCGCACGATACACAGATAATGGTCAGCGCCATTGATGAGGCAATAGAGGCTGGTGATACACTGGGCGGTACGTTCATAGTGTTTTCGACAAATGTCCCTGTTGGGTTAGGCTCACACATCCAGTGGGACAGAAAACTTGACGGCAGACTAGCGCAGGCCATCATGAGCATACAGGCAGTCAAGGGTGTTGAGATAGGCATGGGGTTTAATGCCGCTGCACTTCATGGTTCACAGGTTATGGACGAGATATACTACACAAAGCCTAAGACGCCGCAATTCGGCTTCTACCGTAAGACCAACAACGCTGGAGGCATAGAAGGCGGCATGAGTAACGGGATGCCCATAGTGCTGTCTGCCGCGATGAAACCAATTCCAACACTGAGGAAAAAACCTCTGAAATCAGTAGATTTACTAACAAAATCACCGATAGAGGCCGCCTATGAGCGCTCTGACACCTGCGCCGTGCCTTCGTGTTCCATCATAGCCGAGTCTATGATGGCAATTGTTATTGCCGACGCATTTTTAGATAAATTTGGTGGTGACGCCATTGACGAAATAAAGACCAACTATTATAATTATATGAAATATCTGTCTGGCATATAATCAAAGCCAAGCTGCAAGGAAAAATATAATTGAAAAACATAGTACTGACCGGATTTATGGGAACAGGTAAGACAACGATAGGGAAGGTGCTGGCAAAATCGCTGGGGAGAAACCTGATAGACATCGACTCGGAAATTGAAAAAGACAAGGGCATAAAAATCACAGAAATATTTGAGTCGATGGGCGAGGCCACATTCAGAGCAATGGAGACAGAAATGGTTGATAAAATCTCCACCCTCTCTAACGTAGTCATATCTACCGGCGGCGGCGTTGTCCTAAGACAGGAAAACATTGAACTCCTTCGCAAAAACGGCATTGTCGTAAATCTCACGGCTGACCCGGAGATTATATATGCACGTCTTTCTGGCGCCAATGACAGGCCGCTTCTTAATGTAGCAGACCCTTTGGCTAAAATCATGGAACTCCTTGATTTCAGGAGGCCTTTTTATCAAAACGCTGACATTATCATAGACACAGGGGACAAGACCCCGATTATCGCAGCAGAGGAAATCATTCAATCCGCGAAGTTGATGAACTAGTGAATAATTTAACAGTAAACCTGGGCGAAAGAAGCTACGAAATCGCAATCGCAAACGGTGCAATCGATTCACTTGGAGAAAGTCTCTTATCCTTTGGATTTAACAAGAAAATCGCCTTAGTCTCCAACACGACCGTCTTCCCGCTTTACGGGGCACACGTGACTGAATCCATTGAAAAGGCAGGATTTAAGGTATTTCCCATCATTGTCCCCGATGCAGAGGAACATAAAGACCTCAGACATGTGGAAATCGTACTTGGCGAGATGTTTAAAATCGGTCTTGACAGGAAATCAGCCCTCGTAGCACTTGGTGGAGGTGTTGTGGGTGATTTGGCCGGTTTTGCCGCGTCAATATATATGCGCGGAATAGGTTTTATTCAGGTGCCAACGACACTTCTTTCTCAGGTTGACAGCTCTGTTGGGGGAAAGACAGGCGTCAACCACCCTGTTGGAAAAAATATGATAGGCACGTTTTATCAACCGCGTTTTGTCTGCATTGACATAGACACACTACGTACCCTTCCAGGGCGGGAACTAAATGCCGGCATCGCCGAGGTAATCAAGTACGGCATAATACAGGACCCTGAGCTCTTTACATATTTAAAGGACAACCGTGAAAAAATCCTCTCACAAGACAGCGCCGCACTGAGACATATAATCCATACATCGTGCCGCATCAAGGCAGACATTGTCTCAAAGGACGAGAGAGAGTCTGGCCTGCGTGAAATCTTAAACTATGGGCACACGGCAGGGCACGCGCTTGAGACTGTTACTCAATACAAAAAATACCTGCACGGTGAGGCAGTAGCCTGGGGCATGTACGTGGAGGCGAGGATTGCAGAGGCGTTGTCGCTGCTGCCACTGGGGATACTTGATGAGATTAAGGCACTTATAGAGGGGTATGCACTGCCAGTGTCAATGCCAAAGGACATAGCGCCTGTATCTGTCATTGAGGCCATGAATTACGACAAAAAGACCGTAGCCGGAGCAATAAAATTCGTCCTGCCAACAGGAATTGGCAGCGTGAAAATACTAAAAGGGATAGAAAAGGAGTTAATCCTCTCTGTCCTGAGCGCGGAGATATAAAAACAATGGGATTTGCCGATAGACTTAAGTCCGGTCTGAAAAAGACTAAAGAAGTCCTCCTCATGGATGTTGAGACCATATTTAAAGGCAAGGCAATAGACGACACAACAATAGAAGAGTTCGAGGAAATGCTGCTTGCCTCCGACATGGGCATTAAGGCAACAACTGAGATAGTCGAAGGACTGAGGGGAAAATACGAAAGCGGCTCAATAAAAACGGTGGAACACGTGAAGGCATTCCTAAGACAAAGCATTGTGGACATCCTGGGACTGCCGCAGCCGTTTGTCTTATACCAGGAGAGGCCGTTTGTAGTATTGTGCGTCGGTGTAAATGGGGTTGGCAAGACCACGACAATCGGGAAAATAGCAAGCAAGGCAGTCTCAGAAGGCCATTCTGTCATCCTTGCCGCTGCTGATACGTTTCGGGCTGCGGCCATAGAGCAGCTTGACATATGGGCATCGAGAAGCCACGCGCAAATAGTAAAACACCAGCATGGCTCAGACCCTGCAGCAGTTGCCTTTGACGCTATTGAAGCAGCAAAGGCGCGGTCGCTGGACCTTGTCATCGTAGATACTGCCGGGCGGCTTCACACAAAAAGTCCATTGATGGAAGAGTTGAAAAAAATCAAGAGGGTGATAAATAAATCTATCCCAGGCGCCCCGCATGAGACACTGCTCGTTGTTGACGCCACAAACGGTCAAAATGCGCTCCATCAGGCTAAAATATTCAACGAGGCCGTGGGCATAACGGGTATAGCCCTTACTAAGATGGACGGCACAGCCAAAGGCGGCATTGTCCTGTCAATAAAGAAAGAACTAAATATCCCAATACGCCTGATAGGAGTAGGAGAAGGGATTGAAGACTGCCGCGACTTCATTCCAGAGGAATTCACCTCGGCGCTCTTTGACTAACCGGTGGTGCCGGGCATGACACCCAAGACTTTAAGGTATGTTTTTTATTGGGCAGCAATGTCCTTTTTGCTTGTTTACTCAATGAGTTCGCTGCGCGTGTGGGACATAATTCGCTCATTTAATCACCCTGCTGACCGAAGCAAATATTTACAGGCAGACGCCCAGGAATATTACAGCGTTGCCGAACAATACCAGAAAAGCGGCCAAATTGTTTTAAAAGACTATAAGCTGCCCTTATATCCAGTATTTCTGCTTTTTTGCTCGATGATAGACAAAAGGCTTGAGTTAGTGTTTCTTATTCAAAAGTTGTTGTACATAGTTTCATTTTTCATTCTTGCCTGTTTCATAGGAGAGTACATCAACAAGGCCCTGGCGCTCTTTTACCTGTTCTTTATTTATCAGTACAGCAAATTCCCTAATCAAATCCTTACTGAAGGGCTTGCTTATGGGTTAATAGTCCTTGTTTTTGCATTTATACTGAGGTATTTGTACAAGAGGGACATATTATCTGTCATTACATTTTCGATTCTAACGTCTATGGCGCTTCTGCTGAGGGGTAATTTTATAGCCTTATTGATAAATATCTTGTTATTGGGTATATTTGTAATTCAAAATCGAAATTTATATGATAAAAGGGCAAAATTCATCACGCACCTGTTATTGCCCTCTGCGGTTATCTTCGGGGTGCTTTTTTCATGGATGGGATATCAGGGGCTGCGGACAAATCAAAAAGCGGCATATGCAAACTATGGCTGGCACAATACGGCAACACTTGTTATGCCATATTACAACGGTAAAGATATTGAAAAAGGTACCTTTATTGGCGACATTAAATCTGAAATACTTGAAATCGTAAAAACCAATATCAACCCATACGAGGATTTTAACACTACTACACGATTCATTCAGGAAGTCCATGACACTCGCGAGGTTTTATCTGTCTCATGCCTGTCAAACAGGGAATATCCCTTTTGCATCACCGAAAACAGGAAACTGTTCTGGTTCCACTACTTTACGACAAGTTACTACTACCGTGTAATTGAGTCTGTGGTAGCGGCAAGATACAAACAAAACGACACAAATAATATCCCGGAAATAGTTTTAAGTGACATGGTGGCAAAAGACATAGTCATGGAAGTGCTGAATAATAACCCATTAAAATATTTTAAAATCGTGTACATTAACTTTGCCAGGATATACGGCCTCCCAATGTCGAAGGAGGAGCTATTAGTATTTCCACAAAAACTCTCACACCCGCTAGAGTGGTTTTTTGATAATGGATATTCGGTGTGTTTTCTAATGGCTGGCATTGTGCTTGCCTTTGTAGCCATGTTGAAGCGATTTAGATTTGGGAGGGCTGAGTGGTTTTTTTTATTTGTCATATTTGTGAACAACTTGTGCCTTAATATAGTTATCTCGCTATCAATTAATGCACATGAGCGATTCTGGTACCTGTTCCTGTGGATGTGGTATGCGTTTGATTTCAGTTTAATGTTTTTATTGCCGGTTCAGCTTTATGAGGGCAAGTTCAGGCAAATCATTAATAGATGAGCAGCGGAATATGCAAATGGAACTTTCTATCGGTTTGGATTGTCTAAATGAATAGAGGTGAAAATGAGACGGCTAATGCTGTACACGATGCAGAATCGCTTGCTGCTGGTGCTTCGCGCGGGGACTCCGACGCATTTGACAGGCTTGTCCTTATGTATAAAGATAAGATATACAATCTATGCTATCGCTTTCTCGGCGTTCACGCTGAGGCTGAGGACGCAGCGCAGGATGTTTTTATGAAGGTATATACATCGATAAACCAGTTCAAATTTCAGGCGTCGTTCTCTACGTGGCTTTACCGGATAGCCGTAAATACTTGTAAAAACAGGCTTAAATCATATACTTGGAGGAATTTTTTCTCTTTTAAAGCCGGTATTACGGACGAGGAGCTTCCTGAGATTACAGACAGCAGACCTTTGCCTGATATGCAGATGGAAAAGGCTCAGCTTACCAGGGCGGTAGAAAAGGCAATAGCAGCGCTGCCTGTGGCGCAAAGACTGGTTGTCGTACTGCGTGACATAGAAGGGCTTTCATATGAGGAAATTTCAACCATAACGGGATTTAACCCCGGCACGGTTAAATCAAAAATATCGAGGGCGAGGCAGGCCCTCAGAGATAAACTACAGGGTGTGGTGGGATGAACTGTAAGGCGGTGAGAGAGTCGATGTCGGCGTATATAGACGGCCAGTTGGACGAGACAGCGCTGCGGGCAGTTAAAGGGCATATAGCCGGGTGCGGGGTGTGTGACATGGAGTTTAGGTCGTTACAGGCAGCGGCTGAGGCTCTGAGGGGGCTTGATCCGGTGAATGCCCCTGCGGATTTTGCAAAGCGGCTTAAAGAACGCATAGACGCTCGTCCTGGGTCTTTTTTCGATTTCATTCCATTGTCGTTTAAAATACCGGCTGGTGTTACAGCGCTTGCCATAGCAGCGGTTATAGCAATCTATGTGTTTAAGTCAGAGCAAGTGCTTCCACCTCTTAGTATGATGGAAAAAAAGGCTGAAATTGCAACAGTACCTTCGACAAACGAACTACATACAGACAAGTTGATTGTGCCTGCCGAACCTGAGGTCCCGGCTGCTCCGGCAGTAAAAAAGAAGGCGGCCAAAGTCCAGTTACAAGCACAGGTCAAACGCCCTGAAGAAAAAATAAAAGACGAAAAATTAAAAGAAGATAAACTAAAAGAGGAAAAACTAAAACAGGAACGACAAGACAAGGGGCCAGTACTTATAGCACTGCTGATAAAGCCACCGTCTCCGGCAGCATCAGCACCAGCTCCGGCCCTGGCAGAGTCCCACACAACAGCCGCAGCGGGAGCGCCAGCACCTCGCCCAAAAGCTGTAAGCCCTATGCCAGAGACTGCTGCAAAGTCTGACGCATCAGTTAGTGTTGGCAGCGTTAGTGATGAACAAAAGAAAGAGGCAGACGCCAAAAGCTCGCAATCTAAGGACACATTAGAAAAATCTGCAGATATTTCTGATACTCATGAACCTGGACGCGCCCGTCGGCCCGAAATGATAGTGAATAATGAAACTATTAACCCGTTAGATGCAGCGCTATCGAAAATAGTCGATCTCCTTCCCGCCCTCGGCGCAAAAGTGGCAGCCCCACAGACCGGTCATAGACTATTAATTGATATACCAGCAGAAAACTATGATTCTTTTCTCAGAAAACTTCAGTCGATAGGTGTATATAATGAACCGCTGCCCAGACCACAAGGCGATAAGACCATCAGGGTACAGATTCAGTTAACTGCCAATTAGTTTTAAATAGTGACACTTCCTATTTAGGTCCGATGAATACATTTTCTCTGTTGTTTCCCCTCTGCCCTCCACGACCACTGGCAATTTCTACGCAATTATCATACCGGACAGTATTGGATGTGTCCCAATACTGTCCGGTATAGAAATTGCTTGGCGGAATAATACGCGGCAATGAGGGATATCGAGATTTTAATGTAACCTAACG
>LNQR01000032.1 GCA_001541255.1 Candidatus Magnetominusculus xianensis
GATGTGCTGATAATTGTAGCTTTAGGACTGCTCTCAACCTCTACCGTAAATTGTTAAGCAATTCCTGTACCGCACAGTATTGGGACAGCGTCAATTCTTTATTGAAACATTGACAAACCTAATGATATAATACAGCTATGCTAACTAGAGATTTCGATTTAACGGAAATAATCGATGGAGAAGAGGTTATGGGTCCAAGTCCATTTGGGAGGCATCAGTACATAAGCAGCAATTTAAATGGTATTATATGGAATTATGTAAAAGCGAATGGTTTGGGAAAGGTGTTTTATTCACCTTTAGATATAATATTTGAGGAAGGGATCAACCGCCTTCAACCAGATATATTGTTTATCAAGAAAGAGAATATGACTATATTTCAGGACTGGATTAGAGGCGTACCCGATATGGTTTGTGAGATTGTATCGCAAGGCACATTCAGAAAGGATACAGAAACTAAGAAAGCGATTTATGAAAAATATAAGGTGCCGGAGTATTGGATAGTCCTTCCAGAGTTTCTAACTATCGAGATTTTCACGATGGAAAACGATAAATATAAACTAAATTCCGCTGCAGAGATTGAAGGTACAGTTACGTCAAAGGTCATCGAAGGTCTGAAAGTCAATATCGAGGATATCTTCGAACGATAAGTCCATTCTCCAAGAGGCTGAGTTTAGTCGAAGGTCAACAAGTTCTCGTATATCCTGAGCCAATGTGTTTGCCCTGAGGCTTGAGCTATATGCAATATCAGAGGCAATTATGCTATTGTATGTAATGAGGCACGGCGAATGATTGCAGCAATGTTAATGGGAAGGAAGGGAAGCAAGGGCTTTCCCGGGAAGAATCTGCATCCGGTATTTGGCAAGCCGCTCTCCTATTATCCAATAAAGGCCGCCGCCGATACCCCTGAAATAGATAAGACATATATATCTACAGACGATGAACGGCTCATGGCCCTTGCAGAGGAAAACTCTGTCGGGGTAATTGTGCGCCCACCGGAGCTTTGCACTGATGCTGCCCTGGGTGAACACGTCTACAGGCATGCATATGGCGTTATCAGGGAACTTAACCAGGACAAAGATATAGAACTTGTAGTGCTGCTCATGTGTAATGCCCCTACCGTAACCCCTGCCATTATTTCAGAGGGCATAAAGGTTCTGCGGGAAAATCCAGAGTATGACTCAGCAGTCAGCGTATCAAGGTACAACATGTGGAGTCCGCTTCGCGCCAGAAAAATTGACGCAGACGGCCTGCTAAAACCCTTTGTCCCTTTTGAGACGTTTGGAGACCCGAAGACGCTGAACTGTGACCGGGACTCTCAGGGTGATGTGTGGTTTGCCGACATGGGGGTTTCAATAGTACGCCCGCGGTGTCTGGAGAATCTCGATGACGGCCTCCTGCCGCAGAAGTGGATGGGACAGAAGATATATCCGCTTAAGCAGTGGGGCGGGTGTGACATCGACTACGAATGGCAAATCCCGATGGTAGTGTATTGGCTCAAAAAGCATGGCATATAATAACAGGACACACAGCCATGTAGTTGTCACAGGCGGGGCGGGCTTTATAGGCTCACATATTGCTGAGGCATTGCTCAAAAGCGGCTGCCGCGTTACTGTACTTGATAATCTTCACACCGGCAAAGAGGAAAACATCCCCCAAGGGGCAGATTTTATTAATATCGACCTCGGGGCAAACCCGCACATAAAGGGGATTAACTGCGACGCGGTGTTTCACCTGGCCGGGCAGTCTTCTGGGGAGGTCTCATTTGACGACCCCGAATATGACCTCAGAAGCCACGTGTTAAGCACGTTTTATATGCTGCGGTGGTGTAAGGAACACGGTGTTTCGCGGTTTCTCTACTCAAGTTCGATGAGCGTTTATGGCGACCCTGACACACTGCCCATAAGCGAGGGGCATCCTTATAAACCGAAGACATTTTATGCGGCAGGCAAGGCAGGGGCGGAGGCGTATATAAATCTTTACAGCAGGCTTGGCATTAATACCACGGTCTTTCGCCTGTTCAGCGTCTATGGCCCGGGGCAGAATCTTGATAACAAGATGCAGGGGATGTTGAGTATTTACCTGTCATATATGCTTGAGGGCAGACCGGTAATCGTCAAAGGTTCCTCCACACGCTATCGTGACTTTATAAGTGTTGACGATATAGTGGCTGCGTGGCTGCACGCTTATGAAAATCCAGTCTCATTCGGCAAGACATATAATCTTGGCACTGGGATTAAGACAACGGTTGGCGAACTTCTCAGTGAGTTAAAAGACGCGTTTAACTTACCTGAGTACCCAATAGTGTTTGCCCAAAATACAGCCGGAGACCAATTCGGCACTGTGGCAGACATAAGCCTTATAAAAAGAGAGCTGAACTGGTACCCTGCCACAGACCTCAAGACTGGCATTGCTCAAATGGTCAACTGGGCAAAGGGGCTTAAATAGTGGCGCAGCACTCAGGCGATACACTGCACCACGACATCTCAGGTGAGGACATCCTCGTTCGCGCTGATGAGAGATTCATGGAATACCGCAGGATGTGGGAGAATAATCCAATGACTCTTACCGCAGGCACATTCCCCGTACATCTTGATATTGAAACCACCAGCACATGCAATCTCAGGTGTCCATTTTGCAAGACCACATACTCGCGGACTGACATAAACAACGGCTTTATGTCATGGGAGACGCTGAAAAAAATAATGGATGAGGCAGGGGAGAACGGCCTCTACGCCTGTAAGTTTAACTTCAGGGGCGAACCGCTGCTCCATAAAGAGTTATGCCGGTTTATCAGATATGCAAAGGAAAAGGGCCTCGTCGATGTGTTTTTCAACACAAACGGCACACTCCTAACACCAGACAAGGCCGAGGCACTGATTGAAAGCGGCCTTGACAGGCTTACGGTATCATTTGAAGGGTTTGAAAAGGAGCTGTACGAGAAAAACCGTGTAGGGGCAACATTTGAGGCAGTCGTAAAAAATATCGAAGCCTTGAGAGATTTAAAGATACGGCATGGCTCCAGGACGCCGAAGGTACGCATTCAGGCCGTGCTTATCCCTGAGCTGCGTGGCCGTCTTGATGAGTTCACCGCATTTTGGAGTGACAAGGCCGACCAGATATCATACAATGAAATGTTGGATAACGTACCAAACACAATTAAACCGGCGGTATCGCCGTGGATTTGTCCATTTCCCTATCAAAGATTAATGATAATGTGGGATGGGACAATAACCGCGTGCTATAATGACCACTACGGCAAATTGGCGGTTGGTAATGTCCACAATGTAACGATAAAAGAGGCATGGAAGTCATTGATGGAGCCGCTGAGAAAATTGCACAAAGCAGGCCGCGCGCACGAGGCCCAGGCATGTGCAGAGTGCCCTATGAGAATGAATGAGATAAAAAAGCGCGGTGATGCGTGATTACTGAAGAATGTACAACGCCCGTGACTGACCCCATAGTGGTAGATTTTTTGCGGGGCATAAAAACACTTAAAGGTCAGATAAAGGAAATATATCTGTTCGGTTCACGAACCCGCATGGATTGGCTGCCTGACTCAGACTATGATATATTGATTGTTGTTGATAAAAAAGACAGGTTAATGAAAGATAAACTCTATGACTCTGTGATGGACATATTATTAGAAACAGGCAAATTGGTATCGCTGAAGATATTTCAAACAAACGAATATATGAGATTAAAGTCAATTCCAACGCCGTTCATGGAAAATGTTATGAGAGAAGGTATCAGGCTTGAAATACCCGGATAAAAACAACAATAAGATGAAACTGGCCGTATCAAATGTCGCATGGTACCCTAAGCAGCTTGAGAGCCTTGTCACGCTCATGAGGTTGCTCGACTGCGACGGTATCGAATTAGCGACAAGTATGATTTGGGATGAACCCGTTGATTCGTCAAGGGACGACAGGCTTCTGGTGCGGCGTCAAATCGAAGACAACGGGCTTAAGGTAACAGGTCTGCAAGCCCTGCTTTACACGCGGCGTGAGCTGACGATTTTTGGCGGTGGCAGGAGCAGCGCAATTGACTATTTAACAAAAATGATGGACCTGTGCCGTGACCTCGGTGGCGAGGTGATGGTGTTCGGCTCCCCTGCAAACCGTAAGATTGAGGGATTAAACTCAGACGAAGCGATGGCGGTGGCCGTAGATTTTTTTCACGAACTTGGCACATTGGCCGGTGACCGGGGCGTATACTTCTGCATCGAGCCGCTTGGAAAGACCGAGACGAATTTCATCAACACAGTCCTTGACGCTGATGAGTTAATTAAAAAGGCTGGAAACCCCGCAGGACTTGGCCTGCATGTAGACATAAAGGCGCTCATAGACGAAGCAGAGATAAATGCCCCGTATATCACCGATGCCTTTTCACGAGCCAAACACGTACACGTAAACGACCCTGAGCTTATGCCACCGGGAAGCATGGGATTTGACAGTGCCCACAAAATAGTAAATGAAAAAATAAAGGCAAGCGGCTACAGCCGCTACATATCAATAGAGATGAGAAGACAGGAACCAGACCCAGAGGCCGCCATCAGGCAGGCCGTCAAATACGTTAGAGCAGCTTATTTCGGGGGACTATGATTAAACCCAAACCACTGATTGCGGAAGTTATCAGAATACATGAAAAAGAGCCTTCGCGCTACTACAAGGTGCGCCTTGACAGGAGCGAGCGCACACGCCCATTCTCGGACGAATTTATAAGCCGTATTCGGGCGCGTTTAGACAGCGAGTGGCTTAATACTTATCCCGAACCGGAGCCGGTGTATGAAAAGTGCGCCGCGTTTTTGGGGCAGCCGCGTGGACGTATTCTCTTTAACAGCGGCTCAGACCAGAGCATTAAATCTATTTTTGAGACATATATCGAAGCCGATGACACGATTCTCATGCATCGTCCCGGGTATGCGATGTTTCCCGTATATGCAAAGATGTTTGGGGCCGAGGCCATATATCAGGATTTCGACTCAGACCTGGATTTTGACTATGAAGGATACATAAACAGAATCGACAGCAATCTGCGCATGGCTGTGCTGGAAAATCCAAACGGTTTTATAGGGGTGGCGCCGCCAGAAGAGTTACTAAGAGAATTCGTAAGAAAATGTGAAGCAACCGGAGTTATATGTGTTGTTGACGAGGCGTATTTTTTCTTTCACGACATTACGGCGGCTGATATGATTCAAACCCATGAAAATCTGATTGTGGTGAGGACTTTTTCAAAGGCGATGGGGCTTGCCGGGCTTCGGGCCGGGTATCTGCTGTCGCAGGAGGAAAACATTAACTCGCTCTATAAGGTAAAACCCATGCACGAGCTAAACGGGATTGCCCTGTTGTTGATAGATGAGCTATTAGACCATACGGAGGAGATTTTTTCCTTTACCAAAGAGACACGCTATTGCCTTCAATATCTGAAGGATAAATTTGCCGAACTGGGCATAGAAACCAGCAAGAGCGTGGCCAACTTTCTGGCAGCACGCTTTGGGGCGCATTTCTCAGGCGAACAGATGAGCCTCAAACTCAGAGACAAGGGAGTCCTGCTGAGACGCCCCTTCAGAGAGGAACACCTCAGGCAGTGGACAAGGATAGGCACCGCACCTGTTGAAAAACTGGATGCTGTACTTGAAATGTCTAAAGAGCTGCTGCTGGCGTCACATTGAAAACAATACCGGCAACCTGCTGACAGCCCACGTGAATACATTACTTATATATGACTCATACAGCGGTAAGTTAGGCAGCATTGTAAAGGCCGATAAGGTATTTCTGTTTTCATTAACATCTAAGAAACATGTATCAGATTCATATATACGCCTGTTACAGGCCATTGGGTGCACCTTTGAAATCATAGACTCATCTAAGGCTATCAATGAATCGGCCCTCAGTATGAGAGATATGTATATACGGTTAATAGCAAAACTGCCAGTCAAAGTTAAAAACAAAGGCAGTGACTTAAAAGAGATTTTTGCCGTCGGGCAGCATGCGTCTTTATGGTGGTTCAGCCTTGTTGCAGAGAAAAACACACACAAGTCCGACACCCTGACAAGGCTTTCCCAGCTTGACGCGATAACTGAAGCCATAAAGCGCTATAACATAAATAAAATCATAATAACATGCAGCTCATCCAGACTCAAGAGCGCACTAACCGGTTATGCAAGTGAAAAGAACATCCTCATTGATAATTCAAATAAGCATCATAACAACACAGCAGCCAAAGCTAAAAGCATAATAAAACAGATAACAGGGATTCTCTATTACTTCATTTACAGCCTCTACACTTCGATGACTATGAAGAGGGAATTTGCAAGCGTTCAAAGAGAACCTGTTGATGACAACGCCCTGATGCTGCTAACTTACTACCCGAATATCGACATAGCACAAGCAAAAAAAGGCATCTTCGCAGACAAGAACTATATGAAGCTGCAAACAATGCTGACAGCAGCAGGCAGCGCCATTACATGGATAGCCCTATATGTTGAAAGCAACGCAATCACGAAAGAGGAAGCCATACGTTCAGCAAAGACGTTTATAAAAAATGGCAGCCGTATATATTTCCTTGATGAGTTCAACTCATTGTGGACTCATCTCAGCTCATTGGTAACAATGTTTTTCAGCGCACTGAAGTTTATCCTGCTGGAGAAGAACATTAAGGCGGCGCACGTTATCAAGGATTACAACATGTATGCTTTGGTCAAAGATGACTGGTATAGCTCCTTTATGGGCATAGCCGGATACCAGGGCCTTGTGTACTATAAGACATTTAAGAGGCTTTTATCTACAATTAAGGCAAGAAAATACCTCTACCTGCTTGAGCATCAGGCGTGGGAGAAGGCATTTATCTCAGCAAAGAAGGCGCTTGGGCTTACACCACCGGTTTTAGGCTCACAATCCGGCACGGTGTCGCAAATGCTGCTGAATTTCTTTAATGACCCATCAGAGATACGCGACACGGGCCGGTATTCATTACCCAAGCCCGACATTATTATATGCAACGGGCAGCATCCATACAGCTTTATGCTGGGGTCCGGCTGGCCACAGGAGAAACTGTATATAGCTGAGGCTGTACGATATTCTTATTTAATCAAATATCTTGAGGCTGAGTTTATCAGGACAGAAAAAATTGTGCTGCTGGCCTGTTCTATCAGCATATATGAAAGCAGTTCGATGTTAAATGTCCTATATGAGGCGCTAAACAATGAACCCGGCATTGAAGTATGGATAAAGCCTCACCCATTTTTACAGATAGAGAAACTGTTTCAGTACTCAGGGATAGAAATGAAAAGCTGTTCTTTTAAGATAATAAATGAACCAATAGGGACGCTTCTTCAGCGCGCCCGGGTAGTAGTGGTTGGGGAGTCAAGCGTTTGTATCGAGGCCATAGCCTTTGGCTGTGATGTGTTTATTGTAAATTCCCCGGAGTGGATAAGCATGTCACCCCTGACAAAGACCAGGGCTTCTATGATTAACACGGTTTCATCGGCAGATGAACTAAAGCGTCAAGCCGTCAGAATATTCATGGAACAACATGACACGCTCCGGCATAGGACAGAGGCAAAGAGGATAATAAACGAGTTTTTCTATTTCAGCGAGCCGGTTGACAGCGTTCAAAGATTTTTTGATTTAGTAAATAAGTGACAGTGCCCGGCAGGGGCAAGCCTGTAGTGTCTCAATTTGATTGTTTTACCCTATAAGACGTTACGGGTAACTCCGGAAGCAGGAATCTCAAGTGGCATTGAGGAAAATATAAAGTTACTGTTATTATATTATATGTCAACAATGTATCCAAAAGTTGTAGCGCAGGGTGTTTATTGAGTAACTATAAGCAGCACTATAAGGATAATTTCAAGCAACTGCTCCGAGAGCTGACAGAAACATTAAGTGGTCATGTTGCTACTGATGATAGACAATGGACTATAAAGGGTTTCATTGATGTTTTTCGCAATGTGTACACGATTTCTGCAGATACGAAAATTGTCTCTAAGATTCTTGAAATCCATCTTTTCCCTGTATTGCTAAAATTCGCACAAAAACACAATTATATTATAGTTCTTGCCGACCACCAAAACTACTATCCCGACCTGTCTTTTGTTTCAACTCGAGACGAGTCTATAAAATTTGCGGTTGACATAAAAACGACATACCGTCTACCCAATAAGCCTGGCTTTTGTAATGGTTTTACACTTGGCTCACACGGAAGTTATTTTATTGAACGCGATAAGAAAAAGAATATTCAATATTCTTATAATCAATATTGTGGACATTTCTGTATAGGGATAATCTACACAAGAGCAAATATAAGAGATATTGACGAAACAACAATCCAAAAGGTTGAACAACTCCAATCTATTACCTCCGTTATTCGCGATTTTGAGTTCTTTGCATGTGAAAAATGGGAAATCGCAAGTGATTCTCAAGGGAGTGGAAACACTGCCAATATTGGTAGTATTGTTCGTATTAAAGATATTCTCTCTGGCAATGGGGTTTTGAAGAACCTTGGGGAAGAATGGTTTGATGAGTACTGGATGAATTATGGGAAGATAATGATAACAACTGAAACTGGCAAAACAAAAAAGATTACTAAACTGAATGAGTTTTTGGTATTTAAAGGCAAAGACCCAACCCTTGCATATCCGTGCATTAGGTCTAAGGCTGAAACGCATGATAAATAAAATAATAATCCCTCCGATTAAATGCCAAGGGATTAAATCGAAACTCGTACCTTTAATTTTGGCTAATTCCCCACATCTTAATGAAATGGCATGGATAGAACCGTTTATGGGTTCAGGTGTTGTTGGCCTTAATGCTCGTCCGGTTAAGGCTTTATTCTCTGACATCAATCCACATTTGATAAATTTCTATAATGCTCTAAAATCCAAGTCTATTACACCTGAATCTACAAGACTATATTTAGAAAAAGAGGGGAGACTTTTAAAAGAACAAGGAGAAACGTATTATTATTCTGTGCGTGAACGATTTAACCGTGAGAAAGACCCTATGGATTTTCTTTTTCTATCGCGTTCTTGCTTTAATGGGATGATTCGCTTCAACAGTAAAGGATGGTTCAATGTCCCATTCTGTAGAAAATCCAATCGGTTTGCCATCGCATATATAACTAAAATTGTCAATCAAATTGCACGATTTTATAATGTTTTGAGTAATTGTAGTTGGTCATTTACTTGTCAGGATTTTGAAACGACTATTAGCTCTGCGACAGAAAAGGATTTTATTTATTGCGATCCACCATATTTAGGAAGGCATGTTGATTATTATAATTCATGGACTGTTGAGGACGAGAAACGACTATATGATTGTTTAGCAGCAACTAAGGCAAAATTTATTCTTTCAACATGGCATAGCAATAAGTATCGGAAGAATGATTCCTTATACAGCCTTTGGTCAAAATTCAGCATAGTTACACAAGACCACTTCTACCATGTCGGGGCGAAAGAAGACAATCGCAATCCAATGGTTGAAGCACTTGTTATGAATTTCACTCCCTTATGTGAGAAGATAGAAAAAACACAACCTATCCCTGACTTGTTTTATTCAACTACAGTGAATGCATTATAACAAATATATCACATTGACAAAGACCCTAAAATGAAGACCCTAAAATTTCAAACTGAGACACTACCGAAAAGCCGCCATCGTATACACAAGCAGAAAAAATATGTTAGAGTATACCTAAAAAGCGGCACCTTTAAGTGAAAGAAAAAGATAAACACTAATGACAGCAAGATGTGAACTATGCGGCCTCAGTGGTTTTGAGTTAATCGCCACTGAAATCAGAGAGGGACCGGGGCGGATTTGCCAGTGTACGCACTGCGGTCTCGTTATACAGGACATTGCGATGGACGCTGAGGAGCTGGCGACGTACTATAATGAGATATACCAAAAGACCAACTCCCTCGACTCAACCAGAGAACAATCCCCGCGGGAACATTTCGAGGACAGGCTCAAGACCATTGACCCAATTGTCGGACAGCTGCGTGCTTATCTCCATCCAGATTTAACTGTCCTTGAGCTTGGCTCAGGCACAGGGGAACTGCTCTACAGCATAAAGCCGCATGTGAAGTCTGTCACAGGCATAGAGATACACAAGGGATTCGTCGAATTTATGAAAGGCTCTCTTGGTATCGAGGCATACGCGCAGGATATAAACGATATTGACTTTGGCGGCAGGAAATACGATTTGATTGTCTCCATAGCCACTCTTGACCATCTTATCAATCCCTTTGAGACCCTGTTAAAGTTGAAATCCCTGCTCACAGACGACGGGCTGATGTACGTTGAAGTACCAAACAGGGATGAGGCTCTGAATCATTACCTGCCTGAGCCGAATCTCAAGGCATTTAACAAGTTTTTTTGGCACAAGGCGCATTTCTATTATTTCACTGCAGATACGCTGACAAAGTTAATGCAAAAGGCTGGACTGAGCTGTGAACTAAGCTGCAGGCACGAGTACACGCTTCATAACTACCTGAACTGGTATTTCAGGGGAAGGCCCCAGGGTTCGTTCGTAGATGCCGTTACAGGGAAAGGCCTTTTTATGGGTAACAGTGAGTTTGAGGCAGGGATGAATGATATGTTTAACGAAATGAACGAGCGCTTTCTAAGGCTGATGTCAGTGACAAATCAGGGCGACACGCTGTGCTGTGCTGCAAGGAAACATGACTCAAAAGGAAACCAATGAAAGTACTGCTGATATACCCAAACATCAGGGGGATGAATATGCTTCCTCCGGCAATCGCGCTTTTCTCATCGATACTGAAAGAACAAGGGCATACGGTATCGCTCTTTGACGCCACAGATTACCCAAATATTGAAGATAACGAGTTCAACAGCGATAAGCTGAAAGAAAAAAACCTGAATGTCCGCCCCTTTGACGACACACTCTTAAAAATTACATTTAAGGAAGACGACCTCTTTGAGTCATATAAAAAACACGTAGAGGGCATTTCCCCTGACCTCATTGCTATGTCAACAACAGAGGACATGTTCCCTATAGGGATTAGGCTGCTTGAGCTGTCGTCAGTATATAAAATCCCCACATTGGTTGGCGGGGTGTTTGCAACCTTTGCGCCGGAGCTTGTGATAAGCCGGCCGGAGGTGGATATGGTCTGCGTTGGTGAGGGCGAACATGTTATAAAGGAACTGTGTGCGCGCATGGACAAGGCAATGCCATACGACGATATCCCGGGGCTTTGGACAAAGAAAAAAGGTGAAATAAGACGCAACCCCATGGGGCAGGCAGTTGATATGAACGAAAACCCGATGCTTGATTTGTCGATATTCCCTGAGGGGCGACTCTACAGGCCGATGCAGGGGCGGGTGTGGAGGATGTTTCCACTTGAGACGCACCGCGGCTGCCCGTACCAGTGTACGTACTGCAATTCCCCGTCTCAGACATATAAATACAGGGAAGAGACAGGCTCAAGGTTCTTTCGCAAGAAGCGCCTTGATAAGATCAGGCAGGAGATAATTCATTTCCGTGATAACTACAACGCCGAGGCATTTTATTTCTGGGCAGATACGTTCTTTGCGTATTCAGAGGCCGAGTTTGACGCCTTCGTTGAGATGTATTCAGACTTTAAAATCCCCTTCTGGTGCCAGACGCGCCCTGAGACCGTTACACATAGGCGGGTGAAAAAACTCTCAGAGGTGGGCATGTTCAGAATGGCCTTCGGCATAGAGCACGGCAACGAAGAGTTTAGAAAGCGGGTCATTCACAGAAGCGTAAAAAATGAGACTATTATCAAGGCCCTTGCAACGGTTAATGATGTGGGCGTCCCATTCAGTGTAAACAACATACTGGGATTCCCATTTGAGACGCGCGAGCTGACGTTTGACACAATAGAGCTGAACCGGCATATATACGCCGACAGCATGAACGCCTATTCCTTCAGCCCGTTTCACGGCACACCACTGAGAAAAATCGCAGAAGAACAGGGCTACATCAAGCCAGGCACTATAGCCCGTTCGGTAACAAGACCAACACTGCTAAATATGCCGCAGTACACGCCTGAACAAATAGAGGGCGTCAGGCGGTGCTTTGTGATATATACGAAACTGCCGAAGTCCATGTGGCCTGAGGTTGAAAAGGCCGAAAAGCTGACACCCGAAGGCGATGCCATATGGGAAAAACTCAGAGACGAAGTGGCAGAGAAATATATGCCGCATAACGCTGAGGAAAAAATAACGGACTAGTCAGGCAAGCACACGCCCAAAATAAATAAATGAAAAAATCTCTGCCAGTACTAACCGCCTTAACATTTCTCTTATCATTGATACTGTACACATCCGGCGGGTTTGATTACTTTGAGCTAAAGGCCTATGATATATACTGCCGGTACTTAAATCCCGCGACTACTTCTGACAACATAGTCATAGTCAAGATTGACCAGCACAGCCTTGATGAAAGGAGTAAGCAGGGGACAAACTGGCCGTGGCCGCGCCAGCTCTATGCCGCAATGGTAGAGTATATGTCTGAGGCCGATGCAATATTTATTGATATACTTTATACCCAGTCGTCCTTCTACGGCGTGGAAGATGACAAATTATTTGCCGATGCCGTAAAGAAGGCCGACAATGTCTATATAGCGATGTTCCTCTCGGAATCCCCCCCTAACCAGATATCTGAGGCAGAAGAGGCACTTATCAGGCGTATAGAAATCAGGGACAACGCCACCGTGTTCAGCACCTTTAACTCTATGGTACCTCAAATAGAGGAACTGATGGAGGCAGTAAGGGGTGGGGGCAATGTTTCGATTTCACCTGACAGCGACAGCATTTACAGGAAAATCCCCTTGTTCTTTAAACTAAGAGGTCATACAATACCATATTTTACGCTTGGGTTTCTGATAGATAAAAAGGTTGCTGCTATTGCCGATGGCCGTCTCATTGTAAAGGGAAAAGAGGTGCCGGGAATAAGCCCGTACTTAAGATATTCTACCCACAAAGACCCATACCCCTCTATCTCTGCTGAAGAGATTCTCCAGTCCCATCTTGCAGCGTCACAGTCAGAAAAGCCTGCGATCGATAAAGATTTCTTTAAAGGAAAGGCTGTTTTCATGGGGCTGACCGCGGCAGGACTATATGATTTGAAATCCACACCGGTTACCACCATCTCAACAGGTATAAATATCCATGCCGCCGCCTTTGACAACATCATTAACGGCAGATTTATCAGAAAACTGGACAAGATTTACGTATGTCTGCCCATGTTTATTCTCTGCCTCTTTGCCGTTACCTCTGTGTTAAGGCGGCATTCGCTCTTAAGCAACATTGGGGCATTGGCTGCGTCTGTTGTTGTGATAACAGCCGTTACTGCAATTTTATTTAAAAATGCAATATATCTTGAGGTCATACCTCTTTTAGCTGCCGATATAACAAGTTTCATTGCAGCGCTGGCATATAGTTATGCCTCAGAGGGCAAGAAGAGGCAGTTTCTTAAGACGGTTTTTACGCAGTACATGGACAAGAAGATTGCCGATCACATATTAAAAAATCCAGAGCTTCTGAAGCCGGGTGGCAACACTATGGACGTTGTCGTGTATTTTGCTGACATTGCAGGGTTTACGACAATCTCTGAGATGCAAACCGCCCAGGAGACGGCCATCATGCTTCATGGCGTGATGAGCGAACTGACAGAGGTAATCATCGGATACGGGGGCGTGGTAGATAAGTATATTGGCGACTGTATAATGGCCTTTTGGGGCGCCCCAGTGGTCTCAGAAAGCGATGAGACAAACTCCTGCAGCGCTGCCGTAAACTGCCTCAAGGCGCTGGATAAGGTCAATAACGAATTTAAAAGCAAGGGATTCCCCAATATTTCCCTTCGCATAGGTATGCACAAAGGCGACGCTATCGCCGGGAATATGGGCAGCAACAGGCTCTACAATTTCACTGTCATTGGCGACACGGTAAATCTCGCATCGAGGCTTGAGTCTGTAAACAAGTATTTTAAGACGAAGATAATAGTAAGCGAAGATGTACTTGCCGGTACAAATGACTTATTTTTAAGCCGTGAGCTGGCCCTCATAGAGGTCAAGGGCAAGAGCATACCGGTAAAAATATTTGAGGTCATGGGTTTTGTTGACGGCGCTGACGATGACAAAAGAGTGCTTGCCGGGCGCTACAAAGAGGCGATGCACCTGTTTAAAGAGGGAAAGTGGCAGGAATCGGCAGAGAAATTAGAGGAAATCTTATCGCTGTATCCGGCAGACGGGCCATCGGGTGTACTGTTAAAACGGGTAAAAAATTTATTGGCTGCCCCGACGCTAAAAGATGACTTGACAAAAGATTGGATAATTGTTAAAATGACTGAGAAATGATGAGAAAGATTGCAGTAATAGTAATTTTGTTGCTTGTACCTGCGCTTGTCTATAGCGAGACTATGCAGGTAATCACGAAGGAGAATGCCGTCAGGGCAGACTGCAACTTTTACTCTGCCGTCAAGGCGATGGTCAAGTATGCCGACACGCTGGAGATAGTCTCAACTAAGGGTGACTGGTACATGGTGAAGTTTGGGGATAAGTCCGGCTGCATACACAAAACCGCGCTCAACAAGACTGCTGTAGCATTAGCCAAGACAGAGGGCGGCAAGCACACCGCCTCAAAGGATGAGGTATCGCTTGCTGGCAAGGGATTTAATCCGCAGGTCGAGGATGCCTATAAGAAAAAGCACCCGGAACTGGATTTTGATCTTGTTACTAAAATAGAAGGCTTCACCGTACCAGCTGAGAAGGTTGCAGCGTTTATAAAGGACGGGGGCCTAAAGGAATAGACGGAATAAATTAGCCATGAAAAAACACTTAAGCATAATGATATTTGCAGCGTTTGTATTTACAGGCTGTGTGCCGTCGCTTACGTCTTTAACAGAGACGGCGGTCAAGACAGGGTCAGCGGTGTCCAAGGCAGCACGCGAGATAACGCCGGAAGAGGAATACTATATCGGCAGGTCTGTTGCGGCAAGGATTCTGTCGTCCTATAAGCTTTTGAATGACCCGGACTTTACGGCGTATATCAATATCACGGGGCAGTCGATAGTGTTTCACTCGGAGATGCCGTTCACATTTGGCGGCTATCACTTTGCTATACTGGATTCTAAGGAGGTAAATGCCTTTGCGTGTCCGGGAGGGATTATATTTATCACAAAGGGCATGATAGATTTAGCGGTAAACGAGGACCAGCTTGCTGCAATACTTGCGCATGAGGTCGCGCACATAACCCATAAGGACGGGCTTGGCGCGATTAAATCATCGCGTTGGACTGAGGCGCTGACAGTAATGGGTTCTGAGGCTGCAAAGCAATACAGCCCTGGTCAGGTGTCTCAGTTGTTGAGTGTTTTCGAGGGATCGATAGATGACATCGTTAAATCTCTGGTAACAAACGGCTACTCAAGGACGCAGGAATATTCAGCAGATGAGACCGCGGTTGTCTATCTAAAGGCGTCCGGCTACAACCCCGCGGCATTGAAAGATGTCCTGAGCAATCTTCAGAGCAAGACGGGAAGTTCTGACGGCGGCATGTTTAAGACCCATCCATCACCGACTGACAGGATAAAAGAGGTAACTGCTAAACTCACAGAGTCCCAGGTCTCCGACTTTTTCAAGGTTCGCACGAAGAGATTTTCTGACCACTACAGCAAGTTCTCCAAATAGTGCCCTGTTTTGACTAAGATAGTACTATGGCCTGAACGTCTTAAGTATATTTTGAATATCCCCTTTCTTAAGCCCCGCCACTGATGGTATGAAAAAGGCGAATGCACTGACTGCAATCGTATAGATAATGCCTGAGATTAGAAAACCCGTGATCATATGGTCTTTTGTCAGAGGGTCAATAATAATTGCCGTTACATATGCCGTCACAGTCATAAACCCTATGCAAAGCGCCTGATGCCGCAAGTAGTGGACGAAAGATATGCCTATTGGCTTTGATATATAAAAAAGCAGTGCATTTACGCTTATTATGTTAATTACAACCATCTTAATGGCTAACCCTGCCGCCCCAGCGCTGGCCCCGAGATACTCTGGAGATGCTATTAAGAAAAACGACATGGGTACGCCGACAGCGCTAACAAAGATTCCAATATTTCTGTACAAGGTGGTCTTTCCCATTGCGAAATACGCCGAGGCAACTAACTGTCCATAAGTCTGATGAATTGGATAAAAGGCCATAACGGTAACGGCCCAAAGTGCGGCGTCGTATTGTTTACTGCCGAATATGTGAATAACTTTGCCAGCATTAATAGAGACAAAACACGAAAAAAACGCGGCTATAGAAAACATCGGCGGTATGTATTTTTCAAAAAGTCTGTTCATTCGTCCGATGTCGTTTTCGGCGTGGACGATGGAAAACTCCCGCATCAGAAGCGGCGTCATTGCCCCGGTAAATAGGAAACACAGGGCGCCTATCTGAGTTGAGAGCCCAAAAAAACCCTGTTCTACGCTTCCGCTCATGACCTGCAAGAGCCACATATCGAAAATGTTCGCTACCATACCGATCAAACCACTTACAAACAGTGGATGACCATAGGTGTAAGATTCCCTTGCATAAAGCCTTACATGGTGCGCAGTTAATTCTGTCCTTTTAAATAGTGAAAACCCACCTCTTTGCATAATAAAGATAAAGGCCGCCAAAAGAAAAATAAATAATGCATAGTTATATAAGAAAAAAACGGTCAGGTCTAATTTGCCCGACACAAATAACCACACCAAAAGGCACAATCCCAAAAGACGCTGGAGCATCTTTGCCTTTTCCGCGGTAACGGTCAACCCATAGGCATCTGCCATTTGGCTCAATATCTGCGTTATCCATGTGAAAAGCCCAAAGCCAGCGGCCAGGTAAATAAAACCAATTTGCTCGCCTGGCCATATATACATATGAAGAGACATTATATGTGAAGAGCTGGTGAAAAAAAACACAGCAAGACAGACCAATATGCCAAATAACATGTAGAAACGCACAAGACGTGAGTCCTGCGGGTTCTTCGATAGCATTGTGAAGTACCCCGTTGAAGTGTTTAACTCCAAAAACGAGATTAGCTGACTAAAAAAGCCGGTTAAGTAGTTGAAGTCGCCATAGGCACGCGGGCCAAGGCTCCGCGGTATAATCGTCTGCGAGATCAGGCCTATCAAAAGACCGGCAAAGTTTGTTGTCAGCTTATAGAGGTATCTCTTGTTGAAGGAATCGGTGGTTCTGCTACTCATTTTTTTCAATAAGGGCATATATAGATTTTAAAATATTTTCTTTTGTATTGTCTTTACATACGTAGTGATTCATGTACGAGTTGTCTCTCTTTTTTTCCAGTGTGCCATTTAAAAACAGGTCAAGAGCGGCAATAAGACCCTCAGTGCTATCAAAGTAATGGACACGCTTCTTTAGCAGTTCAAGGACATCCTCTGCGTATGGGTTAATGGGGTCGCTCAATAAAAATATCTCCGTATTCAAATGTATAACCTCAACCAGCGGCTGCGAAGGGAACTCGATAACTACAGCACGTGGACTATAAATCTGTAAAAATTCATCTAATTTCATATCATAAACTACCTTTAAGCGCTTTACCTTATTTAAGAGCGTAAAGACTGAGCAGTTTTCAACTGTTGAATTCATAAATGGTTTTACGTAAGCGTTAATGCCGTCAATAGAATCCAGATAACTAATAATTTCAATTTGTATCCTTGTTAATCTGTCGGGTGGAGTTCTGACAATCCCTCCTTGCAGCATTGACAGCGTATTAGTTACAGGGAACAGGATATCTATTGCCTGTCTTTTGCGTTTTCTTGGTATTATATTTACCTTTCCAAACGGCAGGACATCAATGTTAATTTTTTTTTCAGGATACAGTTTTTTCAAATCATTTTTAGTAAATCCATAGCTGAAAAAATAATCACATCTATTGAAGTCAGTATTAAATTGCCATGGAATAAAGGCCTCTCCGAACAGGCACCCATGCTGAGAACCGGCTGTCTTTATATTGACAGACCTCAGATATTCGAATATTATTGCCCTTGTGCCGTCCCAGGGGGAACATCCCCATATTCCAAGGCATATTGGATATTGCTTATTAATGCTTCTTAATGCGTCAACAGTGTTTAAGTACGACACTATGTTCTTGTTAAATGACTCAGTTATATCTTTAATAAAGATATTGGCAAGTGAATCGCCATTGATATTATGCCTGATACCTGCGGGTATACTATTAATATTCTGGGTTACTTTGATCCCGGTATCCTCAGCAAATTTGTCAGTTATGACGTTATATTTATTAAGACGGCTTTTTATAAACTCAATTTCATATAAAGGCTCAGAAAGCAGGATTGTTTTTTTCTTCGCTGAAAACCCCTTGTGCCGCAGTGATGACGATAGTACATATATTAATCTGTTAATCATATATAACGGCATCTTCTTTAACCTTCTGAACACTATCGATAGTTCTTTGAAATAGTTTCTCTGCCTGCGCTTAATATTGTGATAAGATATTATCTTAATATCATATCCCCCAAATAATTGAGATAGTTGATTTATAATATACGCCATATCAGTGCTTATACCAGGAAATGTGGCGCTGAAGTCAAAGTTATAAATAATTATTTCATTTGGCTCATCAGGTTTATGTAACTCTATGAAGTGTTTTAATGAGATTATAAAGAAGTAATATTCAGCAAAATGATGTTTCCCACTATAGGAGTAAAGGGCGGAGAAAAAATTCATATCAAGGCCGTATGCCTTATTTATTTCCGCTGAAACTGTATTGTCAAGTGCAAGCAATATCTCATCTATAACCGCAGTTGTATAATCCATAGCCTTCTTGATTTCATCTTCGTTGAGGAATTTACTCAGACACTGGCATTTAATATTATGGACCTCTTTCAGGTAGACATCGACTGAAGAGCTGGTAGAGAAAATCATGTGATCATTACAATAATAATTATTATAATAATGATCAGCGTCCCCGATGGTATGCAATACAATAGTAGTAGTCACTAAACCCTGGCTTTTTGAAATAAATCAGAAATATATGCTGAATTTAAGGCGCTATCCATCTGCGAATGTACCGCATAGTGAGTAAATTTGTCAAGCCGTTTTTCACTGTTTCCGGCATTTTTGGCCATTTGGCAGCCAATCTTGCAGTAAACATATAATATTATATGTATTTTTGCACATATCTGTATTTCTGCGCCCTGATGCGAATAGGAGAAACGCAGGGCGCTTCCTAAGTAGAGTCTGTCCATAAACTCTAACTACTCAATAAATAAGGGCAAATGGTATAATTGCAGAGAAATCAAGAAACAGGAGGGGAGAATGAATCTATTGAACGATTAGAAACTGCAATTTGAGAAAGGCTTATGGGCATTGAGTCCTGAACTGGCGCTAATAGATACAATACTGAACGAGCATTCTGAGATAATAGATACTTTCAGTTTCAGATAAGGCAGACCTAAGACAACTGACCGCACAGGCATTTGAAAACGTACTGGTAAAAAATTAGTAAGATAATGCGAAATATGCTATAATACCATTTAAAATCGTTTACGGAGGACTACTCAATGGCCGACGAACATTCTTTTGACATTGGCTGTCAGGTTGATATGCAGGAAGTTACCAATGCTGTTAACCAAAGCATGAAAGAGATTGCCCAGCGCTTTGACTTCAAAGGCAGTAAGAGCAGCATTGAAATCGACAAGGGTAATAACACCATCCTCGTCACCTCAGATGACGAATTCAAGCTGAAAAATGTCCTTGATATCCTTCAGGGCAAACTTGTAAAACGCGAGGTATCCCTTAAGGCCCTCTCATACGGCAAGGTCGAACCAGCCGCCGCAAGCACAGTAAGGCAAAAGATTACCCTCCAGCAGGGCGTTCCCATTGACAAGGCTAAGGAAATCGTAAAAATCATCAAAGATATGAAGCTCAAGGTGTCCTCTGAAATTCAGGGTGACTCCGTCAGGGTCAGAGGCAAAAAACTCGACGACCTTCAACTCATCATCGAAAAAATTAAAGGACAGGACTTTGACATACACCTACAATTTACTAATTACAGATAAACAATTCAAGGAGGAGTTTTTTTATGGCATCGGGATTTAATGAACTTATAGATGCAACAATGAATTTCGTAAAAGAGCGTTTCGGTCAGCCAAGCTATGAGGGTGTTAATATCTTCTGGGACTACCTGTCGCTGCTTCAAAACAAGGGCTTGGCCATGGGCAATGACTTTACTGAGTTTTCAGCCCGCATTCTTGATGCAATGATTGACTATCAAAAGGCCGCCGCCTCAACCTCCGACATGGAGAATAAACTCATCGAAATCACCCAGGTTATGCTCGATTTCATTAAAGACTCTAAGGGCACGGGAAACTGGAATGATTTTCTAAGTCAACTGACAGATAAACAAATCGAACTCAGCGAAGAGTACACTCAGTACATTAAGCGGGTAATTGAGGCAGTGCATACCATGTATTCATATCACATATGGTAGGGGCTTTTTAACAGGCCGCCATTAATTTTACATCTAAAAAAGGTGAGGCGTGACAATTGATGACCTGAGAAACATAGGGCAAGAGCTTCTTTCGGTAATCCCACGCTATCGTTTCGCCGAAAACGCGCGCACGGGGCTTCGTACCGGGGCTGCAGGGGATACGACATTCCCGCTGGATGAGGCTGCTGAAAATATCATTGTCTCCCGTATCAAATCCCTGGGGGAGCCATTAAGCATCGTCTCAGAGGAGTGCGGTATTGAAGACGAAGACAGCTCAAGTCTCAGAGTAATCATCGACCCCATAGACGGCAGTAAAAATGCAATAAATGGTCTGCCTATGTTTTGTACTTCAATTGCAGTTGCAAGCGGTACAACTCTTGATGACGTATACATGGGATATATTGTCAATCTCATAAGCGGAGATGAGTTCTGGGCAGTCAAAGGCTGCGGTGCCTGTTATTTTAATGGCAATAAAACACATACTAAAACAGACGACAATATCGAGATAGTGCTTTATGAATCTCAGAGGCCCTCAGAAGAGCTGCCCCGCATGAACCGCCTGTTTTCTTACACCGTAAGGACACGCTGCCTGGGGGCAACCGCCCTCAATCTCGCACATGTGGCCGCCGGGTCTGTCAGCCTGTTTGTCACACTATCGAAATCGCGTAGCTTTGATTTTGCCGCAGGATATTTAATCGTAAAAGAGGCCGGGGGCATATGTACCGACGCAGAGGGCCGCAACATCAGCACCATCCACACCGGACTGGGAAAGATAAACACTATACTGGCGTCAGCGAACGCTCACATTCACGCAAGAGCCCTCGACGCCCTCATTAATTCACATTACAGATGAGATAAATAATGACAAAAAAAATGAAAGAAACGCCACAAAACTCAAGCTCAATATTCAACCGATTTGCCGAATCGGCAAGGAAGAACTCCGCAAAAAAGGCATTTATATATTGCAGCTCAGGCGAGAAATCAACCAGCCCCGCCCCAGAGTGCCAGACATACACATATGCAGACATCCTCGACAGGGCAACCGCCATCGCAGGTCTGCTGAAAGACATTGGAACAACAAGCGGCTCAAGGGCAGCGATATGTGCTGAAAACTCACCAAAGTGGTGCGCATCATATCTTGCGGTAACGGCAGCGGGCGGTGTTTCAGTCCCAATGGACTCAGAACTTGGCGCGGGGGAAATCAGAAATCTGCTTATTAACTCCGGCGCTTCTGTCATATTCACAAGCCGCCACACGAATGACAAGGTACGCGGCGCGTGTGAGGGCTTGGCAGTCCATCAAATATTATTAGATTCCGGTGAGTTTAATGATATTTGGGAAAACGCTAAGACCGGCGCCGCTGCCCCAGAAGTTCTATCGATGCCCAATGATACTGCATCAATAATCTACACCTCCGGCACAACGTCAACCCCCAAGGGGGTCATTCTGACGCATAAAAATTTCCTCTCTGACGCTGCCGCAGTAATCGAAACGGGGCTGATAACCCCCTCAGACAACGTACTTTCCGTACTCCCGCTCCATCACACTTATCCCTTTATGTGTACATTTTTAGTGCCCTTATTTGTCGGGGCGACAATCACATATCCACCCAGCCTTAAGGGACAGGAATTAATAAGCACAATTCGTACGCAGTCTGTTACTATCTTAATCGGTATTCCACGTCTGTTAGAGATGTTCCTGGCCGCCATAGACAACAAGATTGCCGCAAAACCTGAGACAGCACGCCGTGTCATCAATGCACTGAACACTGTATCGCACACGCTCAGACGAACGCTTGATATAAACGCCGGAAGGTATCTCTTTAAGGCCGTGCAGGAGGCATTTGGAGGGCAGTTCAGGTTTATCTCATCAGGAGGCGCGCGCCTCAAACCAGATGTGATGACGCGCCTTGAGTCCTATGGATTCACTGTCGTTGAGGGCTATGGGTTGACTGAGACATCCCCTGTAGTAACGTTTAATCCTCTTGGAAAACGAAGACCCGGCTCTGCCGGTGTGCCGCTTAAGGGGGTAGAGATAAGTGCCCCGCGAAAAACCGGTAACACTCCACCGCCAGAGGGTGAAATCCTGATTAAAGGGCCGATGGTAACAACAGGGTACTTAAACATGCCCGATGAGACCGAAAAGGCCTTTGGTGCAGACTCAACGGCAGTCGGTTGGTTTCACAGCGGTGACCTCGGCTATATAGACGAGGATGGCTACCTGTTTATAACCGGCAGGTCTAAAGAGGTAATCGTCCTAAGCTCGGGGAAAAACGTCTATCCCGAAGATGTTGAACAGGCATACTCTGCCATACCATTAATAAAAGAGATGTGCGTCCATGCAAGTGGCCCTGACACAGATGCAGTCAGGGCAATTATCGTCCCCGACATGGATTACGCAAAAAGAATGAACATAGCCACTGTTGAAAATGCCCTCAGATGGGAAATAAATAAAATATCCACAGAGCTGCCGCCCTATATGAGGATAAAAGGCTTTGTGATTCACTCAGAACCACTGCCCCGGACCAGACTAGGCAAGATAAAGAGGTTTCAGCTAAAGGCCATTGCATCTGCCGCCCCCGAAGAAGGCAGCAATACGCCAGAGGGGCAGCCTGTCACAGAACCATACGCCGCCGCAGTTATCTCAATACTAAAGAATCTCATGGAACTGAATCGTAATATCTCAATTGAAGAGAATCTTGAGCTTGACCTCGGCATTGATTCACTGAAGCGTCTGGAGCTGCTTGGTGCGATTGAAGAACACTTCAAGGCGCGGCTTCCCGATGGTTTCGGGCAGGCAATTCACACCGTTAAGGAATTGTCTGATGGGGTGAGGGAGTTTTACGAAAGGGCGGGCTCTAATACAGGCACAGCCATCCTAACAAACGAGGCACAGAGCGGGTTTAAGGAGATGTTTAGCACCCCGCCCGATGCACATGACCTGCAAAAAATAGGCATTCGTAATTCACTGCCTGAGAGATTAATCACACGGGCTGTACTGTGGCTGATAAGACAGTGTATCAGGAGGTTTTACAGGGGGCAGCTCATAGGGATTGAAAACCTTACAGCACCGCCCTATATTATTAGCCCAAACCACACGAGTTATCTTGATGCCTTTATAGTGGCGGCACTTCTGCCCTGGGCAGTGTTTAAAAATTTATATTTTCAGGGGGCTGAGGACATATTCAGGAGCGCTCTGGCAAAGCTATTTGCACGTCTTGGGCATGTGATTCCGATTGACCCTAATGTGAATCTTGAAAAGGCGATGACGATGTCGGCATACCTATTGAGACAGGGGTTGTCACTGTGTATATTCCCAGAGGGTGGGCGTTCGGTTGACGGCACACTTCAGGTGTTTAAGAAGGGTGTTGGAATACTATCAAAGGAGTGCGGGGTACCGGTAATCCCTGCACGAATAGACGGTGCATATGAGGCACTGCCGCGCGGGGCATTCCTGCCAAAACCCGCCTGCATAACCCTGAACTTAGGCAAACCAATACCCCCCGCCAGCGGCACGTATCAATCTATAACCGAAGAGGTGAAGGCAAGGATTGCAGAAATGGGGAGGAATGATTAGAGAGCCCCTGTGATCGGAGTTAAACCTTTATCTCATGTTTCTTAAGCATAATTGAAAGCTTACCATTTTTTCTATACAATTCGTTCTTCAACCGATCTCTTTCTGCAGAAACTATCTTAGGTCTTCTAAGTTTTGATGCGACGATATATGCACTTACCGACTTTGAATCAATATAAAACTTATTAATGCTACACTTATTCAGTGTCATTAGAATTTGCTCTATAGCATATGGTACACCTCTTTTTTTTCCTTTTAACTCAACAAAATAAAGTGTGTCATCATCGCAATCTATAAATAAAAAATCGCATTTAGCTTGTTCATTTTTTATTATACAATCGTCAATCTCAATTACCATAAACTTTTTTTTAGAAGCATTATTAACAATGAACTCCATGTTATTAGCTTCTACATAGAAACTCTCATCATTGCCGTTACATAAAATACAGTGCTCATAGCCTGGATATTCATTTTTGAATATTTCACAAATCATCGTATTATTTTATATCAAATAGTTTCTCGTAAACATCTTCTATGTCATCGGAGGCCTTATCGATTGCCTCTGCCTTAATAAAATTCAGTTCCCTGTCTACTATATCGATACATTCCCCACCTTCCAGTTCATACACATCCATCTTATCTATATCTATCCACAAACTTTTATCGACAATCTTAGTTACTTCATTCTCTATACTGATTTTCTTGGCAACATTGTTTGCATGTATCAGATTGTTAAAGCTCGTCAGAATATATGGGCTGTGGGTGGTTATTATCATCTGGCCTTGGGTGGCGTTCATAACGTAACTTATCAATTCGACCAAATCCCGTTGGGCTATAGGATATAGATGTGCTTCAGGTTCTTCTACAATGAATAAAACTTTCTGCTTATTGTATTGATCATCGTACAATATTTTATTTAGTGTTAACAATATCCAAAGACATTCTTGCTGCCCCGAAGAAGCAAATTGCATCTTTACAAACTTATTTCTATTTATATACAATCTTTCTTCGTACGTTTCCCTATCCCTTACCTTTTCATACACATAATCACCTTTTAAAATAGTTTTAATATACTTGCTTGCATAACTATGGCAAGATGTTCTTTCTGTGTTTTGTTCCATATCTTTTAAGTAGAAAATTCTATAGTTTCTGATCCTTTCAATGAAATTACCAGTCAATAAGTCTTTGTACTCAATATTTTCTTTACTCATCTGATCTGCGAACACCGTTGCCATAGCTCGACCAGCCGGAATATAGATAGCAGAGGTATCATCTTTAAACAAGTTGTTTAAGTTTCCTTTCAATTCCCTGAAGCATCTTTCCTTCCGTTCACTAATTATATTGATATCCACATCCGATGACAAACCGGTTATCGCTTCATTGATACTCCTTATGTTATTAGAACAGGAATAAAAAGGCTGTTTATAACTATTAGTCAATGCATCGGTCATATCGATATTAAGTGGGGTTTTGGTTGAACTTGAACTTAGCGATATAGATTTATCCTCGTCGTATTCATACTTAACTGATAAGCCTTTCATAGAATATGTAGAACCATAGATTCGAAGAAACTTATGTCTGATGACACTTAGTAATCCATTATTTAAATATGTAAAATTTACCTGGACAGGTGAATTCTCTATCTCTTCCCTAAAATACCTATACATCTCATCCTTAATTGTCCTAAAGAAATAAATCAACTTGCTCACGGTACTCTTACCGGTGGCCTGCTGGCCAATCAGGACAAGGTAATCCTTTATGTCCATTTTTAGGTCTTTTATTGGTCCGAAGTTCTTGATGTGTATCTTATGCACTGTCGGTTCCCTGCCCGGCGTCCATTATTTTGCGCAGATGCAGGCGATGTTGTTGAAGTACACTGTGCCGTTAATCGTATTGGGGTGGATTTTGACGAATTCTATATCCTTGAAATGCGGCTTTAACAGGTGATGCAGGCTGTTTTGATTGAAGAAATTGACGTGTGTTGCCTCAAGTATGTGCCACGGCACTACATTGTGCTGGTAACACACCGGTATGGCGCTTATGTCCGGGACAGTTATCAGCGCCCTATTCCTCGCTATTCTCGCAATTTCACTGACCGCGCCTTTAAAGTCAGGGATATGCTCTATTACCTCTGTGCAGACAACACTTTCAAAGCTTCCATCTTTGAACGGACACTTTGAACCGCTCTTATACAGAGTAACGTACTCCTGAATGTCAGGGTACAGGTTTTCAATAATCGCCTCACTCTCTATCTCTATACCATAGGCCTCAATCCCAATGCCGCGCAGATTCCTTATCAAGGCACCACTTCCACATCCAAAATCCAGCACCGGCGACAGCAGGTAGCTGCTCGCTAAATTCATTATCACCTCAGATACATACCTGGCAGCAGGCGCAGAGCCGTATATATCCTTGCGCGTGGCCGGTTTCGTCTGAGAAATCAGCTCGGCATAGTGTGGGGCTGCAATCTGATATTCAATTTTCGAACTAAATATCTCCTCATCCTTAAAGGTTACCCTCAAGTCCTTAAATGCCGAAGATACCTGATATTCCAGAGCAAACCCTGAGAAATAATTAGTTATTCCTGCATGAGCCGCTATGTCAGCCCTGTGTACCCTGTAATAAAACGCAACCGGCACCAAGTTATCGTCTATATATAGTTTAATATAATCCAACAGCTGTAAAACATTCTCTATATACCAGCCTTCCAACCGGAGAAGCCCGCAGGGTTCTATATCTATTGCATCAATGCACCCGCCTTGAAACGTTCTTAGGATGTCCTTTTTCACGTTATACAGCGGCGGTGCCGCAGACTCTGACCCCAGGTGGGGAAATCTTACCGCTGCCCTTGGCAGTATCTTAAGCAGCCCGTTCTTAATTCTATATGATAAACTTCCTTTCATCCCGCTCCCGTTGCTCCCATTCAACCCTTCTCAAAACCGCTTGATTGTCCAACTTCCTGCCGTACTACGCAATGCTGGCTCTGCTGTCCGGTATAGTAACACAACTAAAGGAAAAATAAAAGCAGTTATTGACAAATAAATGTTTCTCTTTTATAATCAACACGAGCGCTGTAAGGCTCGCAAACGCTGAGTCAGTGTACCGAGCGCTGCTTGATGTGGTTTCTTAATATTAAGCCTGAATATATACCTAAAGATATAGATGATACGCTCAAATGGACGACAGGTCAAGACGCCAGGCGTCTTAAGAACTGCAATAGAAAAACTGACCGGCTCTGTGGACATTATTTCTTTCGATGTCTTCGATACGCTGTTTGAAAGGGAAATTGAACCACCAGAAAAGGTAAAAGAGGCCGCCGCCCGCGCCTTATCTCAATATTTAAGCGATACTCACGGCTTAAAATACTCACCGCATGAGTTGTACTCCCTCAGAAATCTGACAGAGACACGCTTAAGACAACTCTCAGGCGCCGAAGGCAAGGACACCGAATGCTCCTTTACCGCCATTGCCAGTGAAATGGCACGTGAAATTGCCAGTGAGGCGCCGGGCGACATAGGCAGTAAAATTCAGAGACAAATCATTAAGTTTGACATTGACATTGAAAAAGATGTTATCTATATCAAAGAAGGCATGAGGGAAATCCTCCAGTGGCTCAAATCTCTGAATAAACGAATCATTGCCACCTCCAACATGTATCTCGACAAGGAACACTTCCGGGAAATATTCAAAGACAAGGGCATAGACGGTTATTTTGATAAAATCTATGTCTCCTCGGAAAACGGACTGGGCAAGCACTCAGGGAAACTGTTTGACTATGTGCTGCACAAAGAGGGCGTGCCGCCAGAGCGTATGCTGCATATTGGCGACCACATTGAGGCAGACTATAAAGTCCCGCTTCGTATGGGTATTAAGGCCATACGGCTTTATGATATATCACATCTTAAGAAAAAAAATATCCTGCTTAACTACAATGCCCTCGCCTCTAAGAATCCCTACTGGAGGGGCCGTTATGTCCTGCAGCTCATACGTCCCAATCAAACCAATCATGAAAGCGGCGATTTTTACTATAACTACGGGTACTCTTTCTTAGGCCCCATATACGCGGCATTTGTCTATGGCGTAGTAGAGGAGATAAAGAGGCATGAGATAAAAAAGGCATTCTTTATATCCCGGGAAGGGGAACTGTTCCTGAACATCTTTAAGCTGTTTGCCCCGGCACTATTAACAAAAAATGAAACTCCCACGACTGATTACGTCTATTTAACGAGAAAATCAACCGCTCTGGCCTCCTTGTGCAAGGGGCTTCCCCTGGATAAGGCGCTGCTTGGGCTTTGTAATCCGGCTCAAAAGGGCCTGTACTCTATTTTAAATGTCTTTGGCTTATATCACAGTGACATTGCAGCGCTCTCAGGAAAATACGGTTTTCATAACATCGAAGAGCCTATATGGAACTACAATGACCCCCGGATTGCCGATATGATAGCTGATGAGGAATTTCAAAGACTTGTCCGCAAATATGCCGGTGCTGACAGAGATAAACTTGAAAGGTATCTGAATCAATTGAATTTCTTTGGCTCAGACAAGACGGCCTTCGTAGATATTGGATGGAGTGCCTCGATTCAAAAGTTCCTTCAGGATACATTTATGCCGCGCGAGGACTATCCCCACGTCTATGGCCTCTATTTTGGCTTCAGCAATCTTGGGCAGTATACCTTTGACGAGACAAAAAACACTATCACAGGGGTACTGCTTGACCAGAGGCGCGGCTCTGCTATAGAACAAATATTTGCCCGTTTTGAAGAACTCTTTGAAGAGGGCGCCAGATCGCTTCAGCCAACCACAGTAGGATATAAAATAAATCCTCAAACAGGTATGGCAGAACCAGTCTTTAAGGATGAAAAAGAACACGACAGGGCAGTAGAGCTGCTCAATAACGACATGATACAGGCAATGAAAGACGGCGCCATTGATTTCTCAAGGGAATTTCTCAGGTCAATCCTGCTTACAGGCTGTACCTTTGATGACATTAAACCATTTATAATGACCACAGCAGAAAGATGTATAGCCTTCCCAACAAAAGAGGAGATGAGCTGTCTCTTTAAGATAAAACATGCAGAGGACTTCGGCTCGAAAAGCGTTACCGATTTCAGCAGTGACAGGGCCGACAGCCCCGCTATTATATTCAATCCGGCCAGATTTAAGGCAGCGGTAAAAAAGTCCAACTGGAGATACGGCACGGTAAAGTCCATGGGGATACCTGGCATTAACCTGCTCTTGAGATATTATGATATAATAAGGGGGCTATGAAGGATAACTTCTACTTTACAGGGAATCTTGACCTTAAGAGATGCGGAATCTGGCAGGTCTTGTTAATAGCCCTGCTGCATAAGTTATTGTTTCTAAGGAAATACTGTTATATGCAGCACTATCCGGCCTTCTCACAGATTGCGGCTTCGTATCTGGCTCACAGGTCGTTTTATCTTTATAATATGGCGGTATGGATTAAAAAATTGATATTGCGGTTTATAAACAGATGAATTTAAAACAAAAAATATTTAATTTGATAGCCGACACAACAAAGTCTAAAAGCGTGCATGAGCCGCCTCCCCCTCACCCTTCTACGCCGATTTCGGCCAACTGCGACAAGACCGTTTTGACCGTCGATGCGGTAGACATAATGGGCTGGGCAGTTTCACCCAACGGGATAAAATCTGTAGAAGTTTCAATCGACGATATACACACAGGACCAGCCATCTATGGCAGCGTCAGAACAGATATTCAGGCGGCCTTTCCAGAAATAAGCAGCTCCTTAAACGCCGGATTTTGTCTTTTTAAGACACTTGAGCCGCCATTACCAGATGGTCTTCACAGACTTGATGTAAAAATAACCTCAAATTGCGGTCATGTTGAAATAAGACAGTTTCAAATTGATATAACCGGTACATACGGGGCATTTTCACAAGAGAATCCAACCGTGATTGTCCACTTTGACAGGGTATTGTTAGGCCTGAAATCCATAGATATGACAGGTTTTGCGGTTTCTCCATACCCTATTGACCGCGTGGATGTGTATATTGACGATATATTCGTACACAGTGCCTTAACCGGTATCCACCGCCCTGACGCTGAGTCGATGTCCCCTTGTTATAAAGATTCTCTAAACTCAGGTTTTTGTTTATACACCGAACTCGAAGCGCCCATCGAAGTTGGCCCGCATACGATTACACTGAAGGCGGTCACTAAAAATGGCATCACAGACAGTCACAGCTTAACCGTTGACGCCGCAAATGAAACCACACCCATTGTTGATATTGTATGCGATGAAATCCATTTTGGCACAGATGCCATTGAGATTAATGGTTTTGTGGTATCATCTGTGAAAATTACTAAAATTGAAGTATATATAGATGAAGAGCTCGCAGGAAACGCCCACTGTGGACTTAACAGAATGGACGTAGCGCTGAGTTATCCCTGTTACAAAGACAGCAAGGACGCAGGGTTTTGTTTCTATAAGCAATTTAATGAACCGCTTCAGCCCGGAGTGCATACGCTTACCGTCAGGGCCGAAGGCGGACATGTCAAACAGTGGTCAGAGCAAGTTGAGATTGCCCTGCCATACAAGGCCCTTACAGATGACAACCCGAGTATATTTATAAACTGTGACATAGAGCTGCTGACGTTTGACGTTATAGAGGTAGTCGGCTGGGCAGTGTCGCCCGATGGGATTAAGGAGATTGGGGTATTCGTTGACGGCGTATTTATAGATAACGCAGTGTGCGGTGTGCCGACTAAGACCTTAGCAGAAAGATACCCATGTTACAAAGGCAGTATAAATGCCGGGTTTTGTCTGTTTAAGACACTTGAAAACCCACTGTCTGAGGGGCAGCATACCCTGACACTCAAGGCAAAAAGCAGCAACGGTCAGGAATCCGCACTTGATATAATGTGTGAGACAGTTGAAAGTTACAAAACATACTCGGTACAAAACCCAACCTTTATCGCTAGTTTTGAGAAATGCTTCCTGACCTGTGAACGAATCCTGATATTTGCGTGGATTGTTACCCCTGCCGGGCTTGCCACAACTGAGATATTCATAGACGGTGAGTTTACAGGCTACGCTGAAGGTGTTAATACAAGGCCTGACATAGCACAGCTCTATCCTTGTTATAAGAACAAGAAAAACCTGCTCTTAGGTTTTGACAAAATCCTACAGACTCCGATATCAACAGGCAGACACATACTCACAGTAAAGGCAACTGCCGAAGACGGGCAGACGATGTCGTGGGATTTTGAATATAAGGATGTTGAAACATATGCAGATTATCTGATGTCAACCGCCCCAGAGGTACTTGTTCAGTTGGACAAGGCAGTGATGTCGCTTGATTTTATTGAGGTAAACGGTTGGGCGCTGTCACCCAAAGGTATAGACAAGGTGGAAATATACCTTGATAACAGGTTTGTTGACACGGCCTATTATGGATATGAGCGAGGGGATATGAAAGAGACATTCCCCATGCATTCGTTCTATAAAAACGGGGCAAACAGCGGGTTCTGTTTATATAAGAAACTGGACGAGACGCTTGAGCCGGGGTACCACACACTCAAAGTGGCTGCGCTGTCTGTTACCGGCATATCAAAGGAGATGTACGAATACAATTTTATCAACAGACCATACAAAGAAATGCACTCTGACGTACCGCGAATCATCCTAAGCTGCGACAAACTGATGGTAACCCCTGACGTTATAGAAGTCGAGGGATGGACAGCCAGCCCCGACGGGGTAAGCACGGTGGAGGTTTATGTCGATGGCGAATATATAGATAAGGCCTTTCATGGAATCAGCACCCAGGAGATTAAAAGGCTGCTTCCCTGTTATAAAAACAGTTCACACTCTGCCTTTGTACTTTATAATGCGTATGAGCATACTTTTACCGCCGGTGACCACTTGATTACACTTAAGATAATATCTGAGACCGGGCTTGTCAGGGAATGGTCTACACAGTACTACATTGCCGATTCGTATGAGAAATATCTGCAAAAAATAAAGCATCCCCTTCTGAGTAAAATAAAAGGCACGATAGAAGAGTTCCTGTACAGGCCGAAAATATCTATAGTGACGCCGGTATATAACGTACACTCACGCTGGCTGGACAAGTGTATTCAATCGGTACTTGACCAATACTACGACAACTGGGAGCTGTGCATATATGACGACGCCTCCACACGCGCTGATACAATTGCATGTCTTCATAAATGGAAGACCGCAGACGAGCGTATTAAAATCGCATTTGGCACAGTAAACCTGCACATATCAGGGGCAACAAACCAGGCGTTAAAACTGGCAGAAGGGGAGTTTATAGCCCTGCTTGATAACGATGACGAGCTGACAAAGGACGCCCTCTATGAAACAGTCAAACTCCTCAATATGAACCCTGAGCTGGACTTCATATACAGCGACGAGGACAAGATAGAGGAAGACGGCACACTCTGCGACCCGTTTTTTAAGCCTGACTGGTCACCGGAGCTTTTTTGCACGATGATGTACACATGCCATTTTGGAGTTTATAGAAGGACCGTAATAGAAAAAATAAATGGTTTCAGAAAGGGCTACGAGGGGTCTCAGGACTATGACATGGTGTTGAGGTTTGTTGAGCAGACAACCACGGAGCGCATAGCCCACCTCCCAAAGGCACTCTACCACTGGAGAAAGATATACGGCTCGGCCTCAGAGAGCGCACAGCACAAGACCTATGCCTTTGACAGTGCTATGAAGGCACTCAAAGACTACATGCAAAGGAACTCCATCGAAGGCGAGGTGATAAACGAACACAATACCGGCCTATACAGGATTAAGAGGCAGTTGGTGAAAACACCTCTGGTGTCAATTATCATACCGACAAAGGACAAGGTGGAGTATCTGGAGAAATGCGTGAGGTCCCTAATCAGGAAAACAGATTATCCCAACATAGAGATAATACTGCTGGACACGGGTAGTGCAGAACCTCAGACACATGAATTTTACGATGAAATCAGACAGCACAGTTCAATAAGAATTATAGATTATCCAAACCCTGAGTTTAACTACGCAGAGGCTAATAACTGGGCAGCCGCGCGGTCACAAGGACAGTACCTGCTGTTTTTAAATAACGACACCGAGGTGATAGAACCTGGGTGGCTCTCGGCGATGATGGAATATGGGCAGCTGCCGGAGGTTGGCGCTGTGGGTGCAAAACTGCTCTACCCGGACAACAGTATCCAGCACATGGGCGTGGTAGTGGGCCTCAAGCGCGCGGCCTCACACGTGGGAAGACTGTACCCGGACAGAAAACCGATGGGCTTCCCATTTCTCCATGCCAAGGACGTAGTGAGAAATGTAACGGCAGTAACCGGGGCGTGCCTGCTGATGCCAAGGGCGCTGTTTGATGAAATCAAGGGCTTTGACATCAAATTCAGGATAGCCTTCAATGACATAGACCTGTGTCTGCGCGTGAGAAAGATGGGTTACAAGGTCATCTATACGCCATACGCAAAACTCTACCACCACGAATCGGTAAGCGTGGGAAAACCATACGAGGATACAAGCCGCTGTGCCGGTCTTTTCGAGGCCGAGGTTGACTTGTTCAGGGAGCGTTGGGACATAGAGAATTATATCGACCCGTACTTTAATAAAAATCTGGATGAAAGCCTGAGATTTAAATATTGACGGGTGTGTCAGAATTCCAGCATAATCAAAACACATGAATGTAAAGGGAGACCATGGACGACTATAACAGGATCAAGACAATGCTTCAACACTGGTTAGAACACAATGACGAACACGCTGCCACATATGTTAAGTGGGCGCAGCAATCCGCTGAATTGGCTGTAGACGGGCTTCCAGAGCTGTTAAACAAGATATCTGAGGAGACGAAAAAGATAAGCGGCCTGTTCAGAGAGGCTATAGGCCTAATGGAATCGGGAAGGGACAAAGGGCGGAAGGCCTGACACTTATGCCTGTTTTTACTGTTTGTTCCTGACTAAACAACTCTTCTTTAAACTACTGGAGGCTACTGGAAGTTGCTGGCACGCTATTTGCAATATATTTAGCATGTTAGGAAAGGTAGACAAAGAGTTATTTAGAGAGCTTCAGGCAACTGGGGGAAACCGGTCAGCCTCACAGGGCGCCAAGACTGCAATGAACAGCGATTTTAAGGCCGCCCTGCAGAGCGCCGTAGCAGGAGACAGGAAAAGACCCTCAACATCGTTTTCAACATCAACAGGTAAAGTATCGGGTTATGTATCAAATGACGCTGCTATGGATACGTTTTTATCAGTGGACAGGATAGACGATACGAATTTATTTCCTGAATCTGGGAATATATTTCCATCATCTGAATTCAATACAGATATTGCCACTGTAAATACTGACAGAAACACTTCATTACGCCAGATGGCAGCAGAGGGAAGGCTCCACGGGACATATGACAGGTGGGATTCCAACGCAATAGCGTCATACAAGCCGCAAAAGGGACGACTCTTCAATCAAGCCAACTTCGCTTACAAGCCGGGACAATCAGCAGACACCTTGCTGACACAGCAAACTGACGTAAATCTTGATAAATACGAAACCTATATTAATGAATCGGCATCCAATTATGGATTAGACCCGGCGTTGATAAAGGCAGTAATAGTAGCTGAAAGCGGCGGGAATGCGAAGGCGCGCTCAAGGTCAGGCGCAAGGGGGCTGATGCAGTTAATGCCTGCAACTGCCAGAGGGCTTGGCGTAGCCAATTCCTATGACCCAAAACAAAACATAGACGGCGGCAGCCGCTACCTGCGTCAACTACTTGATAAATACGATGGCAACGTCCATCAGGCGCTGGCCGCATACAACTGGGGCATGGGAAATCTTGACAGAAAACCGCACAAGATGCCGCAGCAGACGAAAAACTACATCGCAAAGGTCGAGGGTTACTACCGCGGCTACACTGAAGACGCCTCAAACGTATAACTTTACGCTGTAAACCGGAACCGCCGGAACTGCCGGAATTGATGGTGTGTTGTTTAACAAGTTGTATGAAGCGTGGCGTAGCGGATACCTGTGACTCCGCTGCACCACGCAGCATTTCCCAGACAACACCGGTGTGATGTCATGGCAGCCTCAACGATTTTTTTGACATTAACCTGCCAAATATTTATATAATCAATGTATGCGGACACACTTCACTGTCAGACAACTTGTGCTGCTGGTCTTGCTGCTGCCAACTCTGGCCTCTGCTGGCGGCCCGTGGTTCTTCCCGCCCAATAACGACAAACAGTGGGTTGAAACATATGGTGAGATATCCACTTCCCTTGTTTTTGGCGACATAAGCGGTGACGGCAAAAACAAAATCATCTTCGGCACTAAAAATGGCTACATAGTTTCCATTAACTCAAACGGCAAAAAACCCCATGCAATCAAAATCGGCGATTCCATTAAGGCAGACCCCATTCTTCTTGACCTTAAGAAATCAGGCATCACCGACATTCTGGCCTTCGCAAAGCTGGCAGACTATGACAAACCGGCAGATAAAAGCGTTTTTGCGGTCATAGATGGCCGTACATTTACAAAGCGGACAGAGGTGAACATCCCCGGCAGCATTACTTCCAGACCGGTCATCGCAGATTTCGACAACGACGGCAATGTCGATGTACTTATCGCAGCAAGGGGCATTTTTCTAATCGACGGCGAGGGATTAACCCAAAAAGCGCCATTAGACGTCTATCAGTTTGATGTAAACGGTACAACATTTTCATCTCCCGTTGCCGGAGATTTAAATGACGACGGTATAAGCGACTTCATCATCCCCTTTACCTATAAAGACAAGTACTACCTACAGGTGTTTCTCTCAGAGTCAAACGATTTTGTTTTCAATCAGCTAACCCTTCCCATCGTAAACGAACTACGCGTCGCACCGACGCTGATAAAGGGCAGTCAATCAAAAGACGCCATCACGTGGCAGCTTATCTGCCCATCGCACAACAAGACCGTTGATTTCTATACGCTTACCGTACACGCAGACAAGACGCTAACAATAAAGCCTGATATTATCTACAAGGGCCTTCAATTCAGCTTTTTGAACCAACTGTCGGCATTTTGTGCTGGCGGCTCAGATTGTTTTTTATATCTTAACATCATAGAGACCAACTCGATTTGGAAAATCAGCACCGTTGACTTTACTAAATTCCCTGTGGCAGACGGGATTAAATCCTACGACAACATACCGTTTTACCTCAGAAAATCAGACAATGCCACATATGTCCCCATGATTTTATCCCAGGACAATAATACGCTTTATGGGGTTGAAGACGGCAAAGCAAATGCGCTTGCTGAGTTCAACGCCCCCATACCACAGTTGGATAGGCTGTTTTTATTCCCAACCGCCGATGGGCAATTCGCACTGACCGGCATAACTGATGAAAAACAGATATACTTTGCACCTGCACCGGCAATCAACCTGCCCCTGCGTAGTCCAAACGTGCCGGACTACTTCAATCAGGGAATCATGCCTCCGCCGGAGATGGACTCACTGCTTACAGAACTAAAAAACTCCCTATTGTCGCACAATGACGAAAGGACATTTGTCCTCATGTCCATTGCCGGAGAACTTTACCCAGGTGATCAATATTTCCGGCAGGCAATTAAGCAGTTTAAGCAGAACATCAAACAGGAGGCAGCACTCTTGTCCAGCTTCACAGGGGTTAAAAACGACATAATGGAGATGGTATCAAAATATGATTATCCGGCGCTGCTTCAATTTATACTGTACAGAGATGTAGAGAAAAAATTAGAACATGTACTAAAACAAGACCCTGAGTTTTTAGAGGAGCCTGGGGTGGCGGACTTTTACAAGAAGGTTCAACTGGTACGCTCTGTGATACAGGCCTTCATCCCTCTGGCTACGGGGATTTTCATTTTAACTGTCCTGATATTGGTCGTGTTTAACTACCCGCTGTTTATAAAACTATTCTACACGGTGTTTTTCTGGTGGAGGGAAAACAGCAAGTGGAAAAAAGTAATCGCCGCCCACCCTGGCGCCGGTGAGATTCCTGCATATCTGAACGACGCAGGACTTCTGTCAAAGCCCCCAACACAGGCATGGGATTTCAGCCTCAAAGTCCTGCTTGCAAAGCTGATTAAACGCGATACGACGATGGAATGGCTTGGGATACTGCGCCTGTACGAAAATAACGTAATAAACGGCGTTAAACTGAGCAATTCAGAGAAGCGGAGATTCTACAGATATATCCTCAGTCTCTACAAACGGTTGTTTTACATGAGGCTTGCCAGTGCCGGTCTGATAGAATGGCTTATTTTCCAAATTAAACATGTACTGCAAAGGGACAACTATGATATTAAAACAAACGACCATGCGCTTTGCTCACTGAAAATTGAGCTTGCAAGGGCTTTTCTCAATATAGACGAGTTTAAACCGGCCTTTAACTATTTGCATAAGTTTATTTTAACGGAATATGAGACCCGCCCTGAAGGCGGCACCACAGAAGAGATGGATTTTTTGGACAGACTGCCTGAACATAAAATAGAAAGCTATTTTTTGAATTTCAACAAACATTTTCTAAGCAGAGTGCCAACACTAAAAGACCAAATCGTTATATTAACCGCGTACAGACGAAAGCAGCTTCAATCCGGTGTTGACCAGTTAATTAACCAGCGGCTCAAGGGCTGTCTGGCAGCAAGGGGATTCCCAATGGTAGTGGTTGGCGATTACGTGCCAATGGGATTATACAGAGACCACGGCATGTTTGTCACACTAGGCGCATACAACCAGGAAAGGAAAATGGACGTACTCCTGAGGTGTATCCCCAAAAGGCACAAGCATATCAACATTGCCGACTACCAAGCCCTTAACAACCTGCCAGATGGTTTTACAAGGATATATAATGTCCACAGGAGCCATAAATGGTTAGTACAAGTGGAACCTCTCATAAGGGCATCTTCGTTAAAGACACTTGGTGTGACCGGCATGACACCGAACAAGGTAAAAGTTATCCTCTCAGCCGTTGTCGAACTCCTCAGTGCTGCACAGCCGCTGCGCTTCATCCCAAATCTGCACCCATCGCATGTATTTTGGGACGATGGGAAGGTCCTGCTTGCTGGCAATGGCTTATCGAAACTCTCTATTGACAGGCAGATAATCCTTCACAGCCGGAGGTACAAGGCGGTATTCAGGGGTGACTGGTTTGTCACCCCTGAGTTCCTTGCAGAGCCATCACCGGAAAAGATATTAGAAAGCGAGGAGCTAAAAGAAAAGACCATAGTCTACTGCTTAGGTCTTCTGACATATTGGATGCTTGAGGGCAGATTTCCATTGAACACCCCCCCGGGCTCTGGCACACCAGTAGTACTCACAAAGTTCAGCGATGCTGGCAAGCTCGTAAGCGCTGCCCTTGCCCCGGCTCAAAACAGGATACGCTTGTACGAGTTCAAAGACATTATGCGTGATATTCGCTGGGGGTGGGACTAATCGCAATCTTGCTATCGAGGTGCCATAGTACAGGCAGCAAGGCCGCGCCTGCGTAATATATAAACTCTGTCGGATAGCTGTATCTGATGTTCGGAAAGGTTGACAACCCCACTATCAGCGCCGACGCTATTGCTGAGAACGACATTGCAAACAGAATAAATGCGCCGGTGTGGGCCAAGCGGCTGCGGACTAAATAAATTGCGCTCATTACGAAAATAACAAGGTTTAATACAGGCCACAAAAGATTTCTAAATAATGCCTTATGAAGTTTAGAAAATATTTTATAGTGTATTCCCTGAATAAATGTCTGTTTATAATTAACAATACTGCCGCAATCGCTCTCCTGCACGCTGAAATATGGCAAAGGCTGTGGGTTTGAATAATCCTTGCAAAGCGTTTTTGTTGTAATATTTTGAGAGCTGCATACCGTATTTCTCTGAATATATGTATTGTTATATAACATATTTAATATGCTGTAAATCTCGTGATCATTGGATGTATTTTGGTGATATGCTAAAAACGTCATAAATGTCTTTCTAAAAAACTGATAAGGATTTCTTTTGATTACATCGAGGTATAACTCTTTATATATCTCGTGCAATTTCTGTTGGGGATAATCCCCGACTGCATTTATTATTGGACCGATAACAGCGCTGTCACCACCGGTATTCGAATAAGCGTTACTCAGAGCTTTGTCGTACATTTCAGGATTCCATGATGTCTTTAATATTTCTTTCTCGTACGGCTTCGACCTGCCTTGAATCTTTATTATGGCATTGTTTAATTCCCTGCTATATCTGTCATCTTGCTCCATTAGGGCGGAAATCCCTGCAATAAGTGTCAGTTCCGCATTGTTGTTTAAAGTAAATGCGTGAAACGTAAATAAGTTATAGAATGCGAGAATCAAAAGAAGCGAACTAAACGGTGCGGCAAGCGCTATCAAATTAACTCTCCTAAAACGATTGACTATTAAATATATAAGCGTTAGTAAAACGATTACCACAAAAAATATTCCGGCAGGGCGAATATATATAGCATATGCGGCAGCGGAGGAAAATAAAGTAAAGTATACGGTACTTCTCAGCCTTAACGCCGCTATTAAAAATCCAAAAGCCAGCACTGAAACGCTTACGTAGACACTCTCTGACAATATCGAAATCTCTGATTCCAGATGGACATTACTTGATATGAAGGCAGCTAACGCTATCGACACTAAAGGCGTCAATTTCCGGTATGCCTTAAATACCACATACACGAATGCTAAAGACGATATTAGCGCCAACATGCTTTGGGCTGCTACAACTGAAAACAGCTTATTGGAAAACAAGAAGACCAACTTAATAAACAATGGATAACCGGGCGGCCTCAAATACAAGGACGGGAGTACACCTTTGTCAATACTATCTACTATCACTAAATACCCAGCAGTATCAGGGTGTAGTGAAATAACGGGATAATAAAGGAAGTATGGCAGTCTTGTTATCAGAAACGACGCAATGACAACCCCGAAAGAACATGGTAGAATGAAAACATTATAGCCCCATATCCATTTGTCTGCTTTCTTCAGATAAGTTATGACGGTTGCAGCAGCCAGTCCGAAGACGAGCCAGCGTAACAACGGGGGTATTGGAAACGGCCACTCTATCTCGTAATGCCGACCATTAGTGCGCGGGTCGGTGTTGTCAGACGTTGAAAAATGCAGACGGTCATAGCGAAACTGATACCTTCCCTTTCCAAAACACGAGATGGATGGGCCGTTTGAGTTGCCAGGCCCAAGCGGGATACCGTTTTCGTAAAGCATTGAGGCAGAGGGCGGAGAATAATCGTTTTTGTCTAAAAACGACTCGTATGTATAGTTTGCCACATGGTTAAAGTTTGTAACCGGTTTACGCTGCCACGCGGCAACGACTATCTCCTGATTATGTAATACAATGGAAACTGACAATATCCACAATATTACAGTTACGATAATAAGAACCATCGGCCTTTGAATAAAGCTATTTAGATGAAACACTGCGGGTCTTCCTCCATGTAGTCCCCGTGTATTGCATAGGCAACTGCCCTGCAGCCACCGCACTGCCATCTGTAGCGGCATTTTCTGCACTTGCCCTTGAGGACATCCCTGTTTCTCAGGTGATTTAATATCTCGTCATTCCAGAGTTTCCCGAAATCATCTGTCATTATATTGCCTAATCGCAGTGGCAGCCTGCGGCAGGGATACACAGAGCCATCGCTATCTACGCATATGCCGTTATATCCTATCGAACACCCGCTTAGAAGTCTGGGATTGCCCTTTGACAGGCTTCTGCTGTTTAAATACGGGCCCCACAGGGGGTCTCTCATCGGCATTTCCATGCGATGGTCTGACTTCAGTTGACGACCAACCTTAAACAGCCCTTTCAGTTGGGTTTTTGACAGTGTATCACCTCGGTAAGACGCACCGCGCCCTATGGGTACAAGCCTTGAAAAGGAAAACCTGTCCACCGCTGCGCCCGCCAGCACCTCGTCATAAACAGGTTTCAGCAGGGTGTGGTTAACCGTTGACAGGGTCATCATTATGGTTACTGAGATACCCTCTTTCTTTAGTATCCTCGCACCTTCGATTGCCTTTTCATAGGCAAATTCCCCTCTTATGGCATTATGCGTCTGTCTGTCACCGTCCAAGGATATTTGCACTATCTTGCAGCCGGAGTCTTTCAGCATTATGGCAGTATCCCTTGTAAGCAGTGTGCCGTTAGAGAGAATCCTTGTGGGCATGTTCTTTTTCCTTGCTTCATCAAGCAGTATAAACAAGTCCCCGCAGATGAGCGGCTCGCCGCCCGTAAACTGTATCCTTCCCCTTAAGCCCATTCGCTTAAGGAACTCGTCATACTTTTCAACAACGCTTATCAATGCCTCACGGCCTAACGGAGGCTTATCTTCCTCGATATAACAGTGGCTGCAGCGCAGGTTACAACTGTTTGTGATGTGCCATTGAAGGTAAAAATAATCGTCAAATCCCGAGATTCTCAGTATGCCCTGCTCCCCCCTGAATCCCCCCTGAATAGCAGTGGTCTAATCACCGCCGCCTCCACCGCAGCCACCGCAGCCACCGCTTCCGCCGTCACTTCCACCGCTGTCACCGGATGAAACACCCGAGCTGCATCCCGAACACCCCGACGATGACTCCCCACGCTGTGCCCTGGCATATGAAACATACCCCAAGTAGTCATCAAAAACAGTACCCGCTATAATACTAAGCCCTAAAATCGCAACTCCATAACTAATAAACGGATTTCCTTCCCGTACTACAAAGGACTGGTTTTCCACTGTCGCTTCCCATTTTTCTAACATATACCTTGCCCTGCCAGACTTAGGACGGCGTTTATACAATATCAACCCTGTTATTATACCAATAACCGGAACAATCAAAGACAATATCAGATAGAAAGCGCTAACACCTGAGAATTTCCCTGCAGCAACCATTATTATCACGGCAAGCGCTGATGTCCAAATAATCGTTCGGGCTGCCGCCATGTCTGCTTTGGCCTCCTTCAGGCATCCCTTTCTTGACAGGGAATTAATTATCTCCTCCTCATACCCCTTTCTTAGCTCCTTGTCCCTGAATAAATCCGTCAATGTGGCTGAAGTCTTAAAAAATTCCATGAGCAGCATTTCATGCGCGTAGAGCGTGTTGTCAGGTTTTAGGGATTGCAGTGAGTTTGGCGGGGTCTTTATCAGCCGCCCCAACTGCAAGAGGTCAAATACGCCAACACATATGGAGTGTTTTAATCCTTTTTTTAAATACGCTACCTCGGCAGGCGTCAACTCCCTTGAGTCGAGCCTTGCGGAGTCTGGCAGATTTTTTATATTTATAATTATACGCAGGATTAATAACACCGCCGCTGTCAACGCCAGAAGAAAAAAAACAGATGAATGTCCACCAAATGAAGGTACGCCTAACGAAGGTTTCACCTTCATGCTGAATACAGACTCGGCCAGCAGAGGCTGCGTGATTTGAATCGCCTGCCTGTCGTCTACCGTTATCTTATTAAATGATGCGAAATTTGTATCAACCCAGCTAGCATTAAATCCACGAGGAAATATGAACGTATACACAGCGTTGTTCACAGGGATTTGCCACTTGCCAACCCAACTGGCATCAAACGAGTCGTAAAGCAGCCCGTTCTTTATAGCATCTTCCATGACAAAGATGATTACAATTGTCTTTGATCCAGATGTAATAGCAGGGAAACTAAAGCTTATCTTGTTCTCTTTGAGCTTCTCCACTGTATATCTTACAGGTCTTCCAGTGTCGTCTGTCACCATGACATTTGAAATCTTCCCTGAGCCGACAAACTTAAAGCCGCTGCTAAGCGGTTGGTCAGTCTTATAGGTTATCCTTAGTTTGGCCTGTACATTGACGAATTCCCCTACTCTATTTTGAGCCGCTTCAAACACCGCCTCATAGCCGTTTAAATACAGTTCGGCAGACGCAGTTGATGCCAACAGCAGAAAAAACGCCATCAATATTAGCCTTTTCATCAATAGTCCTCCTACACTATCAATTCTAACTTATTGCGTTTAACAATATCCAGCAATGTGCAGGGCAAACGCATTTCAACATTCTGATTTCTCCTTGAGGGGCTGAGGCTCTTTCATGTTAATTTGGGCATCCTCCTGGGTTTGGGCAAAGTCCAATGCGTTCATTCTAAGGTTGACAAGATTATTTTAATGTGATACTGTAGGGGCATGAGTGTGATAACAATACCTCGTTCTTTAAGAGAGCGCCTCGGCGACGATGCCAGTGACGACTTTGCTGCGTTAATTAATGACATAGACTTAAACGCGCGTAAAGACGCCATCGCTATAGCCGAGGAGCGCTTTGAACGCCGCCTTGTCGAAGAAGCCGGTAAGCTGCGCCTTGAACTGCGGATTGAGACAGGCAAAATCAACGAACGCATCTCAGAGGTCAACGAGCGCATTACTCTTGAGACAGGCAAAATCAACGAACGCATCTCAGAGGTCAACGAACGAATCACAGAGGAATCAGGCAAGTTGCGAATTGAAATTGAGAAATCCAGCAAAGAGAACATCAAATGGATGTTCCTCTTCTGGATAGGGCAGTTAGCCGCTACGTTTGCCATTATTAAATTCCTGTTAGTTAAGTAATCAGGGCAAACGCATTTCAACATAGGATGATTTTCTCCATGCAGCTATTGCTCCAACCGGCTTTCAGTCTCTTGTTTTTGACACCTATATTGGCGGGTTTCTCCTGTTTCAGAAGATTCAGCGCAATATGCCTTGCTGCAGAGAAGTTTTCAGCTCCATAACCACTACGTATACGGCTGTCATTCTCACGAAAAACTACATCTACTACCCAGTGAAGCGAGTTGTCCAGTGGCTTCTCAGTGCTCTGCTAAATTCCTTGCTGTCTGCACTGTTTATATATATGTAACCTTTCACCATTCAAGTGCGACTTAGTGATTTAAGGGATTAGAAAAGCCAGCGGGTCTGGATGATTCCCAAGATGATATTAAAGGAGGTAGTAACCATGATGTACAGTAAAAGGATGTTGGCGGTCGTTGTATTTGCAGCCCTGTGTGCGGTGGTGTTTGCTGGAGGGTTGAGCGTTCACAAGGCGTATGGCTTTACGGCATCAGGACATGGGGGCGCTGTGCATGCGATTGAACCACGGTTTCTGAAATTCATGCTTGGCCTGCAACTCAGCCCTTCACAAAAGCAGCAGATAGCCTCCATACTGAAGTCCTATCGTCAGACGATTGGAAGCAGCGCTTTAAGCGTTGCTGAGGCAAAGAAAAATCTGAGTGACGCTATCCACAGCACGGCATATGATGAGACCAAGGTGCGTCAGGCGGCAAAAAGCGCAGCCGCAGCCGAGGAGGAACTCGCCGTACTCAGGGCACAAGTGGTGACACAACTTCAGGGCGTCCTGAGCGTTGAACAGCTTGCTGCAGCAAATCAGTTCAGAACAGATATGTACACGCACATTAAGAACAAAATGGAGGGCATTCACTCCATAGTTGACCTCTGGATTAGCAGCAATGGCGGCTAATAGTTAAACTTAAGTGAGGGGCATGGCGTAAAACCCTTGCCCCTTTTACCTTAACTTCAAGTATAATAGGATTGGGACAAGAGGACAGACAATGCCCGATACACACAGCGATGATTCAGCCCTTCAAGAGCTGATTGGACGCATCATAGCCGGAGATACCGATGAGTTTGAGGTCATCGTCAGGAGATACAGCGCGTATGTATTCAAAATCGCCGCTTCATACATACCACAGGAGGCAGTTTCCGAGGCAGCTCAGGAGGTGTTTGTCAGTGCCTTCGAGGGGCTTGCGTCGTTTAACGGCAAGAGCCAGTTCAAGTACTGGCTCAGAACCATTACAGTGCGAACGTGCTATGACTTCTGGAGGACACACTACAAGAGCCGGGAACTACCGGTGAGTTCATTGGGAGAAGTCCAACAGGGATGGTTCCAAAGGGTTATCAATGAAGACTCCATGGGGCTGTTCAGGGATTCTGAGATGCAGCGGGACACAGTCGAAATCCTTAACTGGGCGATGGCTGGGCTTGCCCCCATTGAGAGAATGCTAATAACGCTGGTATATCTTGAGGGTTACAGCGTTAAGGAGGCAGCACAGATGCTCAATCTCAGCACAATTAACGTAAAGGTCAAGGCGCTCAGGGCAAAGGCAAAACTTAGAAAAAAAATTCTAAATAATTTAAAGGAGGGTGTGCTATGAAAAAAAATGTCATAGAAAAAATAGAAAAAGCCCTCAGAGAAGCTCATCGCCTGGCAAGCCAGTACACAGCCCCTATGCCAGATGACAAGTGGTACAACGCTGTAATGACCAGGGTCAGAGCGGTACATGATGCAAAGGCAGACGCACTCCAAAGATTTATATGGCCTTTTGCAGCCGCCTCAGCCGCATGTGCCCTGACGGCAGCCCTGTACGCGGTATTCTCTGGCAGCGGCAGCGGGTACTCTGTCTTTGGGGTATTTATTGACGACCCCTCCGGTATCAGCGCGCTGCAGTTGTTTTTATAAATGGAAAGTTTATGGAGGTATAGAGATGAAAAATATGAAGGTCATCGCCGGCTGCCTGATTATATTCCTGTCCGGGATTTTAGCAGGTGCAGTTATTGGCGGAATGATTATGAAACACAAGATGGAGTCAATATTTCACGAGGGGCCGCCTGCATTTAAGAGATTGATATTAAAGAAACTATCTGGTGAACTAAAACTTACAAAGGCACAGCAGGAGGCAATAGAACCCATTGTTGAGAAGGCACACGCAGACTTAAAACAACTAAGGCACAGGCATCAGCCGGAGGCCGAAAAGATTATTGAGGCGGCCATATCAGACATGAAACAGAAACTGACTGAGGGCCAGCGTAAGGAACTCGACTTATTTTACGGTGGTGTGAAAAAGCGGTGGCACGACAGATGAACCATTATCAGGCGCGGCGCTATCTCTTCAGAAAAGAGGCAAGCATAGTGATATATTTTCTGGCAAAACCTCCCGCCTGAGTGTTTTTTTCAGTACTCAGTTCGGAGCTTGCGCCTTGAGAAATTGTTTGAAGCCGGTTTTGATGTCTTGTTTGATAGCGGGCGAAATAATCACTGAGTCCACGTGCGGCGATTCTTTCCCATTTATCAGGGTTGCAGTTGTTTCTTTTGAGGTTTAGGACACCGAATGGAGGCTCAAGCCACAGGCGGCTCTCTATCTTTGGTGTATTAATCTTGTCATCTATTGTGTATTTGGCAGACTGGGCACCGGGGGGATTGCTTGTGATGTGCCAGTATAGTAAGACCCCTGTTTTTTCACTTAACTCAATGGCCCTCTGCATTTCCTCGTCCGAGTCGTTCCACTTAAAAAGCAGATAACGCCATACAATATCAATATCCGATGACGCCTGCCTTTTTTCGTCCGCAAGGGCGGCCATGTTGTTAAATGCCTTCTGAAAGTTTCCCCCCTCGCGGTACTGAATATAGGAATCCTCTGAGCTGCCGTCAATAGAAAACACTATTTGGTCTACTGTGGCGGCCACTATCTTTTGCTTTTCCCTGGTGTCTATGAGCATTCCATTGGTTGAGATATATACGTTGATAAAAGGGGCATTCGCTCTGGTGTATAAGAGCATGTCATAAATATCTTTGTGTAAAAATGGTTCGCCGTAGTTGTGAAGAATAAGCGCCTTGAAATACTCAAGCGTGTTCAAGTCATCAATAACTGCTTTGTAGGTCTCAAGAGACATGTGCGGGGTTTCCCTGTCTTCTAATATCTTCTTGCGGTCACAGCGTTTGCACCTCAGATTACAGGTTGCATTTGTCTCTAAAAAAACCATATAGGGGGTATTAATTGTGTTGTAGAGTTTGCTTTTATCATATGTCGAGACGATGAATGGGCAGTTCAGACACGTATCTGGCGGCGTGTTTTCCCTAAACATATTTCTGATGTGCTTCGCTGCCTCACCATGCCATATATCATAGAGGCTGCTATTGGGAACCTTCCCCAAGGTAAGGACGTTCCATGCGTCACGGCAGCTGCACACCACGCGTCCGTCTGAGACAATAGCAACATAAAAACCATCGAACAACGGCCCGCAGTACCGATACATATCCCCGTTTAACACTAATCATAATGTATTACATATCGTTTAACGTTGTCAAGCGCGCAGGGCAGCTTAATATTCCCAACACAGACACCTTTTCCCCTGTCTCTGTATTACAAATCGTGAAAATATCTACTTTATAGTATCAATAATAAGTATAACGTTGAGTGCGGTAACGATGGCGGCCACAATGAATAGTGAGATTTTATTTCTTGTTGAGTTTACATATTTGCCCATTACCTTTTTTGATGACGTTAGATAGACGAGGCCAAAAACTGTCCAGGGCAGTTGAACACTGAGGGCTATCTGACTCCAGATCAGCCCCTTAAATGGGTCTTTGAGCAGGAATATTATTATCAGCGCCCCGCAGAGTGTTATTCCCACGCCGATGCGTGTGTGAGTGTCAGTTATCTCAAGTGGTTTTTGGTATAGTCCCCCAAGAATGCTCCCGCCCGCCATTGCAGCCGTAGTAGAAGAGGCCAGACCAGAGGCCAAAAGTGCCAGTGCGAAAACAACAGCCGCCGCATTCCCCACCAGTGGCTTTAGTGTGGCCTGAGCCTGTTGAAGCTCTGTTACGGAAATCCCATTGGTGTTAAATACGCTTGCCGCTACCAGCATCATAGCGCTGTTGATTGCCCAGCCGATTAACATTGCAGTTATGGTGTCCAGGAATTCATACTTTAACTGCTTGTTAATTACCTCTTCCCCCTTGAGATTCCACTGTCGGCTCTGAATTACCTCAGAGTGCAGAAACAGATTATGTGGCATTACAACTGCCCCCAGGACACCCATAATTATTGCAATCGACCCTGTTGGAAATTGTGGTATAAAACATCCCTTTATCGCCTCGTCCCATTTAATATCTATGAGTGTCAGCTCAAATATAAATGAAATACCGATTATAGAGACAAAACCCATTATCCACATCTCAAGCCTCTTATAACTGTTAGATATAAGCATTAGTGCCGAAAAAATCATCGTAATAACTGCACCAACTGCAATAGGTATCTTAAATAGCATCTGAAGGCCGATTGCCGCCCCTAAAACTTCAGCCAGGGCAGTTGCAACCGAGGCCAGCATAGCCGTTCCAATAAACAATTTGGCCGTCAGCCGCGAAAAATACTTCCCCGCCCCTTCGGCTATACACAGACCAGTTGCTATTCCCAGGTGAGCGGCATTGTGTTGAAGCAGTATTAACATCGCCGTTGAGAGCGTGACTACCCAGAGGAGTTTGTAGCCGTAATCTGCGCCAGCGGACATATTCGTAGCCCAGTTTCCGGGGTCTATGAACCCTACGGTAACAAACAGCCCGGGGCCTATATACTTTAATATTTCTAATGTCTTCGATGGTTTGCCGTTTAGCGGTCGTGTTGATTCAGTTGAGTCAGCGTCCTTTTTCAATTAAATCGACCTCCTGTTTTTGGGCCGTGCCGATTGACTTGCCGTAGGTACCGCCGCTTTTTGGGAGTTCCAGTGAGAAGTCCGTAAGATAATCTATATCGACAGCGGCGCGGCTCACTTGACATGACATCAGGTGACCGCCCGATTTCCTGTCATCTGATAAGAAGTGAACGTGAAAACCTCCGACGCTCAACCCTCCGAATGTTTCGGGGAAGTAAAACCCTGCCAACGTCCCCCTGATGTCCTTAAAATCGAACATTCCCTGCCCTTTAGCCGCCTCAATCAGGCGTGGGTATGGTTTATTCTGTGCCTTGACTGCCCGTGCCCTGATGTGCTTAAACAGTCCTTCGATTTTAACGGCGTAAAAGATATTTGGAGACGGTACGAGTTGAAGGATTCTCTTTTGCAGTTCTTCGCAGGAGATTTCCTGTTCCACGCTAAAGGACTTAGCGGGCTTGAAAAACACTACCGCTGCAAACGGAGTTTCCACATTATCATTGACGACAAACACAGTCCCATCGCCTTTGATTTGATAGACGATGCCATCAACTACTATCATCTCCCCATCGAGACCGTTGAAGGTGCCAAGCCCCAAGTCCCCGTGTCTTTTTAACTCCCCAATTGTCAGCTGACCGTCATAGACGCCTTCCATAAGGGCGTTAAGCGAAGAGTACTGATACAACACATGCGGCTGGGTACATGCGGTGAGAAGGACAGTAATAATCAGAGCAAGTATATAGTACATAGGGTGATTATACCAACCTGCAGGCGATTATTTCAAATATCTGAAATAGCGCCCACTTTGATAGTATTCAAAGGAAAAGGGGGGAAAGGATACCCCCTCCCCCTTTGAACATCTTTCTATCTCTCAGTTACTTTTTTTTTAAAGCGCTCAACCTTTCTGTCAGGCTTGTTGGTTGAACTTCTCCCTTTACTTCTTTCAGCGCTGCGGTCACGTTTGCGTCATCCTCAAGGGATACAGGCTTTAGGAGGTCTGAGCGGAGCTTTGCCGCTTCTGCCTTTGCTGCCGCATCCTCTGTGATGTGCTTCATTGCCTTCAGCGCCGTGTTAAAATTATCTGTGCCCAGTCCGGCAGCCGTTTTTGTTGCAACCTCCTTTTCCTTAGCCATTTGTTCCTGCATTTTTGCCTTTTGCATCTCTCTCATGGCCTGTGTGTATTGAGATTTTGCCTCTTTGAGTTTTTTTGCCGCGTCCCGTGTTATCTGCTCCAGGTACCTGAACATCTCCTCGGCCTCTGTTGCCTCCTGCTGTTCTTTATCTACATCGGCGGCCATTTTCTCTACGTTTTCAAGCAGTGTTGCGAGGCTTTTCTCTAAAGACGCCTTTTTTGCAGGGTCTGTCTCTACGGTTATTTTCTGATTTAAGAGTTCACCCGCCTCTATCCTCTGATTGTACACGGCTGCTATTTTATCTGCCTCATCCTTTTCTTTCAGCATTGTTTGCCGTGACTTTGCTGCCTGAACGCTTACTGCCTCGAGCTTTTGTTCCATCTCCTTTATTTCCGCCTCGGTAGCCCCTTCAGGGTCAAAGGAAACCAGCCCTTCTATCACTGAGTTTTTAATCTTGTCCATTGTAACCTTTCCATAATTTGTGAAAAACCCCATCTTCAATACCTCCTTAAATATTTACGAAATTTCAAGCTCAGGCTCAACCAGCTCTATGCCTGCCATGATTGTTACTCCGGCTTCCTTAACTGTGCCGAACTCATCCTTCACCTTTTCCATTGTGACAACTATATACTCCTGCATGTCCTTATTCACTTCCCTTGCATATCTCATCGACAAACCATCAATCTTCATACCGGTCATCCCATACGGGTCAAGTGCGACTGTCTCAGTATACTCCATAGGTTCAATATAGTCTTGCTGATGGCTGCCCACTGTCCTCTGGTATGTCAGTTCGCCGTCTATTATAAAATCCTTATATCCTATCAGTCCTGTGCCGTAGTTTAGCCATACGCCCCATTCGTCCTCATCGGCTGGGAATACCTCATCTATGACCCTGTAGTAAGCCAATGATACTATCTCCGTATTTTCTACAACTACCTGAATAACAGACTCATCTTCTTTGTCCATAGCTGACTGAAGATATAACTTATAGTTGCTCATAGGCCCTATGGTATATTTACCGGCAGCAACTACCGTGTGCGTTGCCGCCCCGGGGGATGGCACCTTTAATTTCCCCTCGTTGAGGATAAACTTTGTCTCATCTATCTTCACTATGCTGTTGATTTTCAGGCCGAGGGGAATAGTTAAGTCCACGCGCTGTTTTTTCCCTTCAAGCAAATCTGACAACGCCTCTTTTTGCTTTTCAACGATATGTTTGAATATTCCCAATGCACCCATATTATTGCCTCCTGTTTAATCCAACCTGAATTTCGCTTCCTGCACAGTGGTCTTCCTCTTGTATATATAATAGATTATCAAAGCAGCCAGCACAAATACCAAGAGCCATCGGAAAAAATGAGATTCTTTTTTCTCTGGTTGAGCCTTATCTACTACTTTCTTATTCAAAGCAATGTCTGCATCTACCCCCGGTGGAATATAAGAGGGATCGACGGGTTCACCCTTTAGTTCGGCGACCTGTTTGTCGAGGTTTGCGAGCTTGGCCTTTAGTTCGGCGTTTTCGCCTGAGAGCTTGTCAGCCTCTTGCCGCCACTTCTGGAAATCCGGGTCGTTTTGATGGTTATGGTACATTCTTGAGTAGTTTCTGTCTGATATGTGATCAAGCATAAACCACAAAAACATGGCATCCCACATGCCAAAAGACGGCGCGCCCATAAACGCATAATTGGGCGGTTGATAGCTATACGTTGTGTAGAAGTTGTCCCTTCTGTAAGCACGAGTATTCTGGTCGTAGCCGCGCGAGCGGTTTACTATGGGATTGCCGGTGTACCTGCCATAGTTGGTTGTGGTGTCTTTGGATTTATATCTGCTCTGCTGCGTTTCATACTTTGAGAGGGAGTCTTTGGCCTGCTGCTTAGAGACATTAGTGTTTAGCTTTTGGTCAAATGTGGAAGGTTTACCGGATTGACCACCCGCTGAGGCCGTACCTGCGGTGTTGCCATATTTACTAGCCGGGGCTTGCTGAGTGCCTGATGAGGGGGTAACCGCCGTGTTGCCGTATTTTTTTGCACCGGTACCCTGTGACGAGGCAGAGTTGCCGTATTTTGAAGTCGGGGTTGTTTGCTTCGTTGCCGTTGAGCCCCTGTTCACAGATGATGTATTGCCGTAAGAACTCCTGCCCGATGAACTGCTGCTGCGTGAGCCGCCTGAACTACTTGAACTGCCTGAATTACTTGAGCTGCCAGCCTTTGCCGATAAGATATCAGCGCTGGAAAAGACAATTGCTATTGTTGCTAAAAATATAATATATTTTTTTAACATTTATCCCTCCTGCTAAACATACAGTGTTTATGGCAGTGTTTATGGCACGGGCGGCCATGGTGTTTTCGGGGCGTCGTCTGTACTAATTTCACCTTTCACCATTAAGCCATCATGCCCCTGCATCTGTCTGCCATTTAACGTTAATATGCCCGGGCCGTTTTTCTTATCATTTTCAAAACTGCCTTCGTACCTGTAGCCGCTCTTGTAGGTCAAAACGCCTGCACCGTTAAACAGGTTGTCAACGAATTCCCCTGTGTACTTATCGCCGTTTGCGAAGTAATATGTGCCATCGCCGTTGAAGTTATCGCCTGAGAACTGTCCTTCATATCTATCACCATTGGAAAAGTAATAAGTCCCTGTGCCGTGTTTAATCCCGTCGGCGCTCTGCCCTTCATATTTATCCCCTGAGGGCCATTTGTTTATACCCATGCCGTGTCTTTTGCCGTCCTTAAACTCCCCTTCATATGTTTGACCGTCTGCGAAGGAAAGCGTACCCTTGCCGTAAGCTACCCCTGCAACAAGCTGCCCTGTGTAGACATCACCGTTTGGGTAGTATATAGTGCCGGTGCCGCTGGGGTTGCCGTCCTTAAATCCACCTTCATATCTCTCTCCGCTGGGGAATACAAATACCCCGCGCCCGTTGTAACAATCCCCCTGTGTACAGTCGCCATAGGCGGCCCTGCCCGATATAAAAAGCAGAGACATCAGTACAATAACCACCAGCGTGCCCCCAGTACCTCTGGGACCCCTTGTACGCTTTGATAATGATGTTGCCATACCTTAATAGTATAATAACATTTCTGGTGTTGTTATGTTAAATGACTTATGTCAGTGTCTGGATATCTTGAGAGTAAGGCGTTGACCTTCTCGTCACTTTTTCTGAGTCTGTCAGACAGGGTGATCGCAAGATTCTTATACAGCTTCAGGCAGAGCATAGGCTCGGAGTTTCTCAGCACTACCTCGCTAATGGCCACAAGGGAGCATTCGCTGTCGGCTGTGGCAGTTGCAAAGCGCGGCGCTGAGTCCATCAGGGACATCTCTCCGAAGCAGTCCCCTGGTTTTAGCACGTTTAACAGGGTTTCAGTCATATTTCCCGGAGACATCTTAGTGATTTTCACCCGCCCGCTCATGATTATGAACAGCTTCTTGCCTATACTGCCCTCTCTGAAAATCTCCTCATCTTTTTTATACACGTGTTTGCTGCTTATATTGTAAATTTTGTTCAGCTCCATGAGGGAAAAGTCAGCAAAGAACGCATAGTGTTTCTTTAATTTCAGAAGGAATTCCCTGTTTGCCGTATCGAGCGCGGCTGAGAACTTTTGCGTATCCTGAGTTTCTGCACGGCTGAGGTATATCTCCATCTCATCGGCGAATTCACCGGCAGATTGCAGCCTCTTTTCTTTATCTTTTTCCATGGCCTTCATTATACAGTTGCTTATGATAAGCGGCATATCTTTTTGTATATAATTTGGAGGAGGCGGGTTTTCTGTCCTAATCTTAGTAAATAATGCCGGTAAGTCTGCCGCAGGGAACGGTTTCCGGCCAGTTAGAAACTCATATGACATTGCCCCTAAGGAAAACACATCGGTCTGTCTGTCAAGTTCGCCACCCGTTACCTGCTCAGGCGACATATATGACGGCGTTCCAAGAATCCGGTCTGCCCTGTGTATGGCGCTTTTTGATGACGAGAGCATTGCTATTCCAAAGTCCATTATTTTTGCCTGATAGTCCTTAGACTTGGTATGTTCACTAATGACAAGCATAATGTTTGCCGGCTTGATGTCTCTGTGAATCACGCCGCGCAAGTGGGCATATTGAAGTGCGGAGGCCACCTGCACCAGCAGTTTTACCTTGCTGATAAGCGGTAAAGATACCTTGTCCTGTATTATAGATTTAAGCGGAATGCCGTCAACAAACTCCATAACAAAATAGTGAATATCATAGGACTCACCGGCATCATATATTGTGGCTATGTTGGGGTGCGATAGATTCCCTGCAATTCTGACCTCCTGATAGAACAGCCTGAGCATCTCCTTCTCATCCATACCCAGAAATGCCTTGCCAAGCCTGATTGTCTTGATTGCAACAATACGGTCAATTATCGAGTCCCTGCCCTTGTATACAACCCCCATAGCGCCCTGCCCAAGCTCGTGAAGAATCTGGTATCTTCCAATATTAACCGCCCCAAGCGTTGCATCGCGTATTAAGTTAAATTTCATCATAACTATTCATTATAACATAAGATTATATAAAACGTCGGCAAACCTTTCTGAAAACGCACCGTCTGAGAAGCGCTCAACGACAGTTTTTCTGCCCTCAGCGGCAAGCCGTGAGGCCAAAGACAGATTTTCAATAAGTTCACAAATACACGCCCGCAAGCCCGCCCTGTCCGTAGCGTTAAACAGCAAACCGTTTACCCCATGAGTTATTATCTCAGGTATTCCGCCAACATCAGAGGCAATCACGGGTCTTTCCATCGCCATCGCCTCTATCACTACCATTCCAAAGGACTCTAATCCACGTGTCGGCACTACCACAATGTCTGCCGCCGCATACATACGCTCTACATCATCCCTGTAGCCTGTGAAATGGACACGCCCTGAAATCGACAAGTCGGCGGCGTGCCCCTCAAGCGAACTGCGAAAAGGCCCGTCACCTGCAAAGACCAGCCTCATGCGGGGATACACCCCAACGGCTTCTTTAAAGGCATACAACAGGTCAAGGCCGCCCTTGTCCTCGGTTATCCTGCCAACACTGGCAATAACTATATCGTCTTTGGCAAGGCCAAGCTCGGCGCGTATCTCATTGCGGCTGACTCTGCCAGATTTTAACAGGGGGTCGAACCGGCCAAGGTCAACAGAGTTATATATGACCTCTATTTTGTCTCCGTCGATGCCGCTGTTAATCAGTGTGCGTTTTACGGCGCCGCTTACGGCGATGATTTTATCAATATCTCCTTTGATAAGACGGTTAGTCAGGGTTTTGAGTTTATTCATCTGATGCCTGACGATTACGGATTTAAGCCCTAGTACACGGCAGATGACCGCAAGGGGCCAGTACTCTTTCCCAAGATTGGCGCAGATTATATCGATATTGTCCTGACGTGCCACTCTGAGTATCCTATACCATGAGGCGAAGTCCATCAGGTTTTTCATCCCGATATGTCTTACTGTAATGCCCAGGGCCTCGGCCTGAGCGTAGAGCTTTCCCCCGCGCGGGCAGCCTAACACCACGTTAATGCCTTTTTTCATCAACCCACCGGCAAGCACAGCTCCGTGTGAGCCGATGCCGCTCCAGTGCTTACCAGTATAGAGCAGCAGTATGTTAATTGGTTTTTGCATTATTTCGGGCGGCCTGGAGGTCTGCCATTATACAGGTGGAGCTTATAGGCAAAGGCAAGCGGCCCGGTAGTGGATTTAACTGATATGCGGTTTATCTCGTATGGGTTGACAGCCTGAAACACAGCGCCCTTTCGGGTAGTAAACGCAGCCCTAAAGCCCGCGGCCTTTACCATTTCAGTAGTCTCTTCGTTAAAATCACCATATGGATAACAAAAATAATCCACTGGGGCATTTATTTTTTCCTCTACCACAGCCTTTGAGCCAAATATCTCATCACTCAGTGCCTCGCCCCTCAGTGATGTAAGAGACGGGTGCGTCATGGTATGACAGGCAAAGCTGACCCCCTCTGCCTGTAATCTGGCAATTGTGTCCCAGTCAAGCAGTCTCTTTCTCACATTTAAATATTCGCAGTCCCAGAGATTCTCCCCGCCAACGCGTAGAGCTACAATAAATACCGTCACGGGAAACCCCATAGCCTTCAGCACAGGCCACGCATTATCGTTAAAATCCTGAAATCCATCATCAAACGTAAGCGCCACAGGGCGCTTTACCTGGCTTTGACCGCTTATGAAATTCATTATCTCATCCAGCGGCACTACGGTAAACCCTGCGGCCTTCAGATACCGCATCTGAAGGTGAAACACCGCAGGTGATACGTAAAGCCCGGGGAGCCGTGCCCCCCTTGGCGCCTTGCCAATGTTGTGATACGTCAGCACTATTGCCCTGTCCATTTAAAATATCCTACAATAGACCGTGATGAAAGAAAACACTGCCATACCGCATTATAACACAACTGCAGATTCACTTTCACCGACACTTTCACCAATAATGGGGGACTTCCTTGCGCGCCTCTATGAAACTCTCAATGCCGCCTTTGGCCCTCAGCACTGGTGGCCTGCCGATACCCCCTTTGAGGTGGCAGTCGGGGCAATCCTCACACAAAACACCAACTGGCTCAACGTGGAAAAGGCTGTCTCAAATCTAAAGACCAACAATGCCCTTGATCCCTTTATAATCTATGAGATGCCGCTTTCGAGGCTCTCGGAATTGATAAAACCCTCCGGCTACCACAACGTAAAGGCCGTGCGCCTGCGGGCATTTATCGAATTTCTTGTTTTGAGATACGATGGTGTTATTGAAAATATGAAGGAGACTTCTGATCTCAGGGCTGCCCTCCTTGAAATAAACGGCATAGGGCCGGAAACCGCAGACTCAATCCTGCTTTATGCCCTCCAAAAGCCAGTCTTCGTCATAGACGCCTACACAAAGCGCGTCCTGGACAGACACGGGGCTCTGGACTATAAGCGGTCATATGACGACTTTCAAGCACTATTTCACATGAGCGGCGCCATAGGCCCTGAGATATACAACAACTACCACGCCCTCTTCGTAAGGCTTGGCAAGTATTACTGTAAACCGCGCCCGGCCTGTGCCGAGTGTCCCATTAAGGGGATTAATTACCCCTGAGATGGACTTAATATTCGATGGGGTTAGAAAGGCGTGCTTACTGATATATACATTAGATGCCGAGCTGATGGGGATAGTATTATTGTCCCTTAAGGTATCTCTGAGTGCCCTGCTTATTGGCAGCGCACTTGGGGTGCCCGTTGGGGCGCTGATAAGTCTGAAGAAAAGATTTCCCCTGAGGCATTTAACATTAAACATATTGAACACGGCGATGGGGCTGCCGCCGGTTGTGGTGGGGTTGTTTCTCTATCTGATGCTGTCAAGGAGGGGGCCGCTGGGTTTCATGGGGCTGTTATATACTGCCCCGGCGATGATAATAGCCCAGAGCGTTTTGGCCTTTCCAATAGTGGCGTCGCTTAGTTACGCGGCTATTAACGGTGTGCCGCCAATAATACGGCAGGCTGCCCTGTCGCTTGGGGCTGCGCCGTTTCAGGCAGCGATGGCAATAGTGAAGGAGGCACGATATGGGATAATCTCCGGCGTGATGGCGGCCTTTGGGCGGCTTAGTGCCGAGGTAGGGGCGGTGCTAATAGTTGGTGGAAATATAGCAGGGCGAACGAGGGTAATTACGTCGGCCATAGTGCTGGAGACGGACAAGGGGGATTTCTCTGAGGCCATAGCGCTGGGGATTGTGCTGCTTGGCATCTCACTTAGCGTTAATATTGCATTATATTTTTTTTCTAAACGGGGGCGGGCAACGGGGTATCTTTGGGTCTGAGCGTCAGTGTATCTGAATTAAAAAAGTCCTATGGGGAATCTGTAGTCCTTGACGGCTGCGCGTACAGGTTTGAAAGCGGCTCTGTGTATGCCGTAATGGGGCAAAACGGCTCAGGGAAATCAACACTTTTCAGACTCTGCACATTTTTAGAGCAGCCGGACTCTGGCAGGGTGGATTTTCTTGAGGGTGGCACAGTATTAGAGAATAACCTTGCCCTGAGGCGGCGGATTACGCTGTTATTGCCTGCTGTAGGGGTGTTTAATACAACAGTCTATGAGAACATTGCATATGGGCTTAAGCTGCGAAAAGTAAGCAGGCATGAAGTAGAGGAAAAGGTACTAAATGCTGCTGAGATGGTCGGTCTGAAGGACAAACTCAGACGCCGTGCCGTGACACTCTCAAGCGGTGAGACTCAGCGCATGGGTCTGGCACGTGCGCTGGTTATCTCCCCCTCAGTCCTGTTTCTTGACGAACCAACCGCTGCGGTGGACGCCAACAACTCAAAGGCAATAGAAGATATCATCCAAGGCATCAGGCATACTCTAAAGGCAGCCATAATCCTCTCCACGCACGACGCCGGATTTGCCCGCAGGGTATCTGACAAGGTCTTAACCCTCATGGACGGAAGACTTACTGAACAATTGACTGATACCCCAAATAACCCAGACATCTAAAATCAATCCATGCTTGCTCTTGACAAAAACTTCTTGACACTATCGCGCTTATGTATTATACTAATATAAGTTGATTCATAGTTAAGGGCTGTTTAAAAAGGTACAGTATTTAGTGGGGGCAGCTTATAAACCTAAGTACCATATTAAAGGAGGCCGCTATGAGATTTAAGCAACTGTCCGCGTTGACAATCACAGTAGTTTTTTTAATGGCTGGAATGTCGTTATCATGGGCTGAGAAGTCCCCACCTAAGGCATATCTTGGGAAGATGCCGTTGGAGCATGTTGGGATGGCCTGTACCAATTGCCACGGTGACAGCGGCCCTAAAAACGTAAAAATGGGAAACCACCCTGGGCAGGCGTGTACAGACTGCCACGAACTAGGCACTACTAAAGCCGATGGGAAGAAAAAATTCGCCGAAGTTATTAAAACCCCTCTGGCTGGCAAGATGATGTTAGAACATGAGAATATGGACTGTAGGACTTGCCACGGCGCTAAGGGGCCTAAGGGTATGGCGGACAAAGTTAAACAAATGATGAGCCATAAATCTTTTGATTGTACAAAATGCCACACAGTAGAGGTAGTCAAATGATTATAATAAAAGGAGTACGTTATGTACGTAAGCATTATTTCCCGGATTTACGCCGAGCGGTTAAATAATCTTATACTACTAACGTACTCCATATTTCCAATCCCGCTATTGCAACGGAATATGCAGCAGTAGTTTCTCAACCTGAAGTTTTATCACCCGACTTTAATAATCTGCGTGTTATTGTTCGTGCAATGGCATATATGACACCAAGTATAAACAATGGTATTGAAACTGCATTGTTCCAAAGAGGTAGGTGTTCTGTCGGCTGGCTGGTCATATTTGAATTAGAAGGGTTATTCTTATCACTTATCGCTAAGGCTATGTTCTTAAAGTATTTTAGAGTGACACGAGTTAAAAAGATGCGCTTGATGTTCAAATCGTGTTTCAGGATTTTAACTGCCCCATAGTTGAAACCGCCTTCAGTAAGCTCCATAAACATCTGAAGGGGGCAGAGATAACTTTCCATTGCCATTTTTATTTCCACAGTATTGGTAAATGCCTTATACAGGCTGTATATTTTGTTATATCCTGGTTTTAAAATTACATTCATAAAGTACCATTGTAAGGGCGTAGAGTTTTAATTCACGTTACGCTTCGATTTTGAACGCAACTTCTGCTTTTACACGAAATCTTGAAACATTCTCCTGTTCAAGTCTAACGTCGAACTCGGTAACTTTTATACGGGTTATCCCTCTGAGGCTGGTTTGGGCTTCCTTAATGAGGTTCGTTGTGGCATCTTCCCAACTGACTGGTGATTCTCCTACTAATGTGATGATCTTTGATACCATGTTTTACCTCCTTTGCTCACGTTTAACTTTTCTACGCCCTTACAACACCTTATAAATTCAGCCTTTACTTGTCATTTGATATCTTAAGTCAATGCCGCCAGACAATCTGCAGCTCCAGCGGGGTATTCTTCCTTTCGGCTGACGCCAGGGCAAACGCACAACATTGGAAAGTTCCCCTCCTGCCGGAGCCAAAGGGGATTGGCAATCTTTGTTTTACATCTGCCCTGCCATACCATGCCGAAAGATAATCACACCCGAGTTAAAAATAGGAATAAATAACAAGCATTCCTACAAGCGACATAATGACCGTAAGTATAAGCGTCTTGGGGATATTGTCCACCACTCTGTTGTGCCTCAAAATGCTTTCAGCAAGGCCGAACAAAGATATTAGCAGCAAAACAACCATCATGATGAACACATTTTTCAACATGGCAATATCCCAGTATGCCCTTGCCTCTCTGGATATACTGATGGTCATTTGAATTGCAGGGCGTTCCGGCATTGCAAAATACAAACACACACACACGATGGAGATTATCAACCAGCAGGTAGTTGTTACCCACCTCGTTGACTTTACGATTACATCAGGGCACTGTCTTCTGTCAATTCCTACGGGCTGCCTTTGTGTTATTACCATGGTCAATACCTCCTTCTTTTGTTAATAAAAGGTTCCTATTGCCATATAATTATTATAACATATTAATTATAATAATGGCAGCGTATGCAAACGCACTAACTGTAGACGGTGGGTGTTTACTTTGCCAGCAGCGGTTGTTTAATATATGGATGATTTTAGAGGAGGCCATATTTTGGAAGAGAAATATAACCCTATTGCAATAGAGAAGAAGTGGCAGGAACTCTGGCATGAGACCGGCGTGGACTCAATCGTCAGGGATGACTCTAAAAAAAAATTCTACTGCCTTGAGATGTTCCCCTATCCCTCTGGAAAGATTCACATGGGGCATATCAGAAACTATGTCATCGGGGACGTAATCACGCGCTACAAGAGGATGAGGGGTTTTAACGTACTCCACCCGATGGGCTGGGACGCCTTTGGGCTGCCTGCCGAAAATGCCGCCATACTGCACGGCACACCCGCCTCAAAGTGGACGCTTGATAATATTGACTACATGAAAAAACAAATTGGCAAGATTGGATGCAGCTACGACTGGTCTCGTGAGCTGACCACGTGTACGCCGCAATATTATAAGTGGAACCAGTGGTTCTTTATTAAAATGCTTGAACGCGGCCTTGCATATAAGAAAAACTCATCGGTAAACTGGTGCGGGCAATGCAGCACCGTCCTTGCAAACGAACAGGTTATCGAGGACAAGTGCTGGCGCTGTGACAGCGTCGTATCCAAAAAGGAACTTGAGCAGTGGTTTTTTAAGATAACCGCCTACGCCGAGGAACTGCTTGCCGGGTGCGATACACTAACAGGCTGGCCTGACCATGTGGTTGCGATGCAGAAAAACTGGATAGGCAAGAGCCTTGGGGCAGAGCTGGACTTCCCCGTTGAGAACTCTGATATAAAGATAAGGATATTCACAACACGCCCTGATACCCTGTTCGGTGCCACATTTGTTTGTCTCTCACCGGCACACCCGCTTGCCGCATTTCTTACAGAGGATCAGGAGGGATTGAGGCGCATAAGGACAGAGTACGATAAGCAGGACGCCGCCACAGCGCAAACCACGCTTGGTATGTTCACGGGTAAATACGCTGTAAATCCGATCAACGGCGAGCGCATCCCTATATATGTTGCCACCTTCGTGCTGATGGAATACGGCACGGGCGCTATAATGTCCGTCCCCGCACACGACAGCAGGGATTTCGAGTTTGCAACGGCACATAATCTAACAATCAAACAGGTAATAGCCCCCCCCGAAGCCGTCAGTGAACTCAAGCCGCTTGCTGAGGCATATGAGGGCGAAGGCATACTCATAGAATCAGGAGATTTCACCGGCCTCCCAAACAAAGAGGCCATTGTAAGGATAAACGAGTACATAGAGAACAAAGGAATCGGCACAGCCTCTGTCAAGTATAAACTGCGTGACTGGGGTATATCGAGGCAGCGCTACTGGGGTACGCCAATCCCTGTTGTATACTGTGAAAACTGCGGCGCTCTGCCCGTACCGTTGGACGAACTACCGGTAATTCTGCCCGAAAACATAGAGCTAAAGGGTATGGGCGGCTCCCCGCTTGCAGCGGTTGAGGGCTTCGTTGCGGCAAAGTGCCCGAAATGCAATGGCCCAGCCAGGCGCGACACCGACACAATGGACACGTTTGTGGATTCGTCATGGTACTTCATTCGCTACTGCTCAAAGATGAACGAAGATGCACTCGACAAACCAAACATAGAGCATTTTATGCCTGTTGACCAGTACATAGGCGGTGTTGAACACGCCGTGCTTCACCTGCTCTACTCAAGATTCTTCACGCGCGTACTCAGAGACTTAGGGATTGTTGCGGTTGAGGAACCATTCACGAGGCTCTTGACGCAGGGGATGGTCTGCAAGGAGACACTGAAGTGTCCTGAGCACGGGTGGCTCTTCCCAGAAGAGGCAAAAGGCGGCAAGTGCAGCCAATGTAATGGGAGCGTTGAGCGCGGCAGGGTTGAAAAGATGTCGAAATCAAAGAAAAACGTCGTCACCCCTGATGAACTTACAGAGCGGTACGGGGCAGATACGGCGCGGGTGTTTTCACTGTTTGCAGCCCCGCCGGAAAAAGACATAGACTGGTCAGACCAGGGCGTAGAAGGGGCATACCGCTTTTTAAACCGCCTCTGGACGCTGATTTATTCAAACATCGAACAATTAAAAACGCACAGGCAAAAGACACACACAACCGGCCCGTTAATCAGAAAGACCCATCAGACCATTAACAAGGTCACTCAATCAGTCGAACGTGACTATCACTTTAACACGGCAATAGCGGCGCTGATGGAACTGCTGAACGAGGCGAATTCGTTTAGGCCATCAAAAGACGAAGACTATGCATCGCTTTATTTTGCAGTGCGCTCTATGCTGCTGTTACTAAGCCCGTTTGCGCCTCACATATGTGAAGAGCTGTGGCAAGGCATAGGCGAGAAAGGCTCCATACTGCTGCACTCATGGCCGGAATGGGACGAGGAGGCTGCAAAAGAAGAGGAAATAGAGCTGGTCATACAAATCAACGGCAAGGTCAGGGCAAAAGAGAAGGTCTCCGCCTCGCTTGATGACGACAATATCAGGGAATTTGCGCTGAAAAATATAAAAGTAATGGAGCTTCTTGCGGCTGGGAAACAACCCAGACAAAAGATTCTCGTAAAAAGACCCGGCTCCTGTATTGTGAACATAGTGTTTTAAGTAAATTATAATTAAACTCACATTGCAAACACTCTGATTAAGCAGAAGCGCTGTCCCGGTGAGTGCCGTGTCCTAAGCTCACGGCACTCACATGAGTTTTATTTAGATTCTTGCAGCTGCCTGTCGTTTATTGGTTGAACCGGCCTTGCGTTTTTACCAATAACAGATTTAAACTTGTCTATCTGAGATTTCGACACTTCTATCGTACCCTTGGCAACATTCCAACTGACGCCTTCACTGCACGGAGGCGTCGTCAATGAGCCGGTATAAACAATAATATTGTCCATTTTGGGCAGAAGGGCAGAGGCATTAACATTTATACATGGCAAGGACTTTTCCTCGTTGACCTTCTCCGGCAGATTCTCCCATAGTGTCTTTATCGTGGCATTTTCCTTTCCCTCGGTCATGAATATACCCAATACTGCAAGCTCTCCTAGATCATTTCTATGTACCAAATGCAGTTCCATAGGATAATCTTTGCCGGTGACGGTGTGTTCGCTTGGATGGTGAAAGTGAAACTGCACCAGTTGGTAAGTCTTTCCGTATATGGTGATGGTACTGCCAGGGGCATAGTTAACCTGTATCGTGTGTCCATTGTTTATCATCTTTAATGGGACAGCCTTATAATTAACCCTGAAGGGTATCTTCATATCGGCCTTTTTCATGTCTTTAATGTCAACTGGAGACTGGTGTTTGCCAACCTTACATACTGCGTACTCAGATGTTAAGTCCCCCCATTTTATAGGTCCGCTGTCTCCTTCATATGTCCAGTGTGTCTTATGTTCGCTCTTAGCGCGTCCAGTTTCCTTATCCTCTCCGGCATAACCATTTCCCGTATAAGCAAGCAATGCTACAATTAAAACACATACATTAAGCCCATCGGTTCTCAGGTTAAATCTGTTTTTCCTCTCATCTGCCATTTGTGCCCCCTCCATTTGCTTTGTGTTATTAATGAGAATCCCACTATTTTGCTGACCTTGCCACGTTTGTCCTGTTAAGCAACGCCCTCCATTTCACACATCCCTTTTAATACTTCTCAAATTCGCTGTCATCAGAGTGGTCTTTACTATCTTCTAATTGAATCGTTTTTCCTTTGGCAGGGGCTGGTGATTTTGGTCTTTGCGTGGCAGCCGCGTGCGCTATTGCCATGGGTTTATGTTTGGCCTTCGTCTGAACTCTGGCTGCACCTTCGGTGCCAGTCTTAAAGAATGCAATTGTGCTTTGCAGTTGATCAGACTGTGACGCTAATTCCTGAGACGTGGAGGCCATCTCCTCGGCGGCTGATGCGTTTTGTTGTATGACCTGGTCTAACTGCTGAATGGCCTTGTTTATCTGTTCAGCTCCGGAGTTTTGCTCATTGCTGGCAGCCGTTATCTCTTGTACCAAATCTGCTGTCTTCCTTATATCTGGTACTAATTTATTGAGCATAGTGCCGGCCTGTTCTGCTATGCTAACGCTTGAGGCTGAGAGTTCACTTATCTCACCAGCGGCCTTTTGGCTTCTCTCTGCAAGTTTTCTCACTTCTGAGGCCACTACCGCAAATCCCTTGCCATGCTCGCCGGCTCTTGCCGCTTCTATTGCTGCATTTAGCGCTAAAAGGTTTGTCTGCCTCGCTATTTCCTCTATAATTGAAATCTTACTGGCTATTTCTTTCATAGCGCTAACGGCTTCTGACACCGCTTTGCCACTGTCAAGCGCGTCTTTTGCCGCTGTTGTTGATATTGCCTCTGTCTGTCTTGAGTTGTCTGTGGTTTGCTTTATGTTCGAGGTCATCTCTTCCATTGAAGATGATGTCTCCTCGATAGAGGCCGCCTGCTGTGTCGCACCTTCTGAGAGTTGCTGCGCGCCTGAGGAGAGTTCGCTGCTGCCTGATGCAACGTTATCAACTGCTGTGCGCACACTGGCTACGACCTCTTTTAGTTTTTCAACCATATCGTTTAATGCGTTGGCAAGCTGCCCTACCTCATCTTTTCTATTTAAGTCTATCTTCTTGCTTAGGTCCCCGCCTGCTACGGCCTCGGCAAATGTTACCCCGCGCTTCAGCGGATTGCTTATCGAATTAGAAATTATTATCCCCAGTCCCATAGCTATAATCATACCTATTACCGTTATAGTGATAATGAGACCCGTAACCTTATCGGTAAGCGCTGTGTTTGAATCCGAGGTCTCTTTAGCCACCTTTAATTTTGTTTCCTGCAAGGTGTTTATAGCCTCCTGCTCTTCCATCGCTGCCTTTTTCCCCGCTCCCTTGATAAGGACTTGTGCCTCCTCTTGTTTATCAGCCAATAATAACTCTGTCACCTTGGTTATTACCTCACCGTAGGCATGTCTTGTCTCAAGGAAATGTTTATATGCCTCACGGCCTTTATCCGTGATTATCGTTTTTTCATACTCAGTTGAAAGTTTATCTATGTCTTCCCTTAACTTTTTAATAGTATCTATGGACTTCTGCATCTCCTCTTTTGTCGCTGCCTCTGCTAAGTCTCTTACATTTACCCGTATCCTCTGAAAATTTGTTGATATATCACCCAAATAGCCTATTGGTACTGTCATCTTTTCATACAAGAAAGTGTCAGCATCGTCTATTTTGTGCAAGTTGATTATCCCAAAGACACCAATACAGGCCGCGATTAAAGATACCAGTAAAAAACTCCCTATTAACTTCGTGCTGATTTTCATGTTATCCAGAAAACTCATTCCTGCCTCCTTAGTTTGATGTTACATTAGTGTGTACGCATTATACATAATCGCGATGAAATAAGCAAGTGTTTTTGCATTATATTTTGTGGAATTCAGCTAGACCATTGATACCCATTAGGGGCATTGCAGACATGAACTCACCGATTTCTGATATACGCGGAATTCCTGCCCTGCCTCCTGTTTTAAGGCATTTCATAGCGGCAGCAGCAGTGGCAAAGCGAATGATTTCTTCGTGCGGCCAGTTATTCAATAAGCCATAGAGACAGCCGCCGTGAAATACATCGCCCGCACCGGTTGTATCAACTGCCCTGATGTCATACGCCGGATGATAAAACGTTCGGTCATCTATCATGGTCAGGCTGCCCTTGCTTCCAAGCGTGACAGAGGCAAACCGAACGCCTGATGCGGTGAGCTGTGAGAGGGTTTTGTTGTGGCTTGACGCGTATTTTTCGCTGAATTTCTCTGAACACACCACATAGTCACACAGCGGGATGAGTTCATGCGTCTTTGAGCGCACTGAGCCAGCGTCCAGCATGACGGGGATACCGAGGGATTTAGCCATCTCTGCCGCATTAATCGAGGCATCTTCCATAAGGCCGTCCAGATGCAGGATATTAGCATCTTTAAGAAACGCCTCAGTAACGGTGCATTCGCCCTTTAAGGAGCGCGACCAGAAGATTGTCCTGCCTGCGGTCTTTTTATTAATTATAATGCAGGCAGTCTGAGAGGAGCCGCCCTTTTCAGTGAGCATGTGAGATATGTCAACGCCCTCGGCGATGAGGCCGTGTTTGATTTTCCCACCTGCCTCGTCATCTCCGACAAGCCCCATGAATCTCGTATTAACTCCAAGGCGGCTCAACGTAACAAGGGCAGTAGCAACAGGGCCGCCGCCTTCAATAATCCACGGCGAGACCTCACACTTTGTGTCCTCCACGGGAAACGTATCCACGAAGGATAAGTAATCAAGGCTGCACTGCCCAAGTCCGGCAGCAAGGCTATATTTATTCATATATTTAATGTCATTAAACTTAACGCAGCGCAGCCGCGGCTACAGTTTAATAATTACTGTTGTGAATACGTGTTAACTTTTCTCCAACAATCCATAAGTGATGCCTAAGATGTTCAAGGTCTATGCGGTGTATGACCTGTTGAAAGACATTTATAATGTGTTGTTTTCCCTGCCTTGCAACTCTCATAATCATTATTCCCGCATATTTTTCTGGCGGATATGCCCTTATGTCAGAAAAATCTTTATCCAGAGTAACCAGGACACGATTTTCATCTTTACAACGTTCTATAAGAAATCTATCTGCCGCACCCGTCATTTGCTGCTCATTTACTGTTATTGCATCATGTCCTGCGTTAATTAGCATTTGAGCTATTTCAACCGGCAAGTTTTCGTCTATCTTAAACTGCATTGTCCTATACAATCACAACAGATCTTTCACTGCATAGTTCAGCCGCATATGCAATTGCCGCCTTTATATCTTCAGCGCTTAATGAAGGGTAGCTTGTTAATATCTCAGATTCGGTTGCTCCTTCTGCCATGTTATCGAGAATTACCGACACCATAACTCGAGTTCCCTTTATACACGCCTTACCGTGGCACACAAGCGGGTCAAATGTTATTCTTTCCGTCCAGTTCATGCCGCCTCCTTTGACGATCTACTGATTATTATAGCACATTGTCAGGCTTAACCACGTCCTTTGCCCACAGGTTTTGTTTTTTGTATGTCTTCCAGCGGTTGTGCATCCAGAGGTATTGGCCGGGGAACTGCTTTATTATCTCTTCCATTACGCGGGCTGTCTCCTGTGTTAATCTGATTATCTCGGCCTTTTCGCTTTCATACCCCGCAGCCGGGAATATGGGGTCGCTTACGTAGCCCGTAAACCCCCCTTCTTTCCTCCTCCTGCAGCAGGCGATTACTACTATGGGGCGTTTATACAATGTTGCAAGCATGGCTGGGATTGGTGTGGCGGTTGCAGTTCTGCCAAAATATTGTATTGACACTCCCTTTGCAGTGCTTTGGTCGGGCAGCATTCCTATGGATTTGCCCTTTCTCAGGGTCTCCTGAAGCGTGAACATGGCGTTGGTCTTTGCTATGAACAACTGGCCGCTTTCCGCGCGGTTGGCATAGATTAGTTTCTCTAAGTATGGGTTATCAAGCGGCCTGACCACAACTACCAGAGGAATCCCGACGGCGGAACTTACATAGGGCAGGAACTCCCAATTCCCGATATGCGGCGTTACAAATATGCACCCACCTGCCTTTTCATGGGCCGCCTTTGCCTTGAGAAACAGGGCCTCAAGCTCCGGGTATGATTCTTTTATCAGTCTAATGTAGTCGTTCGCTCTCAGCAGGGCCTGATATTTTATGCCTTCCATAAATGTTAGAAAAAAAGACGCGGCACTTCTGCCAGCAGTCTCCTGTACTTCTTTCTTTGACATCTGCGGGAAGGCCAGCGTAATGTTCTCAACGGCTATGCGCCTCCTTTTCGGTACGAAGATAAAAAGCAGCAGACCTAAGAATGCAGAGATTGCGTGCATCGCCCGTGTTGGCAGCGCCGCAGTCGCTAAAAAGATTAACCGCACTGCACAGTATTCAATAATCCATCTTATGCGTTTGTACTTTTTCACAATTATTGGGAGGGAAATCGTTTGGATATTTTACCGGTGTATATTATTATGCGATGGTCCGCCGTCCTGCCTTTTTGTGTTCCTTGTCCTTGTACATCAGCGCATCTGCCGCGATTATCAACTCATCCAGCGTGGCTGGTTTTACTGGGTCATATATAGTTATACCTGTACTTAAGGACAGCGTCATGTTGTTTTCCCTGAGGGATAGATTATATGCCTCGATATTTTCGGCAAGACGGGTTTTAATCGTATCCTCTGCCTCATCCGCCATTTCTGTGACGAGGACAATGAACTCATCTCCACCCATTCGCCCAATGATGTCCGACTCCCTGAACGTATCTTTCAACACGTCTGCCGCTGCCTTTATTATTATGTCGCCGTCTTTGTGTCCCCTTGTGTCGTTTATGTGCTTCAGGCCGTCAAGGTCTAAAAACACTATCAGCATTTGTTTGCTATACCGTCCGGCCATTTTAAACTGCTGCTCTGCCAGCGTGTAAAAACCACGACGGTTGTAAAGCCCGGTAAGCTCATCCACGATGGACAGCTTATGCAGCTTTTCCCTTAGTATTGCTATCTCGGTTACGTCAGTTCCGACGCATATGATACTATTTGGGGTGCCGTCGTCTTTATACAGACACGTAGAGTTCCAGTTTATGTATTTATCTGTCTTGCCTTCAATGCTTGTCTTCAGCTCAAGGTTATTTATACTGCACAGTGACAGGATATTGTAGAACTTCTCCAGATTGCGGGAGAAATCCTCATCTCCGCTGCTTTTCTGTGCCTGCGGCAGGAAACAATCCCTCCAGCCCCTGCCGATGAGTTCTTTAGGATTAATGCCAAGTATTCTGGTTGCCGAGTCGTTGAGGAAATCTATTATACCTTCGTTTGACATCTCGCACACGATGGCCGGTAAAAACGCTACTAAAGTCCTGTACCTCAGCTCTGATTCTCTGAGCGCCCGCTCCGCATCCAGGCGCATCGATTGCAGTTCGCCAAGCTTTATCGCGTTCATTATAGAGTGACAGAGCAGTTCAGCCGTAATGCGGGCCTTATTCAGATAATCCTTAGCGCCCTTTTTCATCGCCAAAAGCACTATCTCCTCGTCCCCCTGGCCCGTCAGGAAAATAATCGGCGTGGTGATTCCCTCAAGACGCGCCCTTTCGATTACCTCAAGGCCGTCCGTCTCTCCAAGCATATAGTCCACAATTATTATGTCGAATTTGTCAGTGAGCAGCTTGTCTATCGCATCGGGAACTGTCTGCACATCCACGATCTTCAGAGAAACATTCTTAAACCCTTCCCTTATGTAATCCCTTACAAGGAGAACATCCTCTTCGTCGTCGTCAATGAGCAGTACTCTCATCTCTTTCATCTGTAACCCTTATCTGTTTTTTTTGTGAATATCTTTACGCATTGGCTGTCCGTAGTCATTTTTTCAGGTTTTTCGGGAAGTTCAACTGCATTGAACCAGTATTTTGAGATTATTCCTGCAATTTCTATCAGGCGGTCAAAGCTCTCAGGTTTCCTGACATACGAATTTACGCCAAGGTTATAGCATTGCTGTATGTCCTCTTTTGAAGATGATGTCGTCATTGCTATGATTGGAATAGGTCTCATGGTTACATCTGATTTTATCGCTTGCAGCGTCTCAAGGCCGTCTTTCCTCGGCATGTTCAAGTCAAGCAGTATCAAGTCGGGATGGCCTTTTTTTGACAGATACTCCAGCAGCTTCTCACCATCCTCAACCCATGTAATATTGGCGTTGAGGCCGGTCTCTTTGAACGCGTCTGCTATCAGGATATTGTCGTCTTCGTCATCATCGGCGTGGAGAATTTGAAATTGCTCTAATGCTTTTTCATCTGTTTTCAAGCTATCGTCTCCGTTTTCTCTGTTTCTCTCTTACCCGGCAGCCGCACAGTAAAGGTTGTACCTGCCCCCGGTGCGCTGTTTACGGTCAATAGCCCGCCGTGGCGCTTCACTATTTTATCACAAATTGCTAATCCCATGCCTGTCCCTTCATATTGCCCCCGGCCATGAAGCCGCTGAAATGGTTTAAATATCTTGTCTACATATTTCATATCGAAGCCAATGCCGTTGTCCGTAACTGCGATTTCATAGTATTGCCCGGAACTACCCGAACTATCTGTAAGATTAAGCCTTAGCGTTACCACCGGCACAACACCCTCTGCATGGAACTTTAATCCATTTGCCGTGAGATTCATAAACAACTGGTGCATCTGCATAGGGTCTGCCTCAATAACGGGAAGCGAATCGAACTCCACGCGCCCGCCAGTACGCATAAGGCGCTCCTCAAGGTCTGAGACAATCCCTTGCATAATGGCGTTGAGATCAGTAGGCGTGAATGGTTTTGCGCGGGTCGTTATCCTCGAAAAACTCAGCAGCTCTTCAATAAGGCGCTGCATTCGGCTTGCCGCCCCCTGCATTCTTTGCAGGTAGTCAGCGGCGTCTTCCGTGAGGGATGAGCCGGTCTTGGCTCGCAGTCTGTCTCCGAAGGCTATTATCTTACGCAGCGGCTCCTGAAGGTCGTGCGAGGCAACGATAGCGAAGTCCTGAAGCTCCTGATTGCTGCGCTTCAACTCATCAGAGTATCTTGAAATAGAGTTCTTTATCTCTACGAGTTCAGTTATATCTGTAATAAGGGCAAACGCCCCGTCTGCCCTGGCTGACCTGGCCCCATCGTTTTTTACAGGCGTTGCGTTTACACGCGTGTGCAGGAGCGTTCCGTCATCCGCCTGAAGCGTTACGGTTGCAGCAACCCCTACCCCCTTCCATAACTCACCCAACGCACCGCCAAATGCCCCGGCCTCTGCGTGGTGTACAGTGTTGAGAACGCCTCTGCCGATTATCTTTCTCCTCGTCGTTTTAAGCATATTTATAATTGCATCATTAGCACTGGTTATCTCATATGCGCGGTTAAGCTCAATGAAACCATCTGCCGTGCTGTTTATTATATTATAGTATTTTTCCTCTGTTTTTTTCAGGGCTTCCTCCACGCGTTTATGGGCGGTAGTGTCAATGCACTTACCAGCGATAAACCGCCGTCCCGAAGGGTCTTTAATTGGAAACCTGATTACAAGCCACTGGTGCGGGCCGTCATCATGAGGGAACGTCTCTGCCATATCTATTGTCTTATTTACCGACAGTGCAACGGCGTCGTGTTCGCGCAGGGCATCGGCCAACTTCGCAGGGAAAATGTCCTTGTCTGTCTTTCCTATAACGTCTTTTGCCTCAACGTGGCTTATTTCCCTGAAGTTGTCGTTTACATAGACGTACTTACCTGTCTCGTCTTTCATAAACGCGGCAAGAGGGCTGTTTTTCATAAAACTCATAAACAGGTCTTCAGACATCTTGAGTTTCTCTTCAGTCTGTTTTCTCTGTATGATACCAGCCAGAGTGTCTGCCATTGATTTGAGAAACTCTACCTCTATTTCATTGCTGGTATGGCCTTCCTTGACATATAGGTTAAGCACACCGAGAATCTTATCAGCCCCGGAAAGTATTGGTACGCAATAGTGACCATGAGACGATATGGTTGAATACGTTACGTCGTGAAGGTCGTCCAGTGTGTCTGTAAACATGATTTCCTTCCTCGCCGCCGCCCTGCCGCATATACATTTATTTAATGGCACGTTATGGCAGAGTTCAAGTATCTTATCTGAAAGACCATGCTGTGCCTTCATGTCTAACTGGTTAGTCTCTTCATTAAACAAAAAGATACATCCCTTTGAGTCAATAGAAAGCCACTTGATGGACAAGACCAGGTTAATTATATGCTCAAGCTGACTATCAAGAGGAATCGGCTCAAGGGCAATGTCCAGCACCTGGCTGATTATTCTCTGTATGTCGAGATGACGTTCATTTATCTCCTCAGCGCGCTTACGCTCTGCAACCTCCCCCGACAGTTGTTCGTTGATTGCGGTTAGCGCTGCCGTCCGTTCCCTTACCTTTGCCTCGAGTTCTTCGTGTGCCTGTCTGATGGCCTCCTCATCTTGCTTGCGCTTTGTAATATCTATGACCATTATGATTATTATCTTATCGTCCCCATGGTCCATGCAGCTCATCATAGTTTCCACGGGAAAGACTGTTCCATCTTTTCGTTTTCCACTCATCTCGTGCGTCTTGAATTCCTTTGTCAGGGTAAGCGCCTTCAGTACACGGCTGGGTTCGTCTGTTGTCAAATCAAAAAAGCTCCGGCCTGTCAACTCTTCTGAAGAATAACCGAAGATTGCCTCAGATGCAGGGTTCACAGATACAATCGTTGTATTGATGTCGGTAGTTATAATGCCTGTGGGGACGTTTTCTACTATTGCACGGGTGCGTTTTTCGCTTAAGATCAACTCTTCTGTTTTTTTCATCAGACGGTCTCTGGATGCGGTGATTTCGTCAGCAAGGATTTTATAACGTTTTTCTATTACATACAATTGGTCGCCTTTAAGGTCTTTGGTATCATCAGTCTGGACAAGGCCAAGCTGCTCTTGTGAAAACATGGAAATGTTGGTGCTTAATCTCTCTATACGCCTTGTAATCATAAACATTATCAGCGTAAAAATTGAAACAAGAATGGCTGTTCCGGTTATCCCAACCTTGATTTGAGTACCCGTTATTTCACTTTTCAACCTGCTTAGTTCACTTGTTGAAATCAGGGAGGCAAACATTATTTTTATCTCTGTCTCTCCGTAGTCAAGAAAGGATTTCCCTGTGAAAATATATTTTCCTTTGAGAGATGATACTAACGTGCCCGAAGGCAGTGTATCTGGGTTATTGCTTGCTATTATGACCGGCTCTTTTCCCATAATTAAAGCTAAGGCGGTATCTCTGTTGGCAGCGCCCTCTATTGACAGGAGGAAGTTATCGTCTAATGGGTGGGCCAGCATAAGTGTCGCCAGAGGTTTATCTGTTTCATCTGTAACGGTCTCAGACGCTATTATATATGGCACACCGTCTATCATCGTCATAAATGCCTGAGCACGGCTCATCTGGTTAAGCACTCCTCCCTTGCCTATCAAGGTGGATGGAATCGGCTTCATATCCTCGGTGTATACCTCTCTGGGATTACCTTCGGAGTCAAATAGAGCGGCGTATGTGAAGTCGGCAATAAGCCTGAGCGCGGCAGTGCCAGGCAGCCAGGGCGGGATTTCATCCTGAGTAGTTATCAATTTGTTTTTGCCCCACTTATCACCCTTTACATAATCAACAATTGAATGTTGTTTTGACAACAAGACCGCGGTCTGGTGGAAACCCAGGACGTAAGTATCGAATCTTGCACGGTCTACTACAGAGCGTTTAGCAAGGCGGTCATGCAACTGTGAGTCTAACGCGGTCGATAACCGGCGGGTACTGTAATACCCTAAGCCCGCGCTGGCAATCACGCTGACTACCACCGTGACAATGACCATCTTTAAGGTCAGCGGTATCCTGTTAAACATACAGCCTGTGGATTACCTTAGCTGCGTGCGTGAAATTATCAATTTGGCTCTCCGGTAAGTTCGTCGCCCGTGAATTTCCAGCCAGCCTTGCGTAAAACAGGTGCGGGGATAATTCCGAAACTCTTATCTACCTTGTCCAGATTGGACATTATGTAGTCAAGCAGTTTCTTTGCATTCGGTTTTGCCAGTTTTGGGTCGTCCCACGTGGTGAAATTCATTACCCTGTAGATGCTGTATTTTCCGGCGGCAACAGCAGCATCGTCCTGCGGAGAAACTCCATCGATGGTTAAAAACTTTATCTTATCCTTTGACCCGTAGGTCGCTGCCATCCAGAGGGTTTCGTATCCTATGGAACCCTTAAGCGCCGCTACCTGGGAGAGCATATTGGGGATAGAACCGACTTCCATAGCCCTGGGGCTGAAGAGGTCTTCCTTCCCAAGAATCAGGCACCAGTGCCCCGGCCTCGTCTTACAGTGAAGCCTGACAACAGGTCTTATGTCGGCGTCCGGGCCGGGTGTGCCGCCCGTGGTCTTCAGCTCAGACCATTTGTGAATCTTACCCCTGTATATCTTTCTCAATTCTGCAAGCGAAATATTTGAAACAGGGTTTTCCTTGTTGACGATTATTGCCTTCGAGGAAACCCCCATCGTGTGATACTTAAGGCCGGGCAGACGGTCTGTATCTCCCGGCGGGCAGCACATTGCTGATATATCCACTGTCTTTTTCGAAGCTGCACCGGCAGCAATGCCGCACGTGCCCTCTTCGACAGCAATCTTAAGTCCGTTCTTTTTCTCGAATTCCCTCACCAGCGGCAGTACCGCCGGATATATCTGCTGGTCAAGGGCAAGGGCCAGGTCTGCCCCCTCTGCCCACGATTCATATTTTATCCCCTGCTTTATCCATTCAGGGGACATCTCAAAGACCTTCGCAGGGTCGCTGAAGGGCTGCCCGCGCAAGGGGTCTTTTGCCGCAGCATTAGATTCCGGGGTCTTTGTTTCAGCAGTTGCAGCGTTATACATTACACCCGAAGCAACTAACAACGACAAACATACTGTGCCCAAAAGATAAACCATTACCCTTGCTGCCTTCATATGTTCCTCCTCCCTAACTCTGTCCCTGGTTCATAAAATGCCACTGTATGAATACATACATGGCGTTCCCCCTGTGTAAATCCACAATACGTATATCACAGAATAACACAATAATCGCGTATTTGTCAAACGTGCTTCACGATGCGGCATCGTCATTTCTCAAAAACGCAATACTCGCCCGAAAATATAAAGTATAGCTGTCTCGCGCAGCCCTGCTTATGCCGAGATTGCCGCCTTTGTTATCTCTTCGGCCTTTTTAAACATAATGTCTTTTTCGTCTTCCGAGCGCGTCTCTATATAAAAGCGCACCTTTGGCTCAGTCCCCGAGGGTCTTATCAAGAGCCATGAGTTATCGTCAAATATTACCTTTGTGCCATCTACGGTTATGATGTTTTTTACTGATTTTGACTTGCTGCCGAACGTTACAGAAGAGCCGGGTGTAAGGGTATCTTTTATCTTTGACAGTTTCTCTACGAGGGGTTTACCAACAAGGGCGCGGTCAACTTCCACGCCTGACCTGTCCGGGTAGAAGTACCCAAACTCCTCCTGCACATCTTTAAAATACGCCCCGATTGTCTTTCCGGTTAACATCATCATCTCTATTGCTATGAGCAGACCAAACATCGAGTCCTTCTCAAGCGTATGGTTATAGCCGGAGATGCCGTCGCTCTCCTCAAATGTTATAATTGCTCGTTCTGTTGCTGAGGGAAGCATGAACGGCCTAAAATTTTTAAATCCCACCATTGTCTCTTTGAGCGTGACGCCAAGTTTTTCAGCTATCGCGTTGACAAAGTTGCTTGTGGCCACAGACTTTGCCACGACACCGGAGAGTTTCTTGTGCGTATGAAAAAAATGAAAGGCCAGCGCACCAAATGCATTCATCGGCAGTTCGGTAGTACCATCAGTGAATCTGATTCTATCGCCGTCGGGGTCCATAATAACGCCAAGGGTCAGAGCTGCTTTTGACGCCCTGAGTTCATCAGTTACCATCTGCATATTCTTTGACGATGGCTCAGGGGCAATACCCCCAAACAAATAATCGTTTTCCAGTCTGAGATAGTTTATTTTATCTCCCATATCACCAAGCAGGCGCTGCGGCCTCCCGCGTGTTGAGCCGTGTACGTGGTCAACGCAGATGAACACGTCATTATCAGCAATAAACTTTTTTATCGCATCAAGGTCAATGGTCTTCTTTCTGTTAATGTATTTCTCGTACAGGGCAACGGGGTCTATGGTCTTGTAATTTTCGGCTTTGGCATCGGGGATTATTACCCTGTCAGCCATCATCTTATTGGCAAACTTCTCTATGACCTCCGTTATCTCAGGGCCTGCCGGTCCGCCGTCTGAGGGGTTGAACTTATACCCGGCCCAGCGTGCCGGGTTATGTGAAGGGGTCAGATTGATGGATGCAGCAGCGCCAAGTTCCTCAAGTGCAGAGGAAAACTCAGGCGTTGTGGTCTCACCGGAGTAGTAAGCCGCAATCCCTGCACGATTTAAAAGCCCTATAGCCGTCATAGCAAAGTCCGGCCCTAAGAATCTGTTGTCATGCCCGACGATAACGCCTCTTTTTTGAATCTCTTTTAAATCCTTAACGCCGAGGGCCTCCATGACGGCAGGGTCCTCCTCCCTGAACATAGCAATAATAGCCTCTGTGACTATCTTCATATTGTTAAAGGTATAGTCGAGGCCGATTTCACCACGCCAGCCGGAAGTCCCGAAGACTACGTTTGTCGGGTTGGTGTTTTCCTTTGCGAAACGTTCTATGTCAGAGAGCAGCCCCACGTTTTCCTTTGGATTTGACAATATCTCTTTCCAGCACTCCGAAGCATCCTTGAAAGACGCCATCTATACCTCCGTTATTCACAATATTTTACCGGCTGCGGGCAACGCCCGCTCAATTGCCTGTGCGATTATTAAGTGTCTCATAATAGAACCAACTTGAAGAATGAGGGCTCTGCCCTCAAACTCCCGGCAGGGAACTTGTCCCCTGCACCCCATCTACGGGGCTCTTCGCCCCTTTGAATCTATATTATTATGAGACAGTTAATAACTGCATATTATTGCATCATGAACCAGATATTATTGTATCACGAACCCTGACGATTTATCTATATTCGCTGCGGGGTGTTATGACAAGGCTTTTTGAACTATGCGCTTTTTTTACAAGTCTGCGGCAATTGTCTTAAAAAGACCTATTAAGAGACGCGGGATTTCTTCAATACCGATGTTCTTAAGCATGATCTCAAAACCAAGCGGCAGGAAATGGAGCTTATGTCCATATTTCTTATGTTCAGACGCCATGCGGGCAAGCACATCTGTACCTTCTTCAAAAAACTGCACCTGTACCTTGCCGGTTAGCCGCTTTACAGAGGCCGCCCTTATTTTCTTGCAGAGTATCTTAACTCGCATCAGATTGAAAAGCGCCTCTGCCGGGGCTGGCAGCTTACCAAACCTGTCTATGATTTCGTCTTCGAGGTCGAAGATATCTGCCTCCTCTTTAGCCAGGGCAAGGCGCCGGTAGAAATTCAACCGAACCGAGACCTCATCGACATAGCCCTCCGGTATATGGGCCTCTATTTTCAGCTCTATCACCGGCTCTTTCTCCTTCTCTATGGGTATTCCCTTAAGCCGTGATATTTCCTCCTCAAGCATCTCCATGTATGTATCAAATCCAAGCGCATGAATATGCCCGGACTGCTCTGCCCCCAGCATGTTACCGGCACCGCGAATCTCCATGTCCTTCAGGGCAAGCCTCAGACCCGCGCCCAGATAACTAAGCTCCTGTATGGCGGTCAGGCGTTTTTTTGCGTCCGCTGATATCAGGTCCTCACCGGGTATAAAAAAATACGCATATGCCTTGACATTACTCCTGCCCACACGCCCGCGCAACTGGTACAAATCGGCAAGCCCCATTGTGTCAGCCCTGTTTACGATTATCGTGTTGGCCGTTGGGATGTCTATGCCTGAGCCGATTATGGCAGTAGAGACAAGGATGTCTATTTTCTTTTTTATGAAGTCCAGCATAATCTCCTCAAGCTCGGAGTTGTTCATCTGACCGTGCCCAACGGCAACCCTCTTGTCCTTGACCAGCCCCTTGACCATTGCCGCTATCTTGTCTATGTCTTTAATCCGGTTGTGGACGAAAAAGACCTGCCCCCCACGCTGAAGTTCCCTATGGAGGGCCTCTTTGATGATTTGCTGGTCAAAAACAGAGATGTTTGTGCGAACAGACTGTCTTAGCTCAGGGGCTGTCTCTATTGCACTCATCTTCCAGATGCCGGACAGGGACATCTGAAGCGTCCGAGGAATCGGCGTGGCGCTGAGCGTAAGGCAGTGTACCCCCGTTTTCAGCTCCTTTATCCTCTCCTTTTGGGCAACCCCAAACCGGTGTTCCTCGTCTATGATTAATAGTCCAAGGGCCGGTATGTCTAAATTCTTCCTCAAGAGTGACTGAGTCCCGATGATTATGTCTATTTCACCCTTTGCCAGCTTCTTTAGCGTCTCATCTGCCTTCGATTTCATTTTAAACCGGCTGATGTAATCCACTTTTACCGGAAACGGGGAAAAGCGCTCTTTGAAATTCAAATAGTGCTGTTCACACAGTATTGTCGTCGGCACAAGGACTGCTACCTGTCTGCCGTCAAAGACGGCTTTAAAGGCCGCCCGCATGGCTACCTCGGTCTTGCCATATCCTACGTCGCCGCAGAGGAGCCTGTCCATGGGCTTGTCTGACTCCATGTCCTTTTTAATTTCCACTGCCGCAGAGATTTGATCGGGTGTTGGTTCATATGGGAAGAAATCGTCGAATTCGGCATGAAGCGGGCCGTCAGGACTGAGGGCGAATCCCTTTGCAACCTCACGCTCTGCGTAATGTGCTATGAGTTTTTCTGCCAGTATCTCTATTCTTTTTTTGGCCCTGCCCTTTGCGCGCTGCCATGTCTTGCCGCCTAATTTATCCAGACGCGGCAGCACTCCCTCCTCTGCCCAGTACTTCTTAATCAGATTTATACTGCCGACTGGCACATAGAGGCGTGCGTCGTCGGCATACCTGATTATCAGCATATCATAGACAAAGTTGTCCGCCTGCTCCTGGCGCAGCCCCTCGAATATACCGATGCCGTGATCAAAGTGAACGATATAGTCGCCGGGCTTTAACTCCTCAAGTATCTTAAATATATTTGACATCCCGGGCTTCTTCTGAGTCCTGTGGCGCTGCACCTCTCCAAAAATCTCAGTCTCTGTCAGGACTATAAGCCCGTCTATATATAATCCTTCGTTTAGCATACCTACTGTGATAAATATATTGCCTTCATAAGTGGCTGCGTCTTCTTTTTTTATCACAGGAACCGGCATGTTTGATTCAATGAATATATCCTTAAGCCTCTCGCCCTGCGCCTTTGTCGCCGAGACTATCATCACACGGCAGCCATTGAGCAAACCGCTCACAGCCTGTGGAATTTCGGAAACCGATGTGCGCTCCTCCAGTAACACCCCAAGTCCGCTTAATGACAGGCTGCGGGCGTCAACACCCGTGGTGTCAAACGTGGTATCAGAAAGCACTGTTACCGGTGGCGCCGCTGGTAACGTCTTCAAAAACGCCTTCCCCTCTGCCGCCGACTCTGCAAAAATAAACACGCGTGATACGTCAAATAATTCAATAAGAGAGCTTTGGCTGTCAATTGGACCGGCAGCGAATATTAGAGGAAATATGGAAATCTCATCAAGTGTCTTCGTAGTCCTCTGTGTCTCTACAGAAAACTCCCTTATTGAGTCAACCTCATCACCAAAGAACTCTATCCTGACGGGATTGTCCTTTGATACGGGGTAAAAGTCCAAGATATAGTTTCTTAGACTGCACTCGCCCTTGTCAATAACCAGGGCAGTCTGTTTATAGCCGAAGGACAGGAGTTTTTTGAGTGAATCCTCCCTTGATTTCTCATCACCCTTTTTGATTAAAAAATAATCGAGCTGTGAGATATTTAACGGCGTTGTAATGGTCTTAATGGAGGCCATTGCCGATGCGCCCTTGTCGGTTGTGGCGAGGATTTCCACAAGCGCCCCCGTAGAGGCGGAATCGTCAGGGGCGGGAAGCCGGAGAATCGGTTTAGCCCCGGTTATTGCCGCAAAGAAGTCATAACTTTCAGATAGTGAATTGAAATCGTCGTCTGAGTTTGTTATAAGCAGGAAGCTCTCCCTGTGCTGAGTTAATAACAGCGGCAACAGGCTGCCCTTGAGATTATATATCCTCTCATGTATTGGTGGGGGACTCAGGCATGGACTGAGATGCTCTTTGATTGTACTTAGTATGTTTTTCAGCTATATGCTTCCAGTATCTTGTTAATAATCCCTGTTGTTGACATCCCCGCGACATATGGCAGACTGTACACATCCGGCACGATTGACGACCCTACGATGTCTTCTTTTCTCCAGTCTCCGCCCTTCACAAGGATATCCGGCCTCAGCGCCGATATTACCTCAATCGGTGTATCCTCGTCAAATATCAAAACGTAATCCACAGCCGCAAGGGCAGACAACACAAGCGCCCTCTCTGCCTGCGTGACAATCGGTCTGCGGGGCTTTAGTCTTCTGACAGAATCGTCTGAGTTCACGGCAACTATAAGCATATCACCAAGCGCCCTTGCCTCTTGCAGGTACTGGACATGTCCAGCGTGGATTATGTCAAAGCACCCGTTGGTAAAAACTAACTTCTTCCCCTTATTATTCACACTATTATTAACACTGGCACGAAATTCTGCGATGATTCTAACCAGCTCATTAAGGGGGTGAATCTTATTTGTCATATCCCTGATTGTATTAAATGAAGTGTAAACAACACGGCAATAATTATTATGGCAATCGTCATCAGGATATCTAATGCGATGGAACGAAGGTAGACTTCACCATTGATCTGCTTTTCAGTGTTCATGTATTTAACAAACGCCAGCATAGCAATCACCGTCCCTATGGCTATCAGGAATATGCCGGTGTGTGATGAGTAATGTTCCATGCCTTCGACTTTTTCGCGTTTTCCGCCAGCAGCAGTTAGTATCTCTGTGAATTTCATCATAAACAAGCCGAATTTCTCCACGACAAAGCCGAAGGCCATTATCGCGATAGTTGTACGAATCCATGCGAGAAATGTCCTCTCGTTTGCCATGTGTGCCTGTGCACGGGGATATTCATTAGTCTTTTCTTTCAATTTCACAAAACCTATAACAGCCTTCCAAGATTCAACAGAAATAAATATCCTGTTAAGATAACAAAAAACGTTATCATTATGCCAGATATATGCGTTGAGGTGTATATTTTATTTTCCATCTGTTTCAATCTTATCAGATATTGAACAAAACCAAGTAATCCTACGGCTGCCCCAATTAACATTATTGCAATCCCCTCACGTTGAGAATAGATGCCTCTGTTGCATTTGTATGCAATTTCAGCAAAAACGGTAGGATAGACACTGACAAGACCCTCTATGAATATGCCAAATTTCTCAACACCCAGACCAAATGCCAACAGTGATACGCTGGTTCTTAGCCATGAGAGAAAATTCCTGTCAAGCGCTGCGAACTCCCTTTCTGAGTGAAGCCGCTTTTCCGATATTCCAAACATTATTGCAACGCTGACCGTAATATTTTTAAGGATAAATAAATGGGCTGTCACGCAGTATTGCATCAAGTTTCAAAGGTGTACCGGTAAACAGAAACATAGCAGTCCCTTTCTCCGTTATAGTCTGACCGGAGTGCTTCCACGTCCCATCCCATGCTGATAGTACCACAATAGAATCGTCTTTGATGTCAACCCAGCGGGGAGATAAATTCAGCTCAACTGAATCAAATTTTTTCATATTAGAGGCTATTACCTTAAAGCCTTCGGGCGTAATAGCTGACCTAAGCCCTTCAGCGTCTTTTTTGATATAATAATCTTTTATTTTCTGAAGTTTTTCAACAGCAACCCTTGCCTTCATAGACTCAGCGGGCTGAACCTTGACCTCTTTCTTGCCACACGAGGTTATAACAAACAGGAGTAAAATCACTAAGACCGCCTTTTTCATAAACAACTATGCCTCCTTAAGACTAATGCCAAGACTAATACAACAACCCGCCGCTGCTGCCGATAACGATTAACCAGCATATTTGTCAACTGCAAACATAATATCTAAGAATCCCACTATCTGCTTCGTACTTGCAAAAAGACCTTTGCCTCTTCTACCTTCTCCGGCAGGCACGTCAGTATCGCTGCCTCGTCTGCTTTGCGAAGCTTGAGTCTGGCCCAGTCCTGTTCGTCCGGCATCGGTACAGCAGATGAGCCGATGTCATCGCCAAACCCATTCGTCTTACAGTACAGATTTGAAATATATACGGAGGCTGGCAAAAAAGACGTCTCATCTTTGACATTCTTTTCGTGGTGTAAACGAATCGACGCAACAAGGTCAGGCGGAAGAGCCCACTTCTCGGCTATGAGTGCGCCTACTTCCGCATGGTCCATTGAAAACACCAGCTTCTCCTTATGATTCAAGCTGTCAGCAGGCCCAATCTTCTTCACCATAGACAGATAATCCCGTGGAAAATGTTTTATAAAAAATATCTTACCAATGTCATGAATCAGCCCGGCGATAAAATATTCCTCCCGCTTGACCGGGTCCTTAACAATCTTCTGTGCAATCAACTTCGAGGAAATCGCACAGGCCAGACTGTGCTGCCAAAACTTATCTACATTAAACAATGCGCCCTTGGCAGGATTAAACGAAGATAGAACCTCGGCGCTTAGTGCAAGATTTTTTATCGTATTCATACCCAATAAGATGATAGCCCTGTTTATGGAGGTAACCTCCTGAGGCATCCCGAAATATGAGGAATTTATAAGGTTCAGCACCTTTACCGTAAGGGCAGGGTCGAGTTTAATCGCCTGAACGAGGTCAACGGCTGAGGACATGTCGTTGCTGGTCAACTGCACAATCTTCGCTATAGTTGGAGAAAGCGCCGGGACTTTCTCAATGTATGATAATATTACTTTCTTCATGTCAATCAATAATAACATATATCAATAAAAAATATATAGTGTTTATTAGGGACCCAAGCTCCGACATAGGAATTTGCACCTATCGCTATAAAGGGTTTTTGAGAGCATTATTTGTCATTTATAGTATTATCAACCCATGATT
>LNQR01000033.1 GCA_001541255.1 Candidatus Magnetominusculus xianensis
TTTCTTTACGTTGCACCTCTCTTTCCGAGCGTTTAGAAGATTTCTGGGAAAGTCGCGTCGCATAAATACCCTATTTCCTGACGCAGACCCGTTGCAAACACTGAACCTATAGCTGTGAAAATAACTACTGATTACGCCTTTGAAACCTTCTATAAACCTCGCTATCATTGCGCTTGCCGATGGTAACTATTTTGAGAATATTGTCCTCTGCTAAGTAAATAATCCGATATTCACCTGTATCAACTCTATTGTATTTATTTCCTTTCAGGTCTTCTGAATCATTTGGAAACGGGTCTTTAACATAAGCCCAAATACTTTTTTTATTATCTGGCGAAACTGCTTCGCGTCAAGTTGATTTAAAAAAGCCAATGCGTCATTGGTTAAATCCAGTTTAAACAAGCTTTTCCAGAAGAAATTCTATGGACTTTTCATAACCTGCATAACCGCTCTTTTCAGCCTCAACTGCTTTTTCTACCCAATATGAGTCATCATCCGCTCCATCCTCTTGCTGCAATTTTCCAGCTAAAGGATCGCTTAGCTTTTCACAAATTCGCCCAGAGTGTTTCACCATACGTTAACCTCCCTTGCTGCTCACATTTACTATTTTATCATATCCACTCACTATTTTCCAAACAACTGCTATCTCCCCCAGGGCAAACACATTTGAAAGTTTCAATAGCCATTAGATTCCAGCGAAAGCTGGAATCAACGATGATGAGTTCAAAGCAGAGACCGTATGTTTCATGAATAAGACACAGACAGGACAAACATGACTGGCAACAATCTATAGCTAATTGGGCAATATCAGTGTAAACCGAAAAGCTTGGAAATAAGGTCAATCGAAGGTGGTGTTGTTAACAGGACTATCATCAGAAACAACAGGAAATAAACCCGTAACCTGCGCTGCATGAATTTTAGTTTATTCCTTATCCTGGTCTTCTCTTCTTCCAGATCATGTTCGTATAGCTCTTTTAACTTAGCATAGCCTGCCTTTAGAACTGTGTGTTCGTCCTTTATATTGAAATACGACTCTCTCAGGCTAAAATAATCGTCCTTTAAATCGAAGTAATCGTCTTTTAATGAGTAATAATCATCTTTTAAGTCTGAAAAGTTTTCTCTTACGTTCAGAACATCGTCTTTGAGTGCAGTGTCATTGGACTGACCATTCGTATTGCCAGCTCTAATAGTCAATGAGGCATCGGATAGTTCTCTAAAGACCTCCGCGACTTCTCTGGCTGCTTTTTCATTTAAGTCACCCGCCTTATATCGTGCAAATATCTTGAGCATATCGAGTGACACATGACCCATCGAGGTGTCTTCTTTTGGCCCCTTGCCTTTTGAGTTTACGTTGAACTGGTCGTCTTTTCTCTGACCGCTTTTCTTGCGGCCTGAGCTTTTGGGGTCGTCGTTAAGATAGTCATCATCCATGGCTTCGCTGTTCATGGATTATAGTATATCAATGCAGACAAAAAAAGCAAAGTTTTTTTCTGGAATGTCGGCACATATATGACGGCAATCATGTAAATTACCAGTTGGAAAATATTATAATGATACTATTATATAGAACAACGAGGTGATCTATGAAGGAAAGTTGTCCTGGCAGCAGTGAAATAAGAAATCCATACCCTGAGGAGCTGAAGTGCCACTTCTGTGGACATGGAAATGAAATCTGGTCTGACGAGACTGAAACAGAGTGTAAGGGCTGCAAAAAGACAATCAGCAGAGAGATGAAGCCGACATGTCTTGATTGGTGTCCGGCAGCAAAGGAATGTGTAGGCATAGAAAAGTATAACAGACTTAAAAAGCCGACAGAATAACATGGCCATAGAGCTGGTTATATTCGACCTTGACGGCACGCTTGTTGATTCTATTGCTGATATCGCCGGTGCCGTGAATCATGCACTGTGTAAGATTGGCTCTAATACCCTTTCGCTTGATGAGGTGAGAAGGCTTGTAGGCTCAGGGGTTGAGCATCTGTTACTTAGGGCTGCCGGTATAGATAATATAGATGATCATGATATTGTAAAAAAAGATATACTGAAAAGTCATTTTCTTTCGCATTACACAGAGCATATAGCTGATAAATCAAGGCCCTATGATAATGTCATTAAGACGCTTGACACCCTGTCTGGGATAAAAAAGGCAGTGGCCAGCAATAAACTTGAGTCATTGTCGAGGAGACTTCTTGACAAACTCTCTATGCTCAAATACTTTGATGCAGTATATGGATATGACAGCTGCCATGAGCGAAAGCCCTCGCCCGTGCCGCTTATAAAGTTGATGGAGGTACTTGGAACAGGCATAAGTCAAACAATTATCATAGGTGACAGCGGCACAGACATAGAGGCAGGCAGGGCTGCAGGCATCAAAACAATTGCAGTGAGCTATGGCTACAGGTCTGTTGATTCACTCAAGGATGCAGACTATATTATAGATGATTTGAGCGAAATCATCCCTATCATTAAAGCGATAAATTAGGCTATGGCAGATGACACAACATATAACCGTGCCTATTATGCGGCGCGCGGGCAATGCGGCGCGCGGGTTGCTTTGTGGTTTTACTACCGTATCGCACGAAGATATGTAAAAAAGGGTTCAGTATTGGACTACGGCTGTGGCGGCGGTCGCTTTCTGAGGTATTTTAATAAGAAAAACTATGATACAGCCGGATATGATATATCGCCAGATGCCCTTGACATGGCAAAAGAAAATACGGTATCCGGGCATTTATATAGCAGCAGAGAAGCAATAGCGGACAAAACTTTTGATTTGATATGCTCGATTCACGTCCTTGAGCATATTGATGACCCGCTTGAGACGCTCCAATTTATCAGGACGCTGCTCAAGCCGCAGGGTATATTAATGTATGTAGTACCAAATATCTCCGGCATTGGACATACACTAAAGAGGCATAACTGGATAGGCTATGGCGACCCGGCACATGTGTCATTATATCCAGCGGCGAAATGGATAGAGCTAACTGCAAAGGCCGGACTTAAGCTGCTCACAACGGGGACTGATGGGCTGTGGGATGTCCCATACATAGACGGGATTCCGTTGCTCATACAAAAAATAATATTTTATCCTGCCCCTGCCTTTCAAGTCATTGCGGGAAGGTTGGTTATTCCCCGGCAGTGGGGTGAATCTATGATTGCTATAGCCCAAAGTGTTTAGTGAGGAGATACCCGGTAACTTGTAATAATTAATATTTTTACAAATTCTTATTGACAAACCATGATATAGATGAAGTAAGATATACAGGTTGGGTGATGATTTGTAAAAAAACTTTTAGAGTGGAGGTATGTTTATGAACAGTGTGGTAAGGAAGATGTTTATGTTGTTGTTGCCGGTTATTGCTTTGGCATTTACCGGTTGTGCGGGGCTGGAGTTTGCTCCGAAGAGGGCTACCTGGTACTACCATCCGGAACTACCGGCAGCCGATAGGGCAGTAGCAAAGGCACAGGCAGATGGTAAAGACAAGGAATGTCCTAAAGAGTTTAATGCAGCAGCAAAGATGAGAGACGATGCCTATGACGTTTATTTGAGCTGCAAGACTCAGGAAGGCATAGATATGGCGAAAAAGGCTGTTGAAATGGTAAACGCCTTATGTCCGAAGCCGCCTGCTCCAACACCATGTCCGACATGTGAACCACCGGCGCCAAAGCCAACACCTGAGAAAGCAGCAGAGAAAGAAGTTGCTGTTATCAGAATCGTAAACTTTGACTTCGATAAGTACAACATCAAAAAGGTATTCAAGCCTGAGTTAGACATGGCAGCTCAGATAATAAAGAAATACCCGAACCCGAGCATTACGATAGACGGCTATACCGACAACAAGGGCAGCTTTAAGTACAACATGAAGCTCTCGATAAAGAGGGCCGAGGCAGCGAAAGCAGCGCTTGTGAAAAACGGTATCGACGGCAACAAGATCAAGACCGTAGGCCACAGCTACAACGACCCAATTGCCGACAACAAGACAAAAGAAGGCAGGGCGAAAAACAGACGTGCTGAAATCCATATAGTAGGTAAATAAGTAGTTAACGTGATAGCTAAGGGACTGCAATGAGAGCGAAAGCCTGATTTGCAGTCCCTTGAATTTGATGAATATGATTAAATCCCGTCCTGTTCAATTCATAGTTCCAGCGTTAATGAACATAGTCTATGTAATTATAATGTTATCTAATGGGGCTACTTTTTTCAATCTCCAAATGCCTGAAGGGAAATACTCCAAAAATGCCATGAACGGCACAGATGTGATGACCTATGTCATACCGGCAAGGAACTTCCTTGCTCACGGTGTGTTTGGCAGTGTATCTGGTGACGGCACTGACCCTGATTATCACAGGACTATCGGTTATCCCTTGTTTTTATCATTTCTTATGAAGACATTAGGGACTGACCTCTGGCTCTATGGGGTGTTCTTTACCCAGGCGCTTTTGTTTGCTTCTATATACCCCATGCTTTTCATAATTAATAGAGAATTCATTGGCGGTGGGGACAGGGGCTTTTATCGGGCGTTTGTGTTTTTAACCGCGACTGGATGTTTTATTGTAACAACACCTATTGTGCTTTCAGATATGTTTTTTTCGGCTGTTTTTACCTGCGGTTTATGTCTTGGGGTTTTGTCGATATTAAGGCAGCGTTTGATTTACTTAATCCTCCATGTCATAGTTATTGGATATGCCGCACAGGTTAGACCTACGCTTGCACTTTATCCCATCTTAAACGCTGTTGTGTTGGTTTTAGTGGCACGTAAGGCTGGTATTATTAATATGAAAAAGATACGCGTATGGATAGCTGCCTCAACTATTGCCCTGATGATTGTTTGCAATGGGCCAGCGATTCGGAATTATATTAATCACGGCTTTTTCGAGTCAACTGACATTGCGGCAATCAATCTGTATGACTGCCTCATGGTAGAGGTGTTGTTTTTAGAGGGTAATTTAGATATATATCATATGGCAAATCGTGAAATTGCCCAATTGTCAGATATGCAGGAGATAATTAAAAAGAAAAAGAAAATTGCGTTTCAGGTCTTTCTGCGCTATCCAGCTTCGACAATAGGAAAGATAGTCACACATGCAGAGACTATACTGCTGCGGCTGCCCTGGTTTGAGACAGTGGCGCTTGCCGGAGTTGATTTGTCACCGGAGGCATATTGGAAATTATCCACCAGACAAATCGTAATAGTAAATGTGTTTAGCATGGTAATCACATTGTGTTATATGTTTTTTTATATACTGTTTGCCTCATTTATAATAAGGACATTAAGGGATGGACAGGTTTTGTTTGGACTGGCAATAGTGGGCATCGTGGTTTATTTTCTATTTCCGCCGTTTATAGCTGGCGGTGGATTCAGAATGACCCTGCCGGTAATCGGCATCATAGCGTTGTGCGCGTTTGACGAACTGCAGAGATACTTCAGTAAAAGCCCTGTGGCAGTGTAAGCTAATGATTTTGCATATCACTATGTTCACGCGCTATGTCGAGAATTTCATTTTCTATGGCTAATAAAGCGTCAACAATGTCAGGGTCAAAGTGGGTGCCGCGCCCATTGATAATAATTTTAATTGCCTCCCCATGAGAGAAGGCATCCTTGTACACTCTTTTTGTAATAAGGGCATCATAAACATCGGCAACTGCCATCAGGCGTCCTGGAATCGGAATATTATCCCCTTTAAGTCCTTCGGGATAACCTGTGCCATCCCATTTTTCGTGATGACAGTGTGCTATTTCCACTGCAGTATCTAAGAAAGAGTTAGAGCCAAGGGCCACTTTTGATTTTAACAAGGCGTCTCTGCCGTAAACAGGGTGCATTTTCATGTCCTTAAATTCCTCATCGGTGAGTTTTCCTGGTTTCAGGAGTATGTTATCGCGTATACCTACCTTTCCTATGTCATGAAGGGGCGCTGATTTATATAACAAATCGATTGTATCATCAGTCAGGTATTCAGAAAACCTGGGATTACACTTTAGGTATACGGCAAGGGCCTTTACATATCTCTGTGTGCGCAGTACATGTGCGCCTGTTTCATTATCCCTCGTTTCTGCAAGGCTGGCCAGAGACAGAATTGTAACATCACGGGTTTTTAATAAGTCATCTGTTCGTTCTTTTAATTTTTCTATCATTTTATTAGAATACGCGGCTATAAGTCCAAACTCGTCATCAGTGCTGACTGTTACTTTACGGCTTAAATCACCGTTAGCAACGGCAAGTAATACCTTAGTTTCACTATCAAAGAACATGTTCATATTTTTTGAATGGGAAATTATAAGATTTATATTTTCAATTAATATCATTATTACAACAAATAGTATCTCAAATAGTATTTTCTTAATTAATAATGGACTGGTATATTCGTGATGTGAAAAGATACCAGCATTTCTACTTATAATCAATAAAATAATAATTATTAAAAATAACATGCTGGTAGCGGCAACAATGATAATTTTTGTAGTTAATTTTACAAAATTGTCTGATATGTGTATACTGTCTCCGGTTTTGCCCGCCTCAGTGTTTATGGTTCTCTCTGTTTCAAGTCCCAAATCGATAGATGCGTAAAATCCAAGTGTTATGCTGCCCATTATGACCTTCAAACCGCTGCCCGGTGGAAACTCATATGCAAAATAATTGTACAAGGCGATGCCTATGCCCGATAGTAAATATAGCCCGAAGTCCAGGGCAACCTGGCGCCTTATGCGGGTAATGTACTTGTCGCCCAATATACCTAACTCTATTAAACCTTTGCGAAGAACGAGCGCTATGCCAAAAAATACTGCAAATAGGATTACACGTTTACCAAAAAGGAGTTCCCCAAAGAAAGGACAGACCCGTGCACTGTAAATGCTTATAATAACTATTGACAGGACATAATGAACAACAGCTCTAACGGTCATGTTCCCCAACCTCGTAATAAATCGATTCAGCAGTAAAACCAGTGGCTCACTGACCAGTATATCACAGCCGATTTTATTATACAACCAGTAATGCAGCATTGGGGACAGATTTGCTATTTCATTGTCAGAACGAAATGACTTAGCCCGACATTTTATAGTTCCAATACGGCGATTGCTCAAAGTTCTTAGTCTGCATTCAGGCCAATATCAGGGCAGCTAAAGAAGAGATGGCAGCCCTCAAGGTGCGACAGCTCAAGAACAGCCCGTCTAAGCACATCCGCAAGGTAACCCACTGTACAAACCAAGACTGAGTTCAAATAGACAAAAGAATCCTTTTTGTCTAATGTTCGTGCAGTAACCCCTTATATGTCTATATGTTTGCTCATATGTCCTATCCCATATCAAGCTAAATGGGATGTGTCCCAATACTGTCAAAAATAGCGGAGTTGGCATTAGGTAAGCTCCGCAATAAGCAGTCATAGTTAAAACTGTCGTTGGAAGGTAATTTAAGTAACCGGCATCGGTTATTACTCAAGACAAGTCCTATATTGTGGTTACATACCACGATATAGGATTTTCACAGTAATGCGTTTGCCCTGAGACTTGCCATAAATTGACAGCGCCGCCCATTCTTTGTTATAACCATAGAGAGATGAATATTTTAAGGGGATTATTTGGCATTACTGTGATTTGTCTTTTCGTGTGGGCAATCAGTGAAAACAGGAAGGAGATACAGTTCAGAACTATTTGTCTGGGGGTTTTACTGCAAATTGTTACAGCGTTTCTGGCTTTAAAAATTGCACTTATCAGGAGTTTCTTTCTTTTTTTGAACGAGGCCGTAATGTTGCTTGAAAAGGCTACACTTGCTGGCACGACTTTCACCTTTGGGTATTTGGGTGGTGGCAAGCTCCCGTTTGATGAGAAAATTCCGGGCGGGTCATTTGTCTTTGCCTTTCAATCACTGCCGATGGTGCTTGTAATAAGCGCCTTGTCAGCACTTTTATTTTACTTTAAAATACTTCCATATATGGTCAAGGGTTTTTCTTTTGTACTTCGTAAGATAATGAAAGTGGGCGGGGCAGTTGGACTATGCGCTTCCGCTACAGTATTTGTTGGAATGGTTGAGGCGCCGCTATTTATAAAGCCTTACCTTAAAAACATGTCGCGCGGTGAAATCTTTGCCATAATGACTACCGGCATGGCAACTATAGCCGGTACGGTGATGGTGCTATATGCAAGCATATTAGGGCATGTGCTGCCTGATGCCCTCGCTCAAATCCTGCTCCATTCGATAATCAGCGCCCCAGCCGCCCTGGTTTGCTCTATGTTGTTGGTCCCGCCTGTCGGCAAGATAGACACTGCTGAACTAATCCCCCCGCAGATATACAAAGGACCGCTGGATGCCATTGTAAAGGGGACTTCCGACGGAGTCGAGCTGCTGATAAGCATAATAGCCATGCTGATAGTATTTGTTGCCCTTGTGAGTCTGACCAATTATGGACTGGGAATGCTGCCTGAATTTTACGGCAAACCCGTAACGCTTCAGCGAATACTTGGGGTAATCATGGCCCCTGTTGTTTGGGTTATAGGGATACCCTGGTCAGAGGCGCAAGTTGCCGGGTCACTTATGGCTACGAAGACAATTTTAAACGAATTCGTTGCATATATAGACCTCGCCAATCTGCCTGCAGGCTCACTAAGCCAAAGAAGCTCTGTCATCATGCTTTATGCTATGTGCGGATTTGCTAATCTTGGCAGCCTCGGGATTCTAATAGCCGGACTGAGCATTATGGCGCCTGAAAAAAAGGATGAGGTCATATCACTTGGGCCAAAGTCAATATTAACCGGAACCCTCGCATCATGTATGACCGGCGCTGTTATCGGAATGTTTTACTGAGGAAATCAAAAGGCTACCCTACTATGTCGCCATCGTCATAAACGTCTCAACTGGCAGGCGACTTAAATGGCGGGCAGCCTTTTGTAATTAAACGTAGGGTTATGCTATTTCATGCTGGCCGAGGCAGCTAACTGCTTTGATGCCTCTAATAAAGAACCTAGATATGCCTTAGCTTCCTCATTCATTTTCATGCCTTTTTCCTGCATAGCCTTTATATAGGCTTCCCATTCGGAATGGCTCCATGTGCCTTTTGTGTCTTTCAGGAATTTGATCGTCAGGTCGGATACATCAGCCATCTTACTTGTCATTCCGCTTGTTTCCATTGTAGTCTTATAATACTTCTGCATTGCCTCTAAAACTGCTCCGGCACACGCCTTTGTATCGTCACACATTTCCATCCCGCTCTTCTGCACATCAGAGATGAAATTGAGCCATGCCTCGTGGTCCCACCCACTCTTGTTCTTCTCCACAAACGTACTTGCCATACCCATAAAACTCTTCATATTCTTTGTCATCATACGGCCTCCTCTTAACTATTTATGTTATTGTTCAACTGCCATGTTATTGTTTAGCTGCCTTCTGAACTTATATATGATATACCCAAAGGATAGTAAATGTCAACAAAAAAAATGCGTCATATCTCTATGATAAACTCTGCGCTGCCTTCAAAGCTCGCTGCGGTCAGCTTCCAGCCCATATGATTTTCTATTATTGTTTTTGCCATATACAGGCCGATACCTGTACCTTTATTTAATTCCTTCGTTGTGAAATACGGCTCAAAAATCTTGTCGATAATATCTGCGGGAATGCCGCCTCCGTTGTCTGAAACAAAGACCTTAATTTTTTCATTTTCCTTTGTGATGCCTATATCTATTCTGCCTTCAGCTTGCTGGTGCACTTTGCTGCATTTCAAAATTATCGCGTCCATTGAATTATTAATAAGATTCAGAATAACTTGTTTGAATTCATTAGGGTAGCCCAAGACACTTACATCCTCATCGAGAAAGTCTGTATTAAGTGATATGCCGTTTTTTAAGAAATATGGAGAAAACATTGAGACAATATCTTCGACAGACCCCTTAAGATCAAAGATCATCTTCTCCTTTGACGGCCGCAGAAAGTCGGAAAAATCGTCCACCGTCTTTGTCATAAAATCAACCTGGGTGAGTATTGTATCCTTGACATCAACAAGATATTCCTTGTTCAGCTCTCCATATTCATACGAGTCGTCCAGTTCCTGAGCCAATGCCGATATAACGTTCAGGGGCTGCCTCCATTGGTGTGCGATGGCGTTTATCATGCCTCCCATCTCTGCCATTTTGGATTGCTGAATCAATAACTGCTCTTTCTCTAATCTTTTCATTATCTCTTCCTGAACTCTCTGTTCCAAAACTGCATTAAGTAATGTCAACTCATGTTCTTTCTCTTTAAGCTGCCGGTTCTGTTCTAAAGTCTTTTCATACGTGGAGACCAATAGATTTAATATCTGGCGCTTTTCAGAGTTTATCAGATATGTCTTGCTGCCCAATGATAATTCTATGCCGACTCCGGCACCGTCGCTCTTTCTTATCCTGGAGGTTGCCAGCAAATAATCTATTCTTGACATTAACGATTTCTCGGTATATGGTTTTATGATAAAATTGTCAGCCCCACACTCAAGGCCATATATGATATCCTCCGGATTACTCAATTGAGTAAGCAGTATTAAGGGAATATACTTTAACTCATCGATGGCTTTAATTAGCTTACACATCTCATAACCGTTCATAACCGGCATGTTTACGTCGCTGATAATAAGAGCTGGTACAATCTCCTGCGCCTTTATGGAGCCGGTTAGTCCGTTGTCTGCTGTTTCCACATCATAGTTATGGCTCTCAAGCATACGCTTCAGCAATACGGCCTGAGAAGCGCTGTCTTCGACAAGCAGAATTTTTAGTCTTTCTTTCTCTTCGTTTAACATTGTCACCTATCCACTACTTCAGAGATATAAATAGTAACATATATCAATCGTATTTTCCAATAGCCAGACATGCGTTTTGGCCGCCGAAACCAAAGGAGTTTGAAAGCACCCTCTTGTGCAGGCAATTAATGGCCGTGTTTGGGACGTAGTTTAGATTGCACTTAGGGTCTGGGTTTTCATAGTTAATCGTAGGAAGTATGATGGACTTATTAATCCCTATCGTGCTGAGGACACATTCGATTGCACCGGCTGCGGCTATAGTGTGTCCTATCATGGACTTATTGGAGCTTATATATAGTGCAGCCGCCCGCTCTTGAAACACCTGTTTTATTGCCTCTGTTTCTGTCTGGTCATTCATAAGCGTTGAAGTACCGTGGGCGTTTATATAATCTATATCACTGGTAGTTAATGAGGCATCTTTAAGGGCAGCACGCATTGCAAGAATTGCGCCCTCGCCTTTTGGGTGTGTGTCTGTTATGCGATAAGCATCGGCGCTTGAGCCATAGCCGAGGAACTCGGCAAATATAGGTGCGCCGCGTCTCCTTGCGTGTTCAAGCTCTTCAAGGATTACCACCCCCGCCCCCTCTGACATCACAAAGCCGTTTCGTTTCCTGTCAAACGGTCTTGATGCCTTCTCAGGTGCTGAGTATTTCTCTGACATCGCCTTTATCAGGACAAATCCTACGAATCCCGTAAAATTCAGCGAAGACTCACAGCCGCCTGCTATCATTATGTCCGCGGCACCGTCACGTATTATACTGGCGGCCTCTCCAATAGCCTGCGCCCCCGCTGCACACGCGCTTGCTATTGAGATATTCGGCCCTTTGCAGTCAAATATCCCGCCTAAAATGGCAGTTGCTACGTCGGACTTCCTCCGGAAGAAACTAAAATACGGGTAGCCGCCCGCGTTGGCCAGGGCCTTCATATCCCAGGGCTGTGACGATTTGCTGGGTCTATAAAATTTGTGGACAAACATCATATCATTAACCGGTGGGTTTTCCCCGTGATAACCCAGCGCGACACCCATTCTCTGAGGCGCGATAGATACGTTTCCATGAAGGCCGGCCTGTGTTATCGCCTCAACGGTTGCCTCTATCATAAATTTGATAGGACGCGGGGTATATTTCTCAAGACGCCTGATGTCTATTTTGCTGTTTGAGGGCAGCGACTGTCCTATTATATCTAAAGAGGGTTCCCTTTTTATCTCCCCTCCGATTCGGCATGGCATTCCCGTAGTATCAAACGACTCAATCATGCTGATACCTGAGACGCCTTCACTTGCCTTATTAAAACTATCTTCGGCGTTTGAGCCTAATGGCGTTACCGCACCATAGCCGGTTATTACAACCCTCGGAGCCATCTGCTTATACTATCTTGTGCTCGTCCTGTGTCTTTTGGAGCCATTCTTTTATCAAATCATCACCATTTTTATAATCCGCCTCAGCGCCGCACTCCCTGCAGACGATGCGTGTATCGTTGTCTGTTTTCCATGCCGATTTGTCGCACTCAGGGCAGTTTTCAGGCAGCGTATCCAGTATATCCATAATGCTGCCTGCCATTGAGCGTATGGTTATCATAGCTGGAAGGGCATCCATGTCCATGCCGGGCTTAAGGGCCTCTAATGCTGAACCTTCAACAGCGGCATCAAGGCGAATCCGCATCAGTTTAACAGCCTTCTCGGTCAATCTGCCATCTGAATCAATGGCAGTACCTTCACCAAACATCTCTTCAATATGTTCTATGATAAAGTGTCTGGCCATTTTTATAGAGAACGTCTGCTCAATCCTGTAGTTTATGTCAAGGAAATCGAGGGATTCTGCACCGAGGTCTTTTACAAGCGAGCTGTCGGTCTTAATAGTTGCCACATCAATTGCCAACGTTTCTGCCGCTGCCTTTTTCAATTCGTCAATCACCATGTCGTCGCTAATCAGCGCTTGTCTCATTTACCTTTTCTCCTTATGTATTGATTATTTAAGCATTTCGATGAAGACAGTTGCTCAGTCCACGGTCAACCACAATGGTCTGCCCCCTGATGCCGCGGCTTGCGGGGCTGCACAGAAACAGCACCACATCTGCAATCTCTTCCGGCATGACAAAGAGCTTTTCAGGGATTCTCTCAATACCGTCAATGAACTGGCGAAGCACCTTAAATGAGTCCGTCTTAACAAGCCCGCCTGAGACCGCATTTACGGCGATATTCTTTAGAGTCTCTGATAAATCCCTTACGACTGCCTCCATTGCTGCCTTCATGCTGCCAAGAGGATAGCTCTGATTATAGAAGCGGCTGCCGAGGCTTGATATAAATATGATGTGTTTATCGTGTCCAGTTGTGCTGGTCAGATATGGCAGTGCCTCTTGGACACAAAAGATATTGCCGATGTAGTTGGTATCGACCAATGCGCGGAGTTCCCGCTCAAGCAGCCTTTCGATGGGTTTAAATGGTGCACGGGCAGCGTTTAAGACAAGCACATCAAGGCCGCCGAGGGCTGATGCCGCATCAGCAAAGATTTTTTTTACCGAATCCTTCTGTGAAATATCACCGGGGACGAGAATAGCCTTTTGGCCCATAGACTCGATTTCGGCGGCAAGGTTTTTAGCGTGTTCTTCTGAGCGACCACCTTGTTTACTGAAATTAATGGCGACATCTGCACCACTTTTAGCAAATGCCAGAGCTATGGCAGCCCCAATACCGCGAGAACTACCGGTTACAAGAACCTTACGCGGGCAGATTGGCCCCCCGTTGCTTGTTATATCAGGTGTATCAGTATTTTGCGTATCCATATCATTTAGCCCCGACAGGAATTTTAGCAAAACCCAGCCTGTAGAATCAAGTTGATATTTGCAAGTCAGGGCAAACGCATTTCAGGGCAAACGTATTAGAAAATTTCGATAGCCATTTCGTCCTATAATAGGGGTGGGGAAGGTTTTCGCCTCCCCTATCAGAAAAGCATCGGTCATAGCTAAAAATATAGACAGTTTCTGTCGAATTTTCTAATGCGTTTGCCCTGGGCATTGCCTTAGTACAGATTACCTTCGCACCTACGAATGTTAAAATTATCGTTTTTAAATTTATATGATTTATCACTTTCAAAGTCTTTATCGTCAGTATTATCTTTAAGGCTTTCAACTGTGTTTATTTCTAACTTTAACTCTATTTTATTTGAATTAACTCCTGGTTTTTTCTTTATTACCGCGAAATCATCATAGAAATAGTTCAATTGTATACCACCTGGAAACCATAGAACACAACCGCCAAAACTGCCGCTGCCGTTTTTGCTTTTACTAATATCAAACATCCATCCTTCAGGTTTGTAAGGTAAGCTGTATATTTCTGCATTCGTTACATCAAAATACATGCTCATAATACTGTAATGAATCTTATTGCTGATCTTAAAATCTTTTTTTAACGATACGCAATATAGGCCGTCTCCTTCTGCGGTAGATAAGGCAAACAATATCATTATTACTATTATTAATGTCTTCACGGTATTTCCGGTAAGCATTTGTCTATCTTTTGTACAGTAACCTCATTATCATCGGAATAATAAACCATTACACTTGTGCCTGATCTTTTCGTCATATATACTATAGTCAGCCATATACGTATTCTACCATCTTTGGATTTAGGTCTCCTGAGAATAACAAAATTTTCTAAATCCTTAAATTTTATGGTATGATTATCTGACTTTGACGTGGCAGTCATAGATGAACTAATCCCAACAGAATCTTCACTATTACTAATATCATAAACCCACGACGAGGGTAAGCTGGGAAGGTCATAGATATAAGCATCATTAACGCTCATCTCGATTATCCTGACTCTCTCTGTTTCGTAGTTTTTTCTGTTCGCTTTTGAGATATAATAATATGTATATTCACACTCATCTGCAAACCCAGTGCAGGTAATACCAGCAACGAGAAGAATTACTACTGCCGAAACCGCAAGTTTATTTCTAATAATTAGTGTCATAAGTTATGATAAAACAATTGTTCAATCAAGTAGTCGCTTTTTCCCGAATCAAAATTAAGGTTCATTATCATGGTTGAGTGAATACCTCTTAAAGCATTTATTAATTTGCTTGATTACAAAGTCGTTGGTCTCTAATTTTAATAGCTCAACTGTACCATTTGGTTTGTTACAAATCAGTGTCATGGTCAAATACGGCTTATCATCTTTTATTATAATTATACTGAGAAAATCCTTAAAATACCTAATATCGACAGCTTCATGGTCAGTTTCAGCCAACCCGATTAATCTATCGCCTTGTTTATCAGGAAAGGTATAAATCCAACCATTGGGCATCTTAGTTATACTATAGACATCGTAGCCTTGATATAGAAAGAATGCCCTAACTTTGTATTTCTTTTCAAGGTATTGGTCTTTCAATGAGATTATATAAAACTGATCCTTACATTTTGCCGCAAATCCTGACTCTGGTGAGAACACCGCCGATGTGACAATGAACAAAACCATTAATCGCAGTGACAATGACATGTGTTTGACTCCAGCGTTAATATAAATATGTACAATCATTATAAGAGCAGTCCATTGTCTTAGTACAGCTTGCCTTTACACCTGTGTATATTTAAATCTTTGTTTGTAAAATGGTATGCTACCTCACCATCGTCTATTTCAACACCTTTATCGTTGATTGAGTACTGTTCTATAGTGAAACTAAACATTATCTTCACTTTATCTAATCTAACGCCTGGTCGTTTCTTTATTACCACAAAATCATCAAAGAAAAATCCTAAATTGAAACCACCGTGACCACCTTGGCAAGCGCCAGTGTAACTTCCGCGCCAGTTCCTTTTTTTATCGACAGCGAAGCTGTCTACGGGTGGAGTATGTAATATACTATATATTTCAGCATCAGTAATGTGAAAATTTAAACCGCGTATGCGGCGAAATAACTTATTTTTTTTGGTAAATCCATTTAACGACACGCAGTACAGGTCGTCATCTCCTCCGGCAACAGAGAATGTAAACAATACTATTATCAGTATTAATAATGTATTCGAGAATCTCTTGTTAAGCATTTATCTATCTTCTGTAGAGTAAAATCGTTGTATTTTATAGGGTCTCGACCAGCATCATATGTGTTGACACCACCTTCTTTAGTCATATATATTATGCTCAATGTTATAAATATCGTCTGTTCGGATTTATTATTAGGTTGCCTTATAATAACAAATTTATTGAAATCTTTAACTTTTAAGGTATGTTTATCTGACTTAGCCGTGGCTGTTATAACAGAGGTTTCTCTGCAAGAACCTTTATAACAAGTAATATCATATACCCATGATGAGGGCAAAAAGATGACGTCATATATAAATGCATTGCCTACAGCCAACTGAAACGACCTAACTCTTTCTGCTTTATAGTCCTTTTCATAATCTAACGAAACGTAATAATACGTATCTTCACATTCAGCTGCTATAGCTTTGGTAACGATAAACAGAATCGCCACCAAAGCTGTCAGCAAAATTGCCAATCTATTGTTCAGTGTCATAAATTTAATAATCAATTAACTTTCCGTAAATGATGTCAGTTGAATCAAGTTCACTCACTATAGCGTTAATACTTCTTAAGTGATTTGTGAATTTCTCTTATAAAAAAGTCTTCTGCGTTAAGAACTAATACTTTTGGTGTTCCATCTGGTTTGTAACAAATGAGTGTCATACTAAAATAAAGCTCTTCATCTGGATGATCTGGCATTAAAATTAAGGTGAGAAACTCCTTAAAATACCCAATATCGACAGCTTCTCTGTCAGTATACGCAGCTGCGATTAAAGTACTTGAATGTTCGTAATTATAGTCATAACGCCAATTTATGGGCATTTTAGGTATGCTGTAGATATCGATATTGAGACCGGGATCTAAATAGAATGCCCTAACCTTATATTTTTTCTGAGAGTATGAGTCTTTCAATGAAATAATATAAAACTTATCCTTATATTGTTCAGCAAGTCCAGCCTGCGGTGATAACATAACCGATGAGACAACTAACAAGACTACTAATCTCAGGCATAATGACATTCATTTAACTCCTACTTTAATCTAAAAATACACCTTTCTACTTTAAACATACGTACATATAATTGTCAAGCATGTTCTTCTAAAAAAAATGAGAGGAGTATGTTCAAACTCCTCTCATAGATCATAATAACTGCGGATAGAAACTATCTATCGGCAGTTATTATTTTTGTCGTTTCTGAATTCTTCATCATTCGCACACAGTGCGTCATGCGCTTTTTGTTCAATTCCCGGTCTACGCTTTTCAGCGGCTTCGTTTTGTTCTTTATATTTACGCTGACCATCTTCAGCAGATAAGAATGTAACCTTAACATTTAGGAGACCTGCACCCATTTTATCTGCTATTTCACCATATGCCGCAGGCGAGAGGTCAATGCCTCTTGTTGGATCAGGCATTGGTACGAGTTGACCTGCAACTTTTGCCGTCACATATGGTCCGCTATCATTGATTTTGACTATAACAGTCTTCCCATTTGCTGTGTTAGTAACCTCGGCATATACATCTTTATAAGAACCTCCTGTATAAAATCGCTGCATCGCTGCAGTAAATTTATTCTTATCAAAGATTTCGCCGTTTGCAGTTTGTTTATTATGCCACTTGTTCCCATAAACAGAAGCTTGTGTCTTGCATGTATCGCCACTACATTGGGTAAATTTGTCTGTATTATTAAATCTACCCTCTTTATTTAGCTTCTTAAAATTAGTGGCATTATTCCTGATGTTATCAAGCCACTCCTTTTCTGTTTTATAAACCTTGTTACTATCTAAATGGGGTGGTGACTTCTGAGATTTTTTATCTATGATCTGCTGCACCCCCGATTTAGCCTTAGAAACATTCAGCGCATAGTCGGCAACACCTGTTACTGGTACGCCGACAAAACTGCCCAGCAGCGTATCCACTTCATCTGAGCCGCCTTTTTTGGCGATGTCTCTCCAATACTTGGGGTCTCTGTCTAAAAGTTCGACTGCCTTTGCGTAACGATTAAACGGTGCGTTTCCTTTGGACAGTTGATAAAGCCCCTCCTGAAAACTAAGGTCACCCCTATTGACTTCACGGGCTAACCGCTCTGCCTTGTCCTTTAACTCACTGTCTTGCGGCTTCAGATTCCCTAATGCTGCTACAGCGTCAACTCTCTGTTTTATAACGCCTTTTTCCCTTTCAACCCGCTGCGATAACTCATCTGATACCTCACCGCCGCCATACGAACACCCAGGCTTGCTTCCCATAAACTTCCCCGTCTCTGGGTCTTTCAGATAACAATCACCTTTCATTTAAAGTATCCTCCTTAAAAATAGTTGGGTTTTACGACAGGATTCTGCTATGAATATAGCAGTTCATTTTTAATGATAACACAAATTTTATTATTTATCAACAATTATTTTTGTCGCGTGTAAATATTTATCATAATTGTTTTATTGTGCGGCAGTCTTTTCTCTGACACGCCCTAGTCATTCCTGACTGTGTAGTTATAAATATTTGAATCTGCTGGCTCTTGAGCATTACACTCAACTGTTAAACATAGAAATGCTTAAGGCGTTTGTCCTGATTTGCAAGTTGTTTTTCGTAAAAGATGGCAGGGACAGGTCTTCATGGAACATAGTATTGACTCGCAGCTCAATCTGTAAACTAACCGCCAAATAGTTTGTCATACAGTAGTTGTGATTTCGGCGTCGAAATGTTAGAATTACCAATCTATGAAAAATAATATAAAAAACAAATCGGTGCCGCCAAAGAAAGATAAGGATAAAGACAAGGATAAGGTCGCGGTCTCTGCCGTCTATCTCAGAAACATCGAAAAAAAGGTAGAAGACCTTGAGACCATTATCGAAGTATCCTCTATCATCTCCTCAACCCTCGACTACAGCAAGCTGATTTCCCTTATCATGGAAAAGGCTAAACACATCATGCAGGCCGAGGCCTGCTCCATCCTGCAGTACGACAAGGAATCAAATAAGCTCTTTTTCGAGTTTGCTATCACCGGGGAGCGCGTGACTTCAAATCTCTTGTTAAAAGAAAGAGTTACCCTTGATATGGGACAGGGCATAGCAGGCTGGGTTGCTGAACACCTTGAACCGGTCATCATAGAAGACGTGTATCTCGATGAACGATTCTACCGCGAGGCCGACGAGCTGAACAATTTTAAGACTAAAAGTCTGATAGCTGTGCCTCTGGTTGGACGCCGTGGGCTTTTGGGCGTGGCCATGATTATAAACCCAAAGGACAAGAGCCATTTCTCAGACTATGATGCCGGAATATTCCAAACATTCTGCGTCCAGATATCAGCAGCAATAGAAAACTCCCGCTTTCACACCGAATCAGTACAGATGGAAAAGTTTCGGCAAGGACTTGAAATTGCATCTGTGCTGCAAAAAAGTTTCCTCCCTGAGAACCCTGCATTTACAAAGGGGAATCTGCATGTCTCGGCTGCAAACATACCGGCTGAGAAAATCGGCGGCGACATTTATGATTTCATCGAACCCGTAAACGGCTCAATCGGGGTGCTGGTTGGTGATGTCTCAGGCAAAGGCATTTCGGCTGCATTATATATGGCAAAGATTATCAGCGACTTCAGATACAAATCAAAGACAATAGAGTACCCGGAGGTGGTCTTTAACCGCCTCAACGTGGGGCTGTCAAACAGCCCTATGGGGATGTTCCTTACGGCTGCATACTTTATTGTCGATGTCAATACAGGACAGTTCACTGTAAGTGCGGCAGGGCATCCGCCATTTTTGTGGATATCGAACTCTGGTGTAAAGATAATGGATATACCCTCAGGCCCGCCGCTTGGCATAATTCAATATGAGTACACATCGTCAGGGTTCACACTACAAAGCGGCGACAGGCTGTTAATCCTCACTGACGGGGTATTTGATGCAAAAAATAAGATTGGCGAGAGGCTTGGCTTCGGGCGCCTCGTAGCATATGTAAAAGAACATCGGGAAAAGGAGTCACTTGTTCAGGCCATCGTAGATTACCTGCACGATTTTTCCAATGGTGCGGAGACATCGGACGATATTACGCTGGTCGAGTTGAAATGGAAATGACAATATACTTGCGAGATTAGATGAATAATCCGATAGTCATAACCATACCGTCACATCCGAAGTATCTGTCGGTTGTTCGGGCGGCGGCGCTCCTGGCGGCTGAGATTAGCGGATTGGGCACTACAGAGGCCGAGGACATAAAACATGCCGTCGATGAGGCATGTTCCAATGTGATAAAGTACGCGTATAAATGCGATTGCACAAGGAAAATCACGGTGAAATTCGATGACACGCAAAACAGTTTTCAAGTCACAATCGAAGACTCAGGCTCTAAGGCTAAACTAGAGGACATAAAGATCAGGGAACTGGACGAGGTAAAGCCTGGCGGTCTTGGCATTCACTTCATCAAAAAGGCATTTAATGCCGTTGTCTTCGACAAGAAAAAGAGAAACGGCAACAGGCTGCTTTTGACCAGATATAAAAATACAGACGAGGCGGTTATTTCAAAACAGAAATGAGGTTGTGAGGATTTTATATGAAAATTGAAACAGCAGCACATTCAGATTACACTGTGATATCAATTGCCGGTGAGATAGACATGTACTCCTCTCCAGAGCTGAGGGATACGCTATTGGCGCTTGTGAAAAAAAAAGCGGCTACTGTAATAGTAAATCTCAAAGACGTCAAATACATTGACAGCTCCGGCATCGCCACTTTTGTAGAGGCACTTAAGAAGATGCTTGCCTACAAGGGTAAGTTTAAAATGGCCCAGGTACCCGATAGGGTGATGGAGATATTTAATTTTTCAAAACTCGACAAGGTCTTCAATATATATGGAAGCATAGAAGATGCCGCAAATAGTTGAAAACGTCTTAGGTGCGGCTGGCAGAAAGACCCTATCTCTGACAAAAGACCTGCACAAGGTTGCAGTCCTTATAAACGAGGTCTTTTACTGGACAATCGTATCGCCGCTCCGGGGAAAGCCACCGCGTGTACGTGCTGCAATATCAGAGATGGTAAAAACAGGCTATGACTCCGTGTTAGTAGTAGTAGTGATAGCATTTTTTGTCGGTGCGATATTGGCGCTTCAGTCGGCCTACCAATTAAAGAAATTTGGCGCAATGTTATATGTAGCCAACCTTGTCGGGGTAGCTATAACCAGAGAGCTTGGCCCGATAATCACTGCAATTATAATAGCCGGAAGGAGCGGGTCGGCCTTTGCCGCCGAAATCGGTTCGATGAGGGCGCAGGAGGAAGTCGATGCACTGCTCAGTATGGGAATCCACCCTGTCAGGTTTCTCGTAGTGCCAAAACTTATAGCTCTGATGCTGATGCAGCCAGCGCTTACGACATTTTTCGATGTAGTCGGCATATTTGGCGGGTTTGCCCTGGCAGTAACTTTGCTGGATGTCAATTCGGCCAGTTATATAAACCAAACAATCAATGCACTGCAAGTAAATGACCTCGTTACAGGACTTGTCAAGGCATGGGCATTTAGTGTGGTAATTACAATAACAGGGGCATATCAGGGGTTTCAGGTAAACGCCGGGGCTGAGGAGGTTGGAAGGCGGACGACTGCCTCTGTCGTAACATCTATTTTTATGGTAATAGCTTTCGATTTATTTTTTACAGCCCTTTTTTACTACTTCACATAAAATGGAAAGCGCGATAGAAGTCTTGGACTTGGTAACATATTACGGTGAGAGAAAGATTCTCAAGGGAATTTCCTTCTCCATCCCCACTGGCATGACCACTGTAATAGTCGGAGGGAGCGGCTGCGGTAAGACCACAACATTAAAACACCTAATCGGCCTTTTAAGACCGGCAAGCGGCAGCATTCACATTCATGGCAAGGACATCGCGACAATGGACGACACGAGCCTCGATGAATACAGAAAAAAGATGGGTGTTTTGTTTCAGGGCGCAGCGCTGCTTAATTCCATGACCCTTGCTGAAAATGTAGCCCTGCCGTTGAGAGAACATACCAGACTCAAAGGCTCTGTCATAGATATAATTGTAAGAATGAAGCTTGACCTTGTGGGGCTTTCCGGGTTTGGCGATTTTTATCCGGCACAACTGTCCGGCGGGATGAAAAAAAGGGCGGGCATTGCACGGGCAATGGCAATGGACCCTGTTATACTATATTTCGATGAACCCTCTGCCGGCCTTGACCCCGTCACAGCAGCCGGCCTCGATGAACTCATCCTGAGGCTTCATCAGGTGTTTAAGATGACAGTCGTTGTGGTAACACACGAACTGCCAAGTATTTTTAAGATAGCCGACTATGTGATAATGCTCGACAAGGGTGAAGTGGCCTTTGTGGGAACACTGGATGAATTTAAAAAATCTGACAAAACCATAGTTCGGACATTTCTCGAAAGGAGGCCAGAGGAGGAGTCCTACTCTCCGGACAATTATTTTAAGATAATAACCGGTGCTTGAGTATATGTTGCGTGTGTATCGAATAAGCGCAGTGTTGTTGATATTAGTAATAGCCTCGGCTGCGTGGGCTTCGGGAGTGAAATTCGAGATAGCACTCAGCAAGACTAATCTATCCATTGGTGAAGGAGCACAGTTAAGCCTGATATTTCATGGTGACAGGGGAGCCCCTCAACCCCCTACCCCGCAGCTTGATGGCTTCTCTGTCAATTACGGTGGCTCGGCTTCAAGGATGTCTATAATAAACGGTTCGGCTTCAAGCGCAGTCATCTATAATTATTTTATCGTGCCTATGAAAACAGGCGATTTTAAGATCGGGCCGCTTACGCATCAGTACAACGGAAAGACATATACGTCGAACGAGCTAATGCTCTCTGTAGTTGACACTTCAGGGGCTCCACCTAATCCACCGCCGCCAGCATCTCATGGGCAGCAGACCCCATCGAAAGATTCTCCAAAGGGTATAAATGACAGGGTGTTTTTGACCCTGAAGCCGTCAAAGCCGACAGTCTATGTAAACGAAATATTTACTGTCAGGGTAAAACTCTACATCAGGGATATTAGTGTGCGCGAGGTGAGCTTTCCACTGATAGCAGACAGCGGGCTTTCGGTAAGCAATTTCGACAAACCAGTTCAGTCCAAAGAGACCATAAACGGGCTGACTTATGACACGGTTGAGTTTACGGCTGCGGCCTTCTCACCTACGTCTGCAAATTCGTTAAAACTTGGACCGGCTACATTAAAGTGCAGCATATTGGTTAAGGCAAGCCGTGGCAATTTCCCGCGCGGGGCATTTGACGATGACTTCTTTAATAATTTCTTTGATTCGGCCAGGGCTGAGGCCATCGAACTGAAGTCCGAAACTACTGCAATAAAGGTCATGCCGCTGCCTGATGAGGGAAAACCAAAGGGTTTTAAAGGCGCAATCGGCTCATTCGAGTTAAGTGCGGCTGCTGAACCCGCCGAAGTAAAAACCGGTGACCCGGTTACTCTAAAAATGACTGTTACCGGAAAGGGAAATTTCAACACCGTCACAGTACCTGATAAAGATGATACTACCGCATCACTCAAATACTACGACCCACAGATTAAACAGGATAAACACATATCGAAGACCTTCGAGCAGGCCGTCATACCACTAAGCAACTCAGTTCAGGCGATACCTGAGATAGTTTTTTCATTTTTTGACCCGGACAAGAAGTCCTATCAGACAGTAAAAAAAGGGCCGTTTCCGGTAACAGTAACCGGGGCAGGCACAGTCGGCATGGCAAAGATATCAGGCCCGCCCCAATCCCCAGGGGAAACTAAACCAGTAGAAATACTTGGGAAAGATGTAGTGTTCATAAAGGAAAGGCCGGGCAAAGTTACCAGAATATCAAAAATATCAAACTGGCAGCAAATGCCATATCCTATGTTTCTGGCCTTTCTGCTGATACCGCCGATGGTATATATAGGAGCGGTCATACATGCAAGGAGAATCAGCCGCCTGCGCCGTGATGTTAAATACGCCAGAGGGCTAAGGGCACCGAAAAAGGCAAAGCTGGGGTTAAAGACAGCTTCCGCTTTACTTGAGACGGGAAGTGAACAGGAATTCTACGACGCCGTACATAAAACCATTTTTGATTACCTGGGAGATAAGCTTCATATGCCGCCGGGTGAGATAATGAATGATACGATATTCTCACTGCTCGAACAAAAGGGCCTTGAGACACAGACGCTGAAAGAGATATTTAAGGCGTGCGACATGACAAGATACGCCCGCGGCGGACTTGGTAAGGCGGAGATGCAGAAAACCTACCAACAGATAGAGGATTTTATTGACAAAATGGAAGGCACACGGTTTTAAAATGAGGCCGGTTCAGGATATGAAAGATGATCCCGATAATTAAGATATTCATGACAATAATTGTTTTTGCCGCCCTCACCTCTCCGGCGCTTGCGGGGGCCGATACAGCGGCAGCAGACGTGTTTAAAAAGGCAGCGGCATTTTATACACAAGGTAAATACGACGAGGCCATAAAGGAATACAATAAGCCAATACAAGAGGGCTATGAAAGCGGCAACCTGTACTATAATATTGGCAACTGTTATTTAAAAAAGAACAACATCGGCTATGCGATGTTATATTATGAAAAGGCAAAGAGACTGATACCGGCAGATAACGACCTCAGGGCAAATTACGAGTATGCCGAATCACTGATAAAAAACCGGCAGAGTACTGACTCAAGGTCGTGGTTAAACCGCCAGTTGGACAAGATATATAACCCGCTTACAACCGGTGCCCTTACAGTATTATTGGTGTTTTTATATGTGATGATATTTGCAGTTCTCACAGCCGGACTATTTGTTGAATGGATAAAGAAAAAATATTCTACCATTGTAATATCAGCAGCCGCAGTATTATTACTTATATCGTCATATGTCTTATATCAACGGCTGAGTTCGGGGCAGTCCGTAGTTCTGGTAGAAAAAGTGGAGGTCAGATACGAGCCATTTGACAAGGCAACGGTATTTTTCACGCTCTACGAAGGGATGAAGGTAGAGGTAATCGCCGTAGAAACGGACTGGTATAAGATTAAAAGGCCGGATGGCAAGGCCGGATGGATTACAAAAAACAACATTGGCCTGATTTAGGGCCTGATATATGCTATGTTAAGTGCAACACCGAAAATCTCTATGCTGCTACTGTGAAAAAAACCCAATCGAGAACATTTCCCTCAGTTTGTGTTATCCTACCAGTGTACACGTTGAGGTATCAATGCGTCAAAAATATGATATAACTCTAAAAAAGCTGCTGAAAGATATTCCGACTGCGTTTCTTAAGATTCTTACCGGATTTGAGACTGGTAGGTTTCTTGATGTGACGCTTGTTGATATTCAATACCGTAAGCCTGATTTGATTATCGAGCTGCCTGATGGCAGCATTTTGCATATCGAGATTCAGAGTACTTCAGACCCAACCATGTTAAAGCGGATGTGTCTCTATTGGGCATTGATTTTCAACCAGCATGACAGGCTGCCCAGACAGATTGTCCTGTATGTCGGTAGAAAACCTCATCAAATGAAAAATGCAATCGGGCCGTATTCCTATGAGATACTCAATATTCGCGACATCAATTGCTCAGATTTATTAAAGAGCGATAAACCGGAGGATGCTGTACTATCGCTTTTATGTAGCTCAGATGACATGGACTCCGTAATCGCTCAGATTTTAGAGAAACTGTCGGTGCTGCCACCAAAAACCATGAACGATTACATAATCAAACTGTTGAATCTGGCAGATTTACGCAAATTGTCAAAGAAAATTTATGAGGAGGTAGAAAAAATGCCTATAACAATTGATGCAAGAAAGACCTGGCTTTTTAAAGAAGGTTTAAAAGATGGAAAGCGTGAAGGCTTATCTGAGGGGAAACGCGAGGGGCTGTTTGAGGGAATCGAATTAGGACTTGAACTCAAATATGGCGCTGCCGGTCTTGAGCTGATGCCTCTGGTCAGGGGTGTCACTACAATAGATAAATTGGAGGCGTTCAAGAATCTTATTAAGAAGGCGAAGACTGTGGATGAGCTGAAGGGGTTTTTTGAAACAAGCGGTGTTTAGCACTACCGCTTCAGCCCGCGCCCCTTCCAGATAATATATATCGCCGGATAGATAATCAACTCAAGTATTGTCGATGTTACAACGCCGCCAACCATCGGGGCTGCTATTCTTTTCATTACGTCTGAGCCTGCCCCGGAGGAAAACATCACCGGAATTAATCCCGCTAATATCACGCTTACTGTCATTATCTTTGGTCTGATTCGTTTGACAGCGCCGTGCATCACTGCCTCTTTTAAGTCCGCGTATGAATTCAGTCGGCCCTCTTTTCTCCACTTGTCATAGGACAGTTCAAGATATAACAGCATCACTACTCCCGTCTCGGCATCCAGCCCCGCAAGGGCTATCATCCCCACCCACACCGCTATGCTCATGTTGTAATTCAACAGATATAAAATCCAGAACGACCCGACCAGAGAAAATGGCACGGCCAACAACACTATCGCCGTTTTTACCGCCGATTGCGTGTTGATATACACCAGTACGAATATCACAAATACCGTCAACGGAATCACCAGCTTGAGCCGCTTGTGCGTCTCCACTATGTATTCATACTCACCGCTCCACTTCAGTCGATAGCCCGATGGGATTTTTATCAGCTCTGAAACCCTGCGTTTCGCCTCCTCAACGTAACTCCCCACATCCCTGCCAGAGAAATCTATATAGACATATGCAGTTAATAAACCCTCTTCGCTTTTTATCGCAGTGGGGCCGTGTGTAATCTTTATGTCGGCTATCTCAGAAATAGGAATCTGGGGTAGCTGAGCAGGCACAGACATCGACGAAGACGTTGAATTTACTGCCTTTGGATTCGACGACATAATCGGCACAAGCACCCGCTTTAAGTCGTCTATATTACCCCTTAAATCCCTTAAGTATCTCACGTTTACTGGGAATCTCTGCCTTCCCTCAACTGTCGTAGTCAGGTTCATACCCCCAACGGCAGACTGTATTACCTCCTGAACATCATCCACAGTCAGGCCATAACGGGCTGCCTCTTTCCTCTTGACCTCGAAATCCAGAAAATATCCCGTCATTACACGCTCGGCATATGCGCTCCTCGTGCCGGGGATTGTCTTCACAGCATTTTCAATTTCTATCCCGATTCGCTCAATCTCTTCGAGTTTGGGACCAAGTATCTTTATCCCAACCGGCGTCCTTATCCCTGTTGACAACATATCTATGCGAGCCTTTATCGGCATCGTAAAGGAATTCGCAACTCCGGGAATCGACAACGCATCGTTCATCTCGTTTTTTAAGTCCTCAACCGTCAAGCCCTTTCGCCACTGAGACTCAGGTTTCAGATTAACAATCGTCTCAAACATCTCTATCGGGGCGGGGTCAGTGGCAGTCTCCGCCCTGCCCGCCTTGCCAAATACCTGCGCCACTTCGGGGATTGTTTTTAATATCTCATCCTGCATTTGCAATAATTTCCCAGCCTCAGAGACAGACGCCCCCGGTACTGTCACCGGCATATAAAACAGCGTCCCCTCATAGAGCGGCGGCATAAATTCTGTCCCAAGTTTCTTGTATGGATACACAGTTGCACCCATTATTATAAGAGCTAGTATAATGACAATCCACCTGAGCCGCAGCGACAGCCTTGCTACCGGTTCATAGAGAAAATGCAGCACCTTGCTTACCGGGTTTCTCTCCTCCGGGATTATCTTCCCCCTGATAAACATCGTCATCAGCACCGGTGTTATCGTTACGGCAAGGAATGACGAAAACAGCATGGCAAATGTCTTCGTATAGGCAAGCGGCTTGAATAATCTGCCCGCCTGCTCCTGCAGCGTAAACACGGGCAGGAATCCAACGGTTATCACAAGCAGCGAAAAGAACAGAGACGGCCCTACCTCCTGAGCTGCTTCTATCACAACATCAACTCTGCTTCCAGGGCGCCCGTCATGCTCCCACTGTTCAAGTTTAGTGTGTGCCTGCTCTACCATGATTATCGACGCATCGACCATCGCCCCAATCGCTATCGCAATCCCGCTCAGGCTCATTATGTTGGACGTTACGCCCAGATAGTACATACATATAAAAGACATTACTATGGCTATCGGTAGCGTCAATATTACCACCAGCGCGCTTGGCAGGTGAAATAAAAACACCACACACACGACGCTCACGGCAATAGAAAGTTTTATTATCTCGTCTTTTAACGTATCGATTGCCTTGCCTATCAGGTCAGACCTGTCGTATGTGGTCACTATCTTCACACCTTTTGGGAGGCTTGGCTCTATGTCGTTTTTTATCTTAGCCTTGACCCGTTCGATAACATCAAGGACATTTTCACCAAAGCGCACAACAACAATACCACCTGCAACCTCGCCTCTTCCATCAAGGTCAGCGATGCCGCGCCTTATCTCCGGGCCAAGCCGAACCTGTGCTATGTCCTTTATGAATATGGGCGTACCCGCGCCGTTTGTCCCAACCGGGATTGCCTCAATATCCCCAACATTTTTGATATACCCCCTGCCCCTCACCATGTACTCAGTGCCGGAGAACTCCAGTACGCGCCCCTCTACGTCGCGGTTGCTCTTTTTGACCGCCTCAAGCACCTTTGTTATTGGTATGTTATATGCCGCAAGGCGGTTAGGGTCAATGTTAATCTGGTATTGCTTTACAAAGCCGCCGATGCTTGCAACTTCTGACACGCCGGGGACACTCTCTAATGCAAGTTTCAGATTATAATCCTGAAGCGTCCTCGTCTCAGACAAATCATGCCCGCCGGTCTCATCAACAACTGCGTATTCAAAACCCCAGCCAAGCCCCGTTGCATCAGGGCCTAATACGGGATTGACATCTGCCGGAATCTTGGCTTTTACGCCCTGAAGATATTCCAGAACGCGGCTCCTTGCCCAGTATATGTCTGTCCCCTCTTCAAATATCACATAGATAAACGATGTGCCGAAAAATGAAAACCCCCTGACAGCCTTTACCTTCGGGGCGGCAAGCAGAGTTGCCGTTATCGGATATGTTATCTGGTCTTCTATTAAATCTGGGGCGCGGCCATTCCACTGTGTGTAAATAATTACTTGGGTGTCGCTTAGGTCAGGGATAGCGTCAAGCGGTGTCTTCTTTAGCGCCCACAGCCCCCAGAGAAATAAAAACGCAACAAGCAATACAACAATAAACCTGTTTCGAGCGCTATAGGCTATCAGTTTAGCTATCATAATGATTATTACTTCTGAGGCCCAGGGGCAATGCCCTTGAGTTTGGCCTCTGAGTCTATGAGAAACGAGGCTGCCGCCACAACTTTTTCCTTGTCCTTCAGGCCGCGCGTAACCTCCACCATATCGCCCGTGTTAAGGCCAACGGTGATCACCCGCGGCTCAAAAAGCCCCTCTCCTGCATCTACATATACGACCTGAGTCTTCCCTGTGTCAATTATCGCATCGCGCGGGACAACGAGTCTGTTTCCCAGATTTACCTGGAGCTCAACGTTTGTAAACATCTGAGGAAGCAGGCGGCCATTTTGATTTGGCACACTAAAGCGCACCTTTACTGTCCTCGTATCTGCTGCAATGCCTGGATAGATATAGTCAATCTTAGCAGATAATTTCATATCTGGATAGTAACTCAATGTGATGGCGGCAGACTGCCCCAGTTTAATCATAGGCAGCTCATTTTCATATATGTCGGCAATGACCCACAGGGTTGACAAATCGGCAACATCAAAGAGTTTCTCACCCGCCGCCACGCGCGCCCCCGCAACTGCCTTTTTCTCTGTCACGTAGCCGCTTGCCGGGCTGTAGAGCGTAAGGGTTCTGATTGGCTTACCCGTCTGTTCAATGCGTTGTATCTCTTTGTCTGTGATGTCCCAGCGCTTGAGGCGTGTGCGGGCGGCCTCGACAATTGCAAGGGCATCATCTGTGAGCGCGGCGTTAAGTGAACTGCTAATGTCGTCCGGTGTGTCGGTGACTGATGGTGTTTTGGCGGTGTTATAGCGTTTTGTCCATTTTATCAGATTTAGGTATTCCTGCTGAGTTGCCATGAGTTCAGGGCTGTAGATTTCAGCAATCGCCTCGCCTTTTTTGACATATCTGCCGGTGTAATCGACATACAGGCGTTCTATCCAGCCGTCGATTTTTGTGTTGACAGTGGCCTGGCGTTTTTCGTCAAGTTCAATCCGCCCCACAGTTCTTATTGTCTTTATGGTGGGTTTCATTTCTACGACAACTGTTTTGAGGCCGATTTGCCGCTGTTTTTCAACAGGGATTTCTACGGTCTTTGGCTCTTCGGCAAAAAGCGCAGTGCCAAATAATAGAATTATAAATGCTGTGATATAACAACCTTTCGCCATCATTCCCCCTTCACGCTTGGCGCTGTTAAAGCCTCAAGACGCGCCACGGCCTTTTCTCTTGCCGTGTACTGGCCCCAGTACTCAAGTTCATAGTCAAGGAGCGATTTTAGTCTGGTCACAACGGTAAGGGCATCGACCTTGCCGTTTATATAGCCTGTGACGGCAAGTTCGTAGTCCTGCCACATGCGCGGAATCAGGGCATCCTTGTACAAGCCCATCAGCTTTTCGGACGATTGAATCAGCGTGTAGTTTTCCCGTACTGATGCAGCACGCATCGCCTTAGCGCTGTCAAGCTCGTGAATTGCCTCAGTAGCCATCGAGGCGGCCTCACTGACCGCCATATTTTGCTTACCCTTATAGAATATAGGGATTGGGAATGAGGCAGTTAGGCTCCACATGTCCTTAAAATCCCCGCTCCTTTGGTAATATCCCGCATTAATGGCAATATCTGGATAAAAATCCTTTTTGGCCGAATCGATTTTTATCTTCGCCTGTGCAAGCAGTTCCTCCTTCGCCCTAATCGCAGGGGACGCCTCATAAGCACGTCTGATTGTCCCTTCAAGTGTCATAGTATATGGCGTCTTTGGGCGGAGTGACGGCCTGCCCAGCGGTGAGTTGACGTCGCGCCCAAGTGTGGTGTTCAAATCTCCGGAGAGTGTCTGAATCTTTTGTTTTTCTATCTCTTCTTTTTCTATGAGCATGTATTTTTCTTTTTGGGCCATGAGGACGTCTTCCTGCTGGGCCATGCCGGAGGAGTAGCGGGCAAGGGCAGCGTCGGTAAATGCCTCAAACAACGCTGCCCGTTCTTTGATTATTTCAATCGTCTTGTGCGACAAGAGGAGGTCAAAGTACAGTTCCTTCACACGGGCAACGGTCTTTAGGCGCACATCCTCAACTATTGCCCTAAGGGAATCTGTCTCTTTAGCCGCCGCCTGCTCTTTGAGGGCAAGTTTGCCGGGGAATGGGAATGTCTGCGTTAGGCCAACAATCCACTGTGCCCCCTGTTCCTGACCAAACGTATATTGTTGGAATCCCTCATTTTGATATCCAATAGTAAACATAGGGTCTGGGGGGCTTGCGGCCTGCGGGATTCTAAACTCCGAGGTAGCGGCCTTCGATTCGGCAGCAATGACTTCGTGATTTCCCGTGACGGCCTCTACGATTAATTTATCAAGGTCAAGGTCATCAGCCGAGGCATTTTTCATCCCAACGGCTGAGACAAAGACTGTCATCATAAGCAATATTGAAGCTGCTTTATTTCGCATCGATAGTAAACTTCGCTGAGATGGTCTTTTTATTGTGAGTAACCTTAACGTCGATATTCCACGAACCGGCCATCGAGAGGTTTAATACCGCGTGATAGACCTCGCCGGTTTGAGTGATGTCAGCCGTATAGTTCATAGCAGGCATCCCCGGCATCGCTGGCATGGAGTAATCGAGCTTAACCTTTGCGTCTGTTACGAGTCTGCCCGAGGCATCTGTTACTTCAATTTGAGCAGCGTTATCACCGACAACGGGGCTTTTCTTGTCAAGTTTTAATTGAACGGTATATTCCCCTGCCTTCTTCTGCATCTGCATGTCCTTAGCGTAAACCACACCAGCCGTCAACACAACAACAGCTATCAACAACACTAACATCTTTTTTTTCATGTCTTTCCTCCTGATAACAATTTTGCACATGGGCTTGCGCATGGGGAGCTTCACCCCTTTTCTTTCAGTCCCCTAAAGGAGACTGTTTCACATTGCTACAAAAACACATAATACTGTATCCTATTAATTTATTACAAGCATAGTTTAGTTATCTGTCAATCTGAACAACTCGCCATTTGCCACGTTTTCTTTGCCTTAACTTGCAATTGCCTCTTTTGTTATCGGCAATTGCAAGTTAAAAACAGCCCCTTTCGTCATTAGTTATGTTTACCTCCAAACTTACTTACACCAGGTCGTGTAGTCTGGACTTTGTTAACTTTCGGCGTTATGGTTTCTTTCTTGTCACTCACACCGGTAGTTTTATCGGCTGTTCCCTGGTCAGAGAGATTTTCAACCGTGGCAGGATTTCCATATCTCCCTGTGTTCTCATCACCCTGCGCTCCTGCGGCGCTAACTCCGAAAATCGAAAGCACTACTAACATCGATATATACAATAGTGTGTATTTCATCTTCCTTACCTCCTTACGCGATTACCAAGCTATATTACCCATGCCATTGTTGCCCATTCCATTAGTGTCCATGCAGTAGCCGCCCTGACCGTTGTTGCCCATTCCATTAGTGTCCATGCAGTAGTTGCCCATGCCATTGCCACCCATGCCATTGCCACCCATGCCGTAGCCACCCATGCCATTGCCACCCATGCCATTGCCACCCATGCCATTGCCACCCATGCCGTAGCCACCCATGCCGTAGCCACCCATGCCGTAGCCACCCATGCCGTAGCCACCCATGCCATTGCCACCCATGCCGTTGTTGCCTCCACCCATAAAGGCATTACCATCGACTACCACGAACAAAACTACCATCAATACCACTACGAGCAGCCCCAGTTTCTTCATTTCCTTACCTCCTTATTTATTTTATGTTTCATTACCTGCATTCATTATATCATTCAATTATGAATTAATTATGAAGGTAGATTTTTATTCCGAACGAACAGGCCATACATGTAAAGATGTGTTCTTATCATGTACAGTGACGTTGCCGTGATTCGCACTCACAGCCCAAGCGTTGTCATTTTTGTAGGCACAAACAGAGGATGACCAATATTCGTGTCTAACATCTATGAAAGGATGCCCCTGAGTAAGGGAGGGCTTGTGATAGTTTGTATCTATTATACTAAAAAGCTCATGCACTTCGGGCAGTCTCCAATCAGTGTAGCCCCCATATTTTTGCTTATTTAAACCCTTTATGAAGGCATCGATAGATACCCACGTCATACTCTTGCTGGCTATGTCTGCGCTTCTCGTCCAAATAAGGCCGGTTTTAGCATCTTTTACGGTTAAGTTCGTAAGGATAGAAAACCTCGAGTCCTGCGCGTAAACACCAAACGCCGAGATAAGCATTACTGAAAAAACACAGACAACCATCAAAACATACTTTGATTTCATTTCACCCTCCATATTTGCAGTATATGCAGACAGTTACAACATAAATCCATGATTAGGGTATTATACTTTTAACAGCCTCGTTTGCGAGGGTACTGCGTGCTGTATCCGAGATGTTTACAACCACAGCAGATGTGGCAGCGTTACCGCTCATCATACCGCCACCTCCCATCATACCCCCTCCAGTCATACCTCTACCGCTACCCATCATATTACCAGTACCGGTAGTTTGTGCTACATTTGATGTAAGGATTTGGCTATATGCCTGTTGTACCTGGTTATTTATCAGTATCGCCATCGTTCACTCCTCCTTCACTAGAAGCATTATTAGCGTTGCCATGGACATGAGCTTTTTTAGTGCTCGTATCATCATGGTTCACGTCCTTCGTCTGTTTTTTTCCATGTGTCTGATCATTGTTCTGATCGTGGTCGTCATGGGGGCACTTCATTCCCATCATAGCCAAAGCATCGCCAGTATTGTGTCCTGCCATTAATAAAATCACCAATATCACAAGCAACATCGTCTTTTTCACATACCCTCCTATAAGTTCTCTGTTATTTTTGTTGTTTAATTTTATCAGAACAATGTGAAGAAATTATGAAGGGGTGATGAAAACCCTAAATCTCAGGCGTCGGCAACAACATCTTCTAATATTTTAGTACACGAAATACTTACGTACCATATCGTTCATGATTTTCTCAAGAATATCGTCTTCAACTTTGCTTATTTTATCGTATAGTTCGATTGACAGGGACATGAAGACCTCTAATAGATTGGGGTCGAAGTGTTTCCCTGAGTCTTCTTTCATTATCTCAATAGTTTTTTCATAAGAGAGCGGTTCCTTATAAGGACGCTTAGAGGTGAGGGCGTCAAAAACGTCGGCTATCGCAAATACCCTCGCATTAAATGGGATGTCTTCCATCTTAAGGCGTCTTAAATAACCGTTTCCATCATATTTCTCGTGATGATAAGCCACAACATCACCTGCATCTCTGAGCCACGAGTATTTTCCAACTATGTCCAGGCCGTGACTGACGTGTGTCTTCATATGCTCAAATTCCTCTTCGGTTAGCTTGCCGGGTTTCAGCAGGATGTTGTCCGAAATTGCAATTTTTCCTATATCGTGGAGGAATGAGCCTTTTATCAGGCTCCGCATCTCGTCATTTTTTAAGTCTAACGCTGTTCCAAGCGTGACGGCATAAATTGTCACCCGATAGTTATGGCTGTTTGTATCACTGTCCCTTTTAGCAATAGCGCTGCCCAGTGATTCAAGTATCCCAATGTTAGCGTCTGACAGATCGTTAGTGAGGTTTATTAAATCCTTATTGAGTGTTATTAAATTCCTGTTCATAGCCATGACTATTGGATAAAAGATTATTGCCGCTGCAAAAACTGCTGCCACTACTATAAATAAAGTCCCAAATATCAGCTCTCTTATAGCTTTCATTGTCTTGTCATCCGCGCGGTACACAGCCACGAAATAACCGTATTTTTTGTTATCATCGTCAAACAGCGGTACAACTAAATTTAAAAATACTCGACCGTCTATGAAAAACTTTTTATAGGCAACATTATCAGAAAACAGATATGTCTGATATTTCGATTCGATGTGTTTCTTTTCCAATTCTATCTCGCCGATGTCTTTAGTTGATGCCTTGTAGAGTTCTTCACGTTTGGCATTATATAGTTCGACAATGACAAAATGAGCCATTTCAATGTGATGGTAGAGCTTCCTGTTCATCTCATCACGCTCTTGTTGTGTTATATTTAGTGAAAAATACTCTTTATCATCAATCAAAGGTTTGGATTCAGCGATGGCAAGTTCTCTGACGAAATCGTCAATATCTTCAAGCTTGACAAAAAATACCACCGTCCCAAGCACAATAGACATAACAAACCAGCCTATTAGCAGGCGCATTATCAGTTTTTTGTGTATGTTTGATGGCATATGTAAAGAAGCCGTAGAAAACAGTGGTCTCATTGTGGACATCTCATTCCCATCATATAGCCCAGACACCGGTCAACTTCTGACCTGCCATAACAAACAAATCCAACCCCAATCTATTCAGAAACCCTCCTATATAGTTCATTATTTTACTCTACTCTACCATTTAATGATAACAACAATGCCGGTCAACCTTTACGTGCCGGGTTAATTATAGCGTTACATTATGAAGTAATTATGAAGGGAGACCTCCCATAGCTTATTATAATAATGATGGTATTTTAATGTAATAAGGCACATTTAGAAGCCGGAATTACACTTGTCTAAACACTGCTGAAACTGTTATGATGACCACTTGTGAACCTTTCTCAATTTAGAAAACCGAGCAGGTATATTGGTCGTGAAGTCAACATGGTCTGGAAATCTGGCTCACTTGTTAAGGCCGTTTTGTGTTTCCCGGACGTATATGACATCGGTATGTCCCATCTTGGGCTTAAGATATTGTATAAGATTATCAATGACATGCCGGGGTGTGCCGCAGAGAGGGCATTCTCACCATGGATTGATATGGAAGAATATCTGAAGAGGGAAGGACTGCCCCTTTGCTCTGTTGAAAGCAGTACGCCGCTTCATAAATTTGATGTTGTGGGGTTTAGTCTTCAGTATGAGCTTTCTTATCCAACGGTATTAAACATGCTCCACCTTGGTGGGATTCCCATAAGGGCAGAGGAGCGTGCAAACAACGATGCGATTGTGATTGCCGGTGGCCCGTGTACATTAAATCCATTTCCTGTACTCCCGTTTTTTGACGCGTTTGTCATCGGTGACGCCGAAGATGTGATTAAAGAAATAATGACCACGCTCCAAAGCCATAAACGTGAGGGTGACGCCAGGCGTGAGACCATATTAATGGCGCTTGCCGCCATTGACGGTGTATTTGTCCCCGCATATTCTGCAGGAATAGTAAGACGCCGCTACCTCGCAGATTTAAACACCGCCCCATACCCCTGTGCCCCAGTTGTGCCATACATGGAAGTAGTTCATGACAGAATAAACATCGAAATATCGCGCGGCTGCTCGTGCGGGTGCCGGTTCTGTCAGGCTGGGATTATTTACAGGCCGACGAGGGAGCGCGAGCCTTCTACGATTATGGGGATTGCTGAGGCCGCAGTTAAAGGTACAGGCTACAGTGAGATTTCATTTACGTCTCTTAACGCAGGCGACTACACGAGGCTTCCAGAGCTTCTTAGGCAGTGTAATAAAAAATTCGACGGCAAAAACGTGTCATTTTCTCTACCTTCAATGAGGATAAATTCCATAACCGAGGCAGTCCTGAAGGAGATAAAAACTGTAAAAAAATCTGGCTTTACCATTGCCCCTGAGGCCGCCTCCGCACGCCTTAGGAGTGTCATCAATAAGGATTTCAATGAGGACGACTATGAACGCACACTCCATACTATTTTCAGCCAGGGATGGCTCAATTTAAAGTTATATTTTATGATAGGCCTGCCTTCTGAGTCACAAGAAGACATTGAGGCCATCCCGGCAATGACACTGAAGTCTCTGAAGATGGCAAAGAGATTCACCACGCGGCACGTAAATATCAACATCGGGGTCTCCACTTTCGTACCCAAGGCTCATACCCCCTTTCAATGGTGCGGGCAGATACCGCTTAGTGAAATCATCGAAAAAAAACGATTCCTCATCAAGGCCATATCTAAAAAGGGGTTAAACTTCAAGGGACACAATGAGCAGATGAGCGTGCTGGAGGGATTTATTGCCAGGGCGGGAAGCCCTGCGGCCAGTATCATCGAGGCTGCGTGGAGGGCCGGGGCACGTCTTGATGCGTGGGGCGATGTGTTCAAATATGAACACTGGCAGGAGGCGATGGAAAAAACTGGTATCGATATTGCCTCAGAAGCAGCGGCATCATATGACCTGACCCACGAGTTTGAATGGAACAGAATCGACACGGGCGTTACGGTTGACTATCTGAAAAAGGAATATAAGAGGGCACTGGAGCCTGAGATGACCCATGACTGCCGCATAAGCTGCACAGCCTGCGGCCTGAAGTGCAAAAGTGCAGAGTTTTTGTGCAAAACCGAAGGTGTCTCAAGTGCTGGTAAGGTGGCACAATACGCGCAAACTGTTTTTAATCCGGTAAAGGTACGCGTGGTGTTTTCAAAGGCAGGGCATCTGCGCTATCTTTCTCATCTTGAGATGATGTCTGCGGTGCTGAAAGGGCTGCGGCGGGCACAGGTACCGCTTGTGTACTCGAAGGGGTTTCATCCGATGCCGTCGGTATCGTTTTCACCGGCGCTGGGTGTAGGGATTGAGGGATTGCGGGAGTGTTTTGATATGGAGGTTACACCGCCATTTGATATAATGAAATTCAAAGAGGTCATTGCGCGTGAGATACCATTCGATGTGACTGACATGTTTTTTATTGCTAAGGATACACCGGCCCTGGGGAGATTCGTTACGGCCTATGAGTATGAATTTGGGCTGCCTGAATCTGAGACGATTTCGGGGCTGAAAGATAAATTAAATTCAACTGAATTGCAATGGTTGACACCACTCTTAGGGAAATTTGATATAATCAATGGGAGACTTGTGATATTTGTGAAAGATACTAATGAAAAAAAGGTAAAGATTTCGGAGATAGCAGAGGCCCTGTCAGGGTTAAACGCAGTGGATGCAGATATTAAAAGGCTGGCCCTCTATGGATGGGTAAGCGGCGCTAATGGCGGCGGGAGCTGGCAGATGCCATGTGAGGCAAAGGCGGTGGGAATTGGCTAACGAGATAATAATAAATACGACGCTGGATGAGGTACGCGTAGGGGTGCTTGAGGGCGGGCAGCTTGTTGAGTTCTACGTGGAAAGAAAGAAAGAGGCAAGCCTTGTCGGAAACATATTTAAAGGAAAGGTAGTAAAGATACTGCCAGGGATGCAGTCGGCCTTTGTAGATATTGGGCTTGAGAAGGCAGCGTTTCTCTACGTAGCCGATATAAAGACAGAGGTAGAGGATTTTTCTGAGTTCATGGAAGATACCGATGTGCCTCTTGAGCTGCCCGGCAGACGTGCCAGAAGCGATCTAACAATAAGCGAACTAATTCAGGAAGGGCAGGAGGTCCTCGTCCAGGTCTCCAAAGACCCAATCGGGACAAAGGGCGCAAGGGGCACATCCTATATAACCATACCCGGCAGATACCTTGTTCTCATGCCGACAATAGAGCATGTGGGGATATCCAGACGCATAGTTAATGTCGAGGAGCGGCAGCGCCTGAGGGCAATTATAGATGAGATAAGACCAAAGGGCTACGGCCTTATCGTCAGGACTGCAAGCGAACACTCTGACCTTGAGGAACTAAGAAAGGATACCGAGTTTCTGCTTCTAATCTGGGACAATATTCAAAAGAAAAAGGAGAAGGTCTCAGCGCCATCGCTTCTTTACAGCGACCTTGACCTAACATTCAGAAGCGTGCGCGACCTGCTTAACGACGATGTTGAACGCCTTGTCATAGACAACAGGGATGAGTACGAGAATATCCTTGATTTCGTCAAGAACTTCTTCCCGAAACTGCTGAAAAAAATAGAGATATATGACCGCCGTGAGCCGATATTTGAGGCCTTCGGCATAGAGATAGACATATACAAGGGTTTGGACAGAAAGGTATGGCTAAAATCAGGCGGCTATATCGTGATAGACCAGACTGAGGCCATGACCGTAATAGACGTAAACACGGGCAAGTATGTCGGGAAAAAAGACCTTGAGGACACAATATTAAAGACAAACCTTGAGGCAGTCAAGGAGATTGCCTATCAGATAAGGCTGAGAAACCTTGGCGGCATAATCATAATAGATTTCATCGACATGGAGAATCTCGAAAACAGGGAAAAGCTCTACTCGGCCTTTGTAGAGACGATGAGGAAGGACAGAGCGAAAAACACCATATTCAATGTCTCAGAGATTGGGCTTATCCAGATGACGAGAAAGCGGATAAGGGAGAGCCTCGGCAGGACGCTCTGTGAAAGCTGCCCGATGTGTGAAGGCAAGGGTTTTGTGAAATCTCCAAAGACGATAAGCTATGAGATATTCAGGAGATTAAAGAAGATTCCACTGCACAAAGGCGCCAAGGTAATCATCTCGGCCAACCCCATAGTGGCAGATTACCTCTCGGACGAACAACGGGCCGGGCTTGAGGAGTTTGAGGTGACCTATGATATTGTCATCATAGTGAAGGCAGACTCAAGGTTCCACCGCGAGAAGATTGAAATAACGGTTATTTGATAAAATGCAAAGGCTTCAGGACAAGTACAAGGCACTGCTGACGTATTTAAAGGGACTTGAGGGTGTGGTACTGGCATACTCAGGCGGCGTTGACAGCACATTTTTACTAATGGCAGTGAGGGACTCAGGCATTGCTGCCCTTGCGGTAACGGCAGTCTCCCCATCGACGCCCTCGTCTGATTTGACTACCGCCCTTGATATGGTCAACTCCATATCAAGCGCCCATGAAATCATTCACACAGATGAGCTTAAAGATAAAAACTACACAAGCAATACCCCCGACAGATGCTTTTACTGTAAAAGTGAATTATTTAAAAAACTAAAGGCCATAGCAGAGGCTAAGGGCCTGCCCCATGTAATAGATGGAAGCAACGCCGACGACCTCGGCGACTACAGGCCGGGCCTGAGGGCAAAGGCAGGCTACGGCGTGAAAAGTCCGCTTGCTGAACTTGGTCTGACAAAGGCAGATATACGCGAATTATCCAGACTAAATGGTCTGAAGACCTGGGACAAGCCCTCATCCCCATGCCTTAGCTCAAGATTCCCCTACGGAGAGCAAATCACCGTAAATGCCCTGCACATGGTTGAACAGGCGGAGTTGACCTTAAATGAACTTGGCTTTAAAGCAATGCGGGTGAGAAAACATGGCGATATGGCACGTATAGAGCTTCCTGAAATGGATATAGAAAAGGCGGTCAGCCCTGAAATCAAAGAGACCATTATCAGAAGGCTCCGGGAAATCGGCTTTCTATATGTTACACTGGACATGGAGGGTTACCGCAGCGGAAGCCTCAACAGGGTGCTGCCGGTGTATCCCCTGCGAAAGACATATGAAGGATAATGAATTTAAGCGTCTGATTGACCTATGCGTAAAATGCGGCGGGTGCAAGACACAGTGTCCCACGTATTTTGCATGTAAGGAGGAGTCAGAGACCGCCCGCGGGCGCGTAAGGCTCTTACATGCCCTTGTTGAGGGGAAGGCCAAACCAACAAAAAGATTTAATGAAAAACTCAGGAGCTGTGTCCTCTGCGGCTCGTGTGCAAACTACTGCCCGCTGAATATAGACCTGATGGAGGTATTCTATCACGCGAGGACTCTGATAAAAGACCATGACACAACAATGTCCTTTGCGGGTTTTCTTAGTAAACTCGCATTCAAGAACACTGATTTAACCGTTAATCTGATAAAACCGTTTCAGAAATTGATTAATAACAAGCTTTCCAAAAGGAAATTAATACCAGCGAATGTCCGGTTTACAGAGAATCAGTTCAAAAAGACCGGCATTTTTATGGTCAAAAATAAGATTGGGCGTGTGGCGATATTTACGGGCTGCACGATAAAGCATGTATATCCGGAGCTGATGTTCTCGGCAGCCAGGGTATTTAATGCCCTGCGATATGAGGTGGTATTTCCAACAACGGAGGTGTGCTGCGGTGCGCCCTTTAGATCACTTGGCATGGAGTCAACGGCAGAGTCCTATGCGCAGAAAAACTATGAGACATTTAGTAAGCTAAAGGTTGACGCCATTATTTCGCTCTGCCCAACATGTATAGTTGCGTTGAAGAAACACTATCCCGTGTTAATCAATAAGGAACTTGAGAATGTCTATGATATATCGGATTTCCTGCGCGGCAAGATAGACATGGACATGATAGACAGCAGTGGCAGTCAGCGGCGTAAGACAGTGAACCTGAAGGCCGTGTTTCATGAATCCTGCCATCAGCGAAACGAACTGAAAAACGGTCACCGGACAAAGGAGCTGATAAACACACTGCGCCGTGAACAACAGGATAGCGCCGACCCCTTTGACATAGAGCTGCTTGAGCCGGACAAACAATCATGCTGCGGCTTCGGCGGTACATTCAGCGTATTTTTTAATGATATGTCAAACTACATACTCAACGACACGGTAAAAGAGCTGGACAAGACAAAGGCCGAGGCAGTAATCACCACATGCCCGAACTGCATATTCCAACTGAGCAAGGCGATTCAGGACAAGCCAATCTACCACTTAATAGAAATCATCGAAGAGGCCATAACCCCGCAGGTGTAAGTATTTGCAGAATAGGCCTGGAATAACACCCTTGTGATATAATAGATTATGAACAAATGCGATGAGCACTCAGATGAGAATGGGCAAGCGTGGGAGACCGTGCTATCGTCTATCTGCCGATTACAAGGCGTGTTACCAGAGGCAGTGCTTGTCGGTGGGACGGCCTCAGCGCTTTACGCGGGGCATCGTCTCTCGTATGACCACGATCATGTTTTGCCTGATCTGCGGGAGCGCTTCGATACTGTTCTGTCTGAACTGGAGGCGGTTTCGGGATGGGAGACGGCTCGTGTCAAGAGACCGGTATTAATACTTGGCTCTCTGGATGGGGTTGAGACGGGCGTGCGTCAATTGCGCCGAGCGCGGCCTTTAGAGACCACGATTATGTGTGTGGGCAGGCATGAAGTGGTTTTACCGGTATTGCCAGAAGTACTGCGCATAAAGGCGTTTCTCTGCCTGCAACGTAATGCAACGCGGGACTATCTCGATTTGGCCGCTTTGACGGCTCATATGGGCCTTGAAGCAGCCTGTGAAGCACTGTTAAGTATGGATGAACTATACCCACAAAAGGGCAGCGATGCTTGGGTTGTGCGTACTCAGTTGATAATGCAGCTTGCCTCGCCACCACCCTACGACCTCGACACATTAAACCTTTCTGAATACAAGGGTGTTCGTCCACCGTTTGACAGTTGGGGGTATGTCGCCGAGATGTGCGGCAGATTGTCTGATTGCCTGCTCAATGCCTGTGAGAAGGCGCTTGGGCAATCAAAGGAGCTTAAAATACATGAAACACCGCCACTTGAGTCATGATGGATTTACGATTGCGGCAATTGAGGACATTATTGCCAGAGGCCAACTACCCGACTGGGTACCGTTGATAAGAGCAATTCGTGCAGACCCCTACGGTGAGATTGCCATGAAAACAATCTCATTATGCGAACGCCCCCTATATGGCTCGCCAGTATTTCGCCGCGTCATCAACACCGCAAGACAGTCATAATCACCACATGCCAGAACTACATACAAGTGAGCAAGGCGATTCATGACGAGTCTATCGTAGCATATATTTTTTTTGAAAGTCTGAAAAAATGCTTGACAGATGCATTTAGATGTTGTACACTAAAACGGTTGTACGACATATATGATGTACAACACTAATGTTGCACATCATAGTCGTCATATATATGACGATATAATCTCTTTTAGGAGGTATTGTATTATGCTTAACCACGCTAATGACAAAGAAGGGCCGTCTTTTGTGATTGGAAATATCCCCAAAGGGCGCAATATGTGGGACAGAGACATTGAAATAGACAATATTTGGAAAACTTTAGAAAACGACAACGTGCTGCTTACCGCATGTCGCAGGTTTGGCAAGACGAGCATCATGAATAAGATGAAAGAAAATCCACAAGATGATTTTGTTTGTTTTATGTTTAATGTGCAAAGTATGGAAAGCCCCCATGATTTCACTGCCGCTCTTTTTGAAGAGATATGCGACGATGGAAAATTTGTTTCATTTATAAAAAAAGCTAAAAATATTACTCAAGAATTTCTTAATAGGCTTGAAAAATTGAAAATCTCCGTAGTAGACATTGAATTAAGAGAAAATAAATCTCCGGACTGGAGGGATATGACAAATAATTTTGTTAACGTTCTATCTGAATACAACGGGAAAATACTTTTTCTAGCCGACGAATTACCTGAGTTCATTCTTAATATAGCAAAACACCATTCTAAGGATATGGCAAATGATTTCCTCAACTGGTTTCGCACTGTTCGGCAGTCAAGTAAATTATCTAATATACGATGGCTTGTTGGCGGCTCAATTGGCATTGAACATGCGATAAAAAGGGTTGACGCCAAGGTCCACATAATTAATGACTTCACAATAGTAGTGTTGAAACCATTTAGTATTAAAGTTGGCAGGGATTATATAACGGCACTATTAAAAAAAGAGGGCAATTTCATAACTATACCGGCAACTATCATCGATAAAATCATGACCACAATCGGTGCCCCCGTGCCTTATTTCATTCAAATTCTTACAAAGGAAAGTCTTAACGCTATGAATGACGCGGGTAAAACTACTCTGACCGATGAAATCATAGAAGAGGCATATCATAAATATGTACTTGGTCCGTCAAGCAAGACTTATTTTCAGCATTATTATGACAGGCTCTCCGAATACTATGACCCGAACGACGAGAATATAGTCAAACGAATCCTTGCAGAGACGGCACGAAAGGGGATTATATCAAGAACTGAACTATTTAAACTGTATAAAATGATAGAGGTAAGACATCCCTCTGAAACGCGATCTAACGATATTATGTCCGACATACAGAATGACTTCTATGTTGAATATGACCACAAGACAGACAGCTATAACTTTTTAACAAATATCCTAAAAGACTGGTGGTTAAGATACCATAACATTATAGAGGAATAATAACATGAACCGACTATATGAATTCACTCCAGGATTGATGACTTCGGAAGTGCTCATCTCTATCTCTATGGGCAGAGACAGGGAGATTGCGCGTATTGAGAGCATCTTAGAGAATGCCTCAAGCGGCGGAGGGCTTTCAAACCCCATATTTATCGGGCCAAAGGGAATTGGCAAGACGCATATTCTTAACATTATTTACCGCTCAATTGCGGGCGATAGGAAAATGAATGAAAAGATTGCCCCACTTGCCGAGCGCTTTATACCTGTCTTATTTTCTGAGGAGGAATACGTAAGCGACATCACTAAATTTGTTTTAACTATACTGCGATATCTGCCTAACTCACCTGGCGGTAAGTCAATTTCCATTCCAAAAGAGCTTACTTATCCCACCCGAATAACTGAAAAAGAAAAGGCGGCGGCAGTTTCATTTTTAAAAACGTTCAAGGAGAAGACGGGGAAAATTCTGCTCTTATTTATAGACAATATAAACGATATAATAGGAAATTTTACCAGAGAAGACCAATCCGCCCTGAGAGACATTCTGATGACAACAGACGCTGTATTAATCATAGGGGCAGCACCCACACTCTTTGACGCCATTATTAATTACGACGAACCGTTTTATAACTTTTTTGAAACTATCAGGTTAAGTGATTTTTCATATAAAGAAACAACTGAACTGTTAAATCGTTTCGCCTCGATCGAGGGGAATGACGAGCTAAAGGAAACAATTAAAAAATCAAAATCTAAGATAAAAGCAATTCACGAACTCACCGGCGGCAATCCGCGTTTAATTCTGACACTAATTAAAATCATCGATGAGGGAGATGTTGCATCAGCTGAAGATATGCTGATAACACTTCTTGATAAGTTGTCGTCATATTTCAGGGAAAGAATGCGCGACCTAGCAAAACAACAAATGGAAATAATAGATATTATGGCGAGGGCGGAAACGCTTTTAACGCCGACAGAGATTGCTGCGGCGATACAATTACCAGTCAATACAGTGAATTCACAACTTACTAGACTGGAAAAAAATGGATATGTAAAGAACACGACGCCAAAAAGAAAAAGGACTGTTTTTTATGACATAAACGAAAGGCTGTTCAGCCTATGGCGTCAAATGAGAGTAGATGCAGGAAGAAAGCGCCTGAGTTTAATAGTCAGATTCTATGAGATATGGTTTTCAAAAGAGGAACTGCAATCACGCTTGGATGACACATTTATAGATATTTCAAATGAGTATCTTCTATATTTATTTGATATAACATTCATTAAAGAGACAATCAAAGGAAACGCAGCAAATGCCCACGATGCTTTACAAAAGATGCTTCAAGTTTTAACTATTACTTCTTTAAAAGATGAAATGCATAAATTTTTTATAAAATCACTTGCAGAAATAGCAAAAAGCAAAAAATATGATTTTCTAAGACTATCATTAGATGCAATAAAAAAGGCCGGTGAAGACGAATTATATGAATTATTAATGCCATTCGATATTATCGTAAGATTCCACGAGACTAAGAATGAGAATGTCATAGAGCGCCTCAAGCCGGAGGTGCGTACTATCGTCGATGCAATTATGAAAGAAATTGAAATGTCAACAGAAACCAACGCAGAGGCTATGCAAGCGACAACGAGGACATCATCGCGGTGACTGCAAAAATTTTAATAATTGAGGACGAGAAAAAAATCTCAGACATCGTCGTTGCATATTTAGAAAAAGATGGATTTACCGTAGATACTGCCGAAACCGGCAGCGACGGGCTAAAAAAACTGGCGAATCACCCTGACCTTGTCATTCTTGACCTTATGCTTCCTGATATGGATGGCGAGGATATTTGCAGAGCCATACGAGACAGCTCCGATGTGCCGGTAATTATGCTGACGGCAAAAAGCCGTGAACACGATAAACTCAGCGGTTTTACTGCCGGTGCCGATGACTACATCGTAAAACCCTTCAGCCCAAAGGAACTCGTCGCGCGCGTCAGGGCACGGCTTCGCAGGAAATTGAACGGCAGCTCCCATATATTGAGTTTTAACGAGGGAAGGCTGCTGATAGATACGCTAAAGCGCGAGGCTGTCCTCGACCAAAGGCCACTTGCGCTCACTCCGACGGAGTTTAAACTCCTGACGACCTTTATTAATAATATCCAAAGACCGCTGAACAGGGAACAGTTGATAACAGGAGTGCAGGGTTATGATTTTGACGGCACTGACAGGACAATCGATGCACATATAAAGAACCTGCGTCAAAAAATAGAAAAAGATACGCGCCGCCCCGAATTCATAAAGACAGTGTACGGCGTGGGTTATGTTTTCATTGCTGCAGCAGATGAGATATAAGATTGAGAAATAAGATTTTTCTTGCCTTCATTGCGGTAATCATAACTGCGCTTGTCTCTGGCTATATCTTTAAGTGGCTCATGTCCAGGGATTTCAATGACTATGTTGGGACGATGCAAAATCAGCACATCTACTGGGTCGTTGCCTCCCTTGAGGAAAGCCATAAAGACGGCGAATGGGACAACAGTGTTATGTTTGAGGCCGTACACTGGGCAACTATGCTGGGGTTTGACATCCAGGTGCTTGACGCATCGGGAGGCATAATCATGGACTCAGGCCAGGTCTATGATATGCTTCCACATGCAATGAGACACAGGATGATGGATATGCTGGAACATAACAAGGCAACAGGGCAGTATTTATTATATCCGCTTACAATTGGCGGGGTACAATTCGGGACGGTTAAGATACGCCCGGCCCAGGGGTATGTCGCAATTAAAGAGGAGTTATTTAAGAAACACGGCGCATATTTTATGCTCGTATCGCTTGGCGTTGCCGGTGGCGGGTCAGTACTGCTGGCATTTTTATTTACAAGGCTGCTGATAAATCCGGTTAAGCGGCTCAGAGAGGCGTCAGATAAAATTGCCAAAGGGGATTTAAAAGTTCGCTGCGCTGCAGGGTCAAACGACGAAGTCGGCGCACTTGCCGCATCATTTAATCAAATGGCCGCCGCCTTAGAGCGTGAAGATCTATTAAGAAAGCATGTGATGACTAACATCACCCACGAACTCAGAACCCCGCTTACAATAATGAAAGCCAATGTCGAGGCCGTTATTGACGGTGTTATCAACACCCCAGCAGAGGCCTTAAGAAATATCAATCAGGGTATCGACAGACTTACAGGTCTCGTAAAAGGGATCGAAGACATGGTAAAGGCAGAAGAGAATGTCCTGAGAAAATGTCACTATGAAGCGATAGTTCTGAGCGGGTTTATCTCGTCGCTGGCGGAGCCATTTTTGCAAGCCGCGGCACAAAAGGGGCTTTCAATCATTGTTGACATATCAGATTCGCTGCGTGTAACAACAGACCGTGAGAAGCTCGAAACGATATTAATCAATCTCATATCGAATGCCGTAAAGTTCACAATGTCGGGCGGAGTTGCCATCACTGGCGCACAAGAGGACGATGGGTTTAGTATATCAATAAAAGACAGCGGCTTGGGGATAACGGCAGAGGAGCAGGCGCTGATATTCGGGCGATTCTATAAAAAAGGGGCAGCCTCAGGCATGGGCATAGGACTTTCTATTGTAAAAGAACTGGTCAGCGTACTAAACGGCACTATAACGGTAGAGAGTGAAGTGGGAAAGGGAAGCATTTTTACTGTCAGGTTTATATCAACGAAAACAATTCTACTTTAGTTTGATTCGCCTGTGGGTTTAGGTTTTTGGGGAGGAGTGTTTTCCCCCTCCCCTTTATAGGCCGCTGTGTCTTACTTCGGTGCTGCGATTTCCCAGTTCAAATCTGAAAGCGTGGGCAGTGTTACCATGTCTGTTACGTAGACTCCGTTTAT
>LNQR01000034.1 GCA_001541255.1 Candidatus Magnetominusculus xianensis
AATTATAAGATGTGCTGATAATTGTAGCTTTAGGACTGCTCTCAACCTCTACCGTAAATTGTTAAGCAATTCCTGTACCGCACAGTATTGTCGCTGTCCCTGTTTATTCATTTCCCTTCATTTTCCCTTCTGAATCCAATATGGCGGCCTTTTATCTGCTGCTGCTTCATTAATTCACGTATGACATCAAAGACCAACTTAAACGGTGTGTCATATTTTTTCTCAATATTATCGTGTTTGCGCGCCAAATCTGCATTTGAGGCAAGCATCTGCCGAAGTCTGACAAACGTGCACATGATTTCGATATGGTCCCTCAAGTTTTCAAACTCCCCTTAATACCAAATTGCAGTCAAAAAAGTAAGTGTAATCGTTTAGTCTAATGCTGCCTTGTCTGCCATTAGTAAAAGTGCGGGGTTACAGGAATTCAGAAGGGGACGAATAGACAAAATGGTTCATTTTGTCTATTGCCAGGTAAATATTTATCTACCTTCAAAAAAATTATTACTTTTTTTCAATATATATTCACTTTGTATCATGCTGTATGTTATCATAAATGCGAGAGTATTTATAATTATTGTTTACATAAAAAAAGGAGGATTAATAATATGATAGCTCAGAAAAGAAGAACACTTATATGGGATTAACACCATTAGAAAGGGAAAAAAGAGCTAAAATGATTATACATGGGGCATCAGTTGCTTCTGCAGCAACTGCGGGTGCGCTTGCTCAGGGTGCTACTTTAGGATTAGATACACCATTTTTAACTGTCATTACTGTGGGCATGGTAATTGCGCTTGGCGAACTGTTCGATCAGAAAACTAATAAATCTACAGCATTAGCTATTCTCGGACAAGCGGCTGGTGCAGGAGTAGGTGTTGCTGGTGCAAAAGCGTTACTTGGATGGTTTCCTGGTATAGGAAATTTAGCTAATGCAATAATTACTACTATATATACAGAGGGTCTTGGTTGGTGGGTTTACAAATACTTTACTAAAAAAACTGCAACATAGAATATGTATGAATTTAGTTTAACATGCAATTCCCCGTGGTCTTGCCTCGGGCCGTATACTTACGTTTTTTGGATATCATACGCTCTTGCAGTAGGGAGATTTATTGAAAATTCACTAATAATCTCCCTTGTTCTTGAAAAAATGAAGAGCTAAATAGAGTTACTAAATATGGATGACTAAATAAGTACCGTGACAATTTACGGCGATTAAAATGTTTCTTAAACAATAGACAAAAATAATTTATTTGTTTGTTGTTTGGTAAATTATACAATTGTCTGCAACTTAGTATTAGTCAGTTGAACCATAAAAACAGCTGGGAATCGGTCATAAAAGTACGCACCAACATTTTTGTCTTAACTCCACGAAGTTCAACCTACCCAGCGTCTAAACATAACCTTCTCGCCGCGAATCAGCAAAATCTTCAATCTCGATAGGTATCATTGCAAGTTTTCGCGCTAATGATGACACTACTATTAATGTACCAGCCGGTAAAGATTTTTTCAGATTTAGCTATTTCTGCACGTTTAGTGTATAATAGCAGTTTATCCCAAAAGACATGAAATGGACGAACATAGAATTTGGTAACTGAAAACATAAGAAATTTCTCTATAATTGCCCATATTGACCACGGCAAATCTACGCTGGCCGACAGGTTTTTAGAACTCACCGGTGCGCTCAGCCGCAAGGAACTCACTAAACAGGTACTCGACTCCATGGACCTGGAAAAAGAACGCGGCATCACCATCAAGGCTCATGCCGTAAGGATTATCTACGAGGCCGACAGTGGCCTAAGTTATATCCTGAACCTGATAGACACGCCCGGACATGTGGACTTTTCATACGAGGTATCAAGAAGCCTTGCCTCATGTGAGGGCGCACTCCTGGTGGTTGACTCCACTCAGGGGGTTGAAGCACAGACCCTTGCCAACACATATCTTGCCCTCGACCACAATCTTGAACTGCTGCCCGTGATAAATAAAATCGACCTGCCACAGGCAGAACCAGAACGCGTCGTCACACAGATAGAGGAGACCATAGGGATTGACTGCTCTGAGGCACTGATGGCGTCGGCAAAAAACGGTATCGGCGTAAAAGAAATCCTTGAGGCAATCGTCAGGAAAGTCCCGCCTCCAACCGGGGATGCAGGGCTGCCGCTCCGGGCATTGATCTTCGATTCGTGGTTTGACAGCTACAAGGGTGTCATCGTCATGGTCAGGGTATTTGACGGCACGATTACAAAGGGTACGCAGATAAAAATGATGTCAACCGGTAAGGTCTTCGAGGTCATCGATGTGGGTGTGTTTACCCCAAAACTGCTCTATACAGAGTCTCTTGGCCCCGGCACCGTTGGATTTATATCGGCAAACATGAAGACAGTCGGAGATACAAAAATCGGGGATACGATAACCTATGCCCAAGTTTCGGCCTCTGAACCGCTGCCTGGTTATAAAGAGATTAAGCCGATGGTCTTTTGCGGTATCTATCCTACAGAGACACACGAATATGAGGAGCTTAAGGATGCCCTTTTAAAGCTCGGGCTCAATGACTCATCATTCAGCTATGAGCCTGAGACCTCCACCGCGCTTGGCTTCGGCTTCAGATGCGGATTCCTCGGACTCCTGCACATGGACATTATAAAGGAAAGGCTTGAGCGGGAGTTTAACCTGTCGCTGTTAAACACAGCCCCGACGGTTATTTACAGGGTCACAAAAAATGACGGCGATATAGTATCAATAGATAATCCAACACAACTGCCTGAGAGTTTTGTTAAAATAGAAGAGCCGTTTATTCTGGCAACGATTTTCGTGCCGGAGAAATACGTTGGCAATATCTTCGACTTGTGTCAGGAAAAAAGAGGCACACAGAAGGAGTTTACCTACTATGGGAAGGACAGGGTGATGGTCGCATATGAGCTGCCGATGAACGAGATATTGTGGGATTTCTTCGACAGGCTGAAGTCTATATCAAAGGGTTATGCCTCAATGGATTATGATTTCATCGGCTACAGGGATGCAGACCTCGTAAAGCTTGACATACTGATAAACACAAAACCAGTCGATGCCCTTTCACTCATCGTTCACAGGGACAAGTCCTATCACAAGGGGCGGCAGATTGTGGAAAACCTTCGCAAGGTCATAGATCGCCAGCTCTATGAAATAGCTATTCAGGCTGCCATCGGTAGGAAAATAATAGCCAGAGAGAGCGTAAAGGCCATGAGAAAAGACGTGCTGGCCAAGTGCTATGGCGGCGATATAACAAGAAAAAGAAAACTGTTAGAAAAGCAAAAGGAAGGGAAGAAAAGAATGAAACAAATAGGTAATATAGAGATACCACAAGAGGCATTTTTAGCGGTTATGAGGATAGATAAATGAAAAAAAATGTCTACAGGGAGTACTCCGAGGCAATAGTAACCGCCCTCTTGCTGGCCCTTTTCATCCGTGCCTTTGTGATACAGGCCTATAAGATACCCTCTGGTTCAATGGAGAAAACCCTGCTGGTAGGAGACCAGCTCCTTGTGAATAAGTTTATTTATGGTGTAATGATCCCGTTTACGGACACGAAGATTCTCACCTTCAATCAGCCCAAAAAGGGCGATATAATAGTGTTCAAGTACCCTGATGACCTCAGCAGGGACTTCATAAAGCGTGTCGTAGCCGTTGGCGGGGACATCGTAGAGGTAGTAGATAAAGAGGTATACGTAAATCATGAAAAACTTGTTGAACCATTCATACAGCACACGGACACATCGATGAGAAATGGTATCCCCCCGCGCGACAACATGGAGCCAAGACGTGTCCCCCCAGGCAAATTCTTCGTCATGGGCGACAACCGCGACAACAGCCAGGACAGCCGCTTCTGGGGCTTCGTTGACCTGAATCTTATACGGGGAAAGGCACTGATTATTTATTGGTCATGGGATAATTCTAAAAATATAGGCTGGTATGAACATATCAGATTTAATCGAATAGGGAGGCTTGTAAAATGACTGAAAAAACGTTGAGCAACGAGCGCGGCGGCGGCGGCATCAAGGCAATCATTATTATAGCACTCATAGTGACCGCAATGTATTCTGGATTTAAGTTTGCAATGCCGTACTACAAACATAATTCTATGAACTCTGAGGCAAAAGAGATAGCCAGACTGGGGCAGGAGAAAGAAAAAACCCTTGAACTAATAAATGAAAAGGTGCAGGAACTGGGAATCCCCATAAAGAAAGATAAGATAAACATCACATTCGACAAGGAAAAGAGGATTATAACGATAAAAATGGCATGGAGTGTCGAGGTTGACCTCATGGGATTCTATAAAAAAACCCTTTTCTTCAAAGTTGACGTAAAAGAATAACGATGTTCACAGGCATAACACTATCCATAGGCGAGGTAGCCTCGATGAAAAGGAAACACGGCGTAACCGAACTGGTGGTTGTTGACGCGGTAGTATCGAAGGACGCCCAAATCGGTGACAGCATATCGATAAACGGTGTTTGCCTTACAGTAGTAAAGAAGGAAAGCGACAAAATGTTTTTTGATGTCTCAGATGAGACCCAAAGAAGCTCAGGGGTTGGCATGTTTACCTCCGGCACAAAGGTAAACCTTGAGCCTGCGATGTCAGCCGGAGGCAGGTTTGGCGGGCACTTCGTCACCGGACATATAGACGGCACGGGGACAATAGAGGCAAAACACGCAGCGGGTGGGGGCGTCATAGAGGTAGTTATTAATGCCCCGCCAGTGATTCAAAAATACATAGTAAGGAAGGGTTCAATAGCAATAGACGGCGTCAGCCTCACGGTTGCAGATGTGCGTGTGGGAGGGTTTTCTATTGTCATAATCCCTCATACATCGGGCGTGACGACACTTGGGGCAAAGAACCGGGGCGATAGTGTTAATCTTGAGACGGACATTATAGGCAAATATGTAGAGAAATTTGTCGCCGCATATTCGGGAAATACTGCCGGAAATAGTGAAAAACTATTAAATAAACTAAGAGAGGAAGGTTTCATAAGATGAAAACCAGACATTCGTTTAATACAATAGAAGAGGCAATAAAGGACATCGAAGAGGGAAAGATGGTAATCCTCATCGATGACGAAGACAGGGAAAACGAGGGTGACCTCTGTGTTGCCGCAGAGAAAATCACACCTGATGTGATAAACTTCATGGCCAAATACGGCAGAGGGCTGATTTGCCTGAGCCTGACCCCTGAGAAAGTCGAACACTTGAACCTCCCTATGATGACAAGCAACAATACCTCGTCCTTCGGTACAGCCTTTACAGTATCCATAGAGGCCAGAAAGGGAGTAACTACGGGCATCTCAGCAGCAGACAGGGCAAGGACTATTCTTACGGCAATTAGGCCCGACTGCCGTCCTGAAGACCTCGCCAGGCCGGGGCATATCTTCCCTCTGAGGGCAAAGCCCGGTGGAGTCCTTCAGCGTGCAGGCCAAACAGAGGGGTCTGTTGATCTTGCGAAACTTGCCGGTCTTATCCCCGCCGGTGTAATCTGTGAAATACTCAACGACGACGGCACTATGGCCAGGGTACCGGAGCTTATGGAGTTTGCGGCAAAACACCAGTTAAAAATCGTAACAATAGAGGACCTTATCGAATACAGGCTCAAAAACGAGCGTTTGATAAAAAAGGTGGCAAACGTAAATATGCCGACTATATTCGGTGGTGACTTCAAGGCCATAGCATATGAAAACGCCGTCGATGCCAATGTCCACCTGGCCCTGATAAAGGGCAATATCACGGCCAATGAACCGGTGCTGGTGCGGGTACACTCTGAGTGTCTCACCGGTGATGTGTTCGGCTCAAGGCGCTGCGACTGCGGGCAGCAACTGCAAAAGGCTATGGAGATAATAGACAAAGAGGGATGCGGCGTGATACTGTATATGAGACAAGAAGGACGCGGCATCGGCCTTGCCAACAAACTCAAGGCATATGAGCTTCAGGACCAGGGCATGGACACTGTTGAGGCCAACATTGAACTTGGCTTTAAGGACGACCTCAGGGACTACGGCATAGGGGCACAGATACTTGTTGACCTGGGTATTAAGCAGATAGCCCTGATGACAAATAATCCGAGGAAAATCGTTGGGTTAGACGGCTACGGGATTGAAATAGTAAAGCGAGTTCCCATCGAGATTGTCCCGTGCGATAAAAATCTGGTTTATTTAAAGACAAAAAAGAAGAAAATGGGACATATATTAGATAAAGTTTGAGGAAAAAATCCCAATAAAGGAGAAGCTGATGAGAGTTTACGAAGGAGAATTGAATGCAAAGGGTTTTAAGTTTTGCCTGATTGTGAGCCGGTTTAACGACTTCATAACCGGGCGTCTGCTTGAAGGGGCAGTTGATGCCCTTACACGGCATGGCGCTGAGAGTGCTGACATATCGGTAATAAAAGTGCCGGGTTCGTTTGAACTGCCTCTGATAGCAAAAAAGGCGGCACAATCCAGGGCATATGATGCTGTTATCGCGCTGGCTGCGATAATACGCGGGGCAACGCCGCACTTCGAGTATGTAGCGGCAGAGGCGTCAAAGGGAATAGCTGCGGCATCGATGGACACCGGAGTACCAATAGCCTATGGCGTGATAACCTCCGACACCATCGAACAGGCTATCGAGCGCGCCGGTACAAAAAGCGGCAACAAGGGATGGGATGCGGCCATGACGGCAATCGAAATGGCTAATCTCATAAAGAAGCTCTAACCAGCCGCCGACTATGACGAGAAGACAAGCACGGGAATATGTATTGCAAAGCCTGTTTCAATATGAATTTACAAAGTCCATCTCTGACAGAAAAGAGATACAGGAGGGGCTTGCCAACAAATCCCCGTCTGACGACATCCTTGAATTCATAGAAGACCTCATAGGTGGGGTTATAAAAAATTTGAAAGAAATTGACGAGATAATTCAATCGGTTTCAAAGCATTGGGAGCTGCAGAGGATTGCCTCTGTGGACAGGAATATTATAAGATTTGCCGTGTATGAACTACTCTACAGGGCAGACATACCGGCGGCGGTTACGATTAACGAGGCTGTGGATATAGCAAAAAAGTATTCAACCCTGGAGTCCTTTTCATTTATAAACGGCATATTGGACACGATAGCGCACGAAAACGCCCCCGAAAACGCTAAAGGCGGTAAACGGCAAAAGGAGAGCACCAAATGACACCCTACGCGGTAATCTCCGATGTCCACTCAAACCTGCACGCCCTCAATGCGGTTATCAAAGATATTGAAGACCGCGGTATTGCAGATATCTACTTCGCCGGAGACATTGTAGGCTACGGCCCGAGGCCAAATGAATGTATTGATATAATAATACAGCGCTGCAAGATACTCATCGCAGGCAATCACGACTGGGCAGTAATCGGTTACACCGACACCGAGTATTTTAACGAAATCGCACTGCGTGCAATTGAATGGACGCGCGAGCAAATAACTGACAAACACATGGAAGACATAAGGGCATTTAAATTATTTAAATCTGACCCGGCACGCAATGCCATGTTTGTCCACGCCACACCAAAAGACCCTGATAACTGGGACTACCTCTTTTCGCTGACAAATGCTGAGGTAAACTTTCGGAGTTTTGGGCAGCAATTCTGCTTCGTAGGCCACAGTCATACGCCGGTTATAATAGAAAACGCCGGAATGGGCAATATGTCAACTATTTGGGATAAAACTGAAATAAAGGAAGCAAACCGTTACATAGTAAACGCAGGCAGCGTGGGGCAGCCACGAGATGGTGATACGCGTTCCTCATACGCCGTTGTCGATGACTCTGCTATTGAGATAATCAGGGTCCCCTATGACGTGGAAAAAACACAGGAGGAAATGGCAGATGCCAACCTCCCGGCAAGGCTCATTGAGCGCTTGTCATATGGTCATTAAAATCAAACACAAGGGGTTTTCAAATAAAATAATATGATAGAACGATACACAAAAAAAGAGATGGGGCAGTTGTGGACGCTTGAGGCCAAGTACAGGAAGTGGCTTGAGGTAGAGTTGGCAGTGTGCGAGGCATGGGCTGAAAGAGGGGAAATCCCCGCCGAAGCCCTTGAAACAATTAAAGAAAAGGCTGGATTCGATTGTTTACGCATTGACGAAATAGAGGCAGAGGTTAAACACGACGTTATCGCCTTCCTCACCAGCGTTGCCGAACACGTCGGCCCGGAATCGAGATATATCCACAAGGGGCTTACCTCGTCAGACATCCTTGATACCTCAAACGCCCTGCTTATGCGGGATGCAGCAGATATTATCATAGGCGATATTAAGGCCCTGATGGAATGCCTCAAGGCACAGGCGATTAAATACAAAAAGACCCCGTGCATAGGGCGAAGCCATGGCATCCACGCTGAACCAACGGTGTTTGGCCTAAAGTTTGCCCTCTGGTATGAGGAAATGAATAGAAATCTCAGCAGAATGGAAAGTGCGCGTAAGACGATAAGCGCAGGGAAGCTCTCTGGTGCAGTTGGAACATTTTCCAGCATAGAGCCAGAGTTAGAAACCGCGGTGCTGGGAAAATTAGGTCTTGTCCCTGAACACGTGGCCACGCAAATAGTGCAGCGCGACAGATACGCAGAGTTTATGACAACACTTGCCATAATTGCCTCGACTATTGAAAAGATTGCCGTAGAGATAAGGCACCTCCAGCGCACGGAGGTACGCGAGGCCGAAGAGCCATTCTCAGTGGGCCAGAAGGGCTCTTCAGCAATGCCCCACAAACGCAACCCCATAGGAAGTGAAAACCTCACCGGACTTGCCAGGGTTGTGCGCTCAAATGCAATGGCCGCCCTTGAGAACGTTGCCCTGTGGCATGAGCGTGACATCAGTCATTCCTCTGTCGAGCGGATTATCATCCCGGACAGTACAATTCTCGTTAATTACATGCTGGTACGCCTCAAGGGAATCCTGTCGAGATTGGTTGTCTATCCAGAGACGATGCTGAAAAATCTAAACCTAAGCCACGGCCTCTATAATTCTCAAAAGGTACTCCTTGCGCTTGCCGGTGCGGGAATGTCCAGAGAGGACGCATACTCAATAGTCCAGAAAAAGGCGATGGAGAGCTGGGCAGACGGTATGAAATTTAAGGAACTCCTGCAAGCCAGTGAACCGGTGAAGGCTTGTCTGGCCGGAGGAGCACTTGATAAACTATTCGACCTTGACGACTATCTTAAACACATCGACTTTATATATGAACGTGTGTTCGGAGCAGGTTAAGGGCTGGTGGGCGATACAGGGCTCGAACCTGTGACTTCTGCCGTGTGAAGGCAGCGCTCTACCACTGAGCTAATCGCCCCACAAAATCTACTAATAGAACATAACAATTTTACCGCTTGATTGTCAATAACTCATATTTGGCCTTTATGAATTATTTTCTTATGGTATTTTTCTAATCTTTTAGTGTATTCTATTGCTATGAAAGTAAAGTTTTGGGGCGTAAGGGGTTCAATCCCAACACCAGGCAAAGACACTGTGCGCTACGGTGGAAACACCTCCTGCATAGGGCTTGACGCCGAAGACGGCACTATCGTCATCTTTGAAGCCGGTACCGGCATACGCATGATTGGCTCAAAGCTCGCCGCCATGTCGCCAGTCAAGGTACACCTGTTCCTTTCACACACGCACTGGGACCATATTCATGGATTCCCATTTTTTATCCCGGCCTATATACCAAAAAACGAAATAACTATCTATGGCCCGCCCCATTTTGATAAAAACCTTCGTGAGATAATGGCCCAGCAGATGGTCTATTCATACTTCCCCGTAAACTCCGACGAGCTGCAGGCAACCATCAAGTACGTTGACCTGAAAGAGGAGACTGTCGAAATAGGCAGCCTTAAAATCCGCTCTAAACTTGTAAACCACCCCGTAACCTGCTTTGCCTACAGGGTAACAGAGGGCAGCAAAAGCATGGTCTACACGGGTGACAACGAGCCTTACTATAATTTCATGGCAAGCGCCGCAATGGACGAGGCCGAGACAGCCGAAATTGCTATGATTGTTGAAGAGCAAAACAACAGAAACGTTGAATTCGTAAAAGACTGCGACTTACTTATTGCCGATGCCCAGTACAAGCACTCTGAATACCCCACAAAGGTCGGCTGGGGACACAGCTCTAACGTACATGTCGTTGACATGTCTATAAAGGCAGGCGTAAAGCACCTCGTCATGTTCCACCACGAACCAACCCGTTCAGATGCTCAGGTTGATGAGATTGTACAAGAGACAAGGGCGTATTACGCAGGGACAGGGCACACAGGGCTTACTATATCGGCTGCTGCCGAGGGCGACGAAATCGTAATCGTTTAACTTCTACGGCTGTGCTGCATTATCTTTTGCCGGTGAGCTTTTCAAGTTCTTTTCTTATATATTTTGAGTCTATCCTGCCGTAACCGGAACAGCCCAGCGTAAAAATAAGTTTTTCTAAATCACTCTCTGACCAATCTGTGGAGCCGCGTCTGGTTAGAGTACCCTGTACGTATGGGGTATGGGCGACGATGAACTTCTCAAGTAATGCAGTAGCATTGGCGTCCCACTGCTGTTCGTTTCTAACGATTAGCTCCCAGTCCAGCGCCCAGACCTTGATTGTGCTGTCGTCATAGGCAGAGATTGCATAACGCCCGTCCATGCTTATAGCAACTGCATTTACGCCCACTACGTGGCCCTTAAATATCCTCAGACACTGCCCAGTTGCGGCCTCCCAAATCCTGAATGTGCTGTCAAAACTCCCTGATATAACATGCTGGGCATCCGAGGTGAACGCCACTGAGGTCACACGCGCCGTATGCCCTTCAAGGTCTCTGATGCTGCGCCCAGTGGCAATGTCCCAGATTTTTACGGTCTTATCGTCGCTTCCAGTTACGGCATAACGCCCGTTTAAACTTATCGCAACACAATTAATCGGGGCAGAATGACCGCTGAAAGTCCCCAAAAGACCTATAAACTCTACAGTGGTCATCTCACACTGTTTTATTACACAGTCCTCTCCGCCAGACAACAGCATCCGGTTGTCCAGGCTCAATGCTACAGTGCGTACCGGGGCAGAGTGTTCTTTAAACGTCTTGAGGCAGCTGCCAGAGTACAAATCCCACACCTTGACTGTCTTGTCATCGCTTCCCGACACGGCAAGTTTACCATCAGCCGTAATGCAAACGGCATTTACACGCCCATCGTGCCCTTTGAGGGTCTTAAGCAGGCGCCCCTTTGAGGTCTCCCACAACCGGACTGTCTTGTCCTGACCGCCAGACAGGGCATAGCTGCCATCGGCGCTGAGGCTTACTGCCTTTACACCTTCAAAGTGTCCTTTAAAGGCCAGCGCAGCATTTTTTGATTCAACCTCACGCAGCCGAAGTGTCTTGTCCATGCTGCCGGATAGGATAAAGTGGTTGGCATCGTCTATGCAGACAGAGGTTACAGCGTTATCATGTCCGGTATATGTAAATGCCTCCCATGCACCGGCGAGGTTCTTGTGTGGAAATACGCTGTAAAGGCGTGTCCACATGTCAACGGCCTCGACTGTCCGGCTGTAGCCCTTTTGAGAGCGTGCCTTTCGTATATGCCCGGCTGCCTTGACGTAATCCCCTGATTGAAGCGATTCTTTTGCAAGCGAGAGTTCACTGCTGTAGGCGGCCATTGCCGAAAATGCAGTCTCACTTTTTAATACCAGAGAAAGCATCATCGGGGCACGATAAACCTCTTTCTCACTCTGAAGGTCCCAGAACAACATATCGTTTCCCATGCCGTTTGAGGCAAAGTGTTTGCCATTTACAGACATATGGACAGAGCTTACCGGCGTCTGATGTCCCTCAAAGGTACGCAGGCAGCGCCCGCTGGATAAATCCCACAACCTGACGGTCTTGTCCTGACCGCCTGACAGGGCATATCGTGAGTTCCATGAAAGCACCACCGACTGTACAGGCTCTGCATGACCGGTCAAGGGCTTTTGATAGTGCCGCGTACGGAAATCCCACAGCCGTAACATGTTGTCAGCACAGGCGGTGATTAAGTAAACCCCGTCTTTACTCAGGCAGGCAGAGTTTACGGCAGCGGTGTGTTCCTTAAACACATGCAGACACTTCAACGACTGAATATTCCATATTCTCACAGTGCCGTCAAGACTGCTTGAAACCACTTGCTGCCCGTCGTTGGTAACGGTCACTGACGTAATAACGCCCCTGTGACCAGCAAATGAACGAAGATAGTTGCCGGAGTTCGTATCCCAGAGTTTTATTGTCTCATCAGCGCTTCCTGATACGGGATATTTACCGTCGGGGCTGAGATATACCGCAGTTACATCGCCTGCGTGTCCCCTGAAATTATAGAGCGTACTGCCTGTGGATATGTTCCACATGCGCACGGTTTTGTCAGCACTTCCGGAGATTGCAAACCTGCCGTCACTGGTCATGCTGACTGCTAAGACAGCGCCTGTGTGTCCGCTTAAGGTTTTAATACACTGACCTATTGCCGTATCCCAGAGCCTGATCTTTTTGTCCATACTGCCTGTAAGGGCAAGGCGTCCGTCGTGACTCAGGCTCACCGACGTAACCTGGGCAAGGTGACCGGCAAAGGTCTCAGACAGCCTCCTTGAGGTGGGGAGTTCTTCGCGGGCGAGGGTTAGCGCCGCTGCAGCCTCCTCAATATTGCCATATGCGGCGATAATATTCTCAAGATATTTTATAGCCGACAGACAGTCGTTCCTTTCAATGTGTGCTAGGGCAAGCAGGTACTCCGGCATCCAGTCTTCCCTGTGTGAACGTTGAACCTCTTCGAGTTCTCTGATCAGCATATCGTCGGTAGTTTTTGCGTTTCTCCAGTTTATGAGACCAAGGTTGTATGAGGACTGTGGGTGGTGGGGCTGGATTTTTATCGCTTCCTGCCAGAGTTTCTCTGCCTCTTCGTCTCTGCCAAGGTCAAGCAGTGAGACAGCGCGGTTGTTCAGGCTGTCGGCTGTGGCGCTGTTTGCCTGTGGCATCTGTCTTGGATATGGGGTTGAGGTGATTTCCTGATATATACCAATTAATGTATTTGCAATTTGTTCCATACTCTCAGGGCGCTGCAACGGGTTGATGTTAAGGCAACTGCGTAAGAGTTTGGCAATCTGGGGCGGCATAGGGGGAAGGGAGGTGTGGGGTGAGCTGTCCTGATTTTCAACGTGGTACGCCAGAGCCTCGGCTGCAACAGTGCCGGAGGGCCATGTTACCTCACCTGTGAACATCACCAGTATTGATACTGCCCACGACCATATGTCTGTTTTCAACGACAAATTTCCCTTGTTGGCCTGCTCAGGAGAACAAAAAGCTGGGGTCATACCAGACTGGCCGGACTGGCCAGATTGGTCGGATTGGATCGATCTATTGGTTTCATCCTCCACTACCCTGCCGCTATGGCTTGCAACAGCCTTAGCGAGGCCAAAGTCCGTCACTTTTGCGATTCCCTCAGAGGTGATCATAATATTTGCCGGTTTCATATCCCTGTGTACAAGTCCCTTTACATGCGCGTAGTGAAGTCCCCAGGCGATTTGAATTGAAATATCTATAATTTTATCCAGCTCAGTTAGTTTACCGTCGTGTATCCAGTCGTTTAAGTTTCCACCGTTGACGTATTCGGCAAAGACACGCGGGATGCTGTCAAGCTCCCTGACATAGTAGCAGCTTACAATGTGCGGGTGCAGACCGAGGTTTACCCAGGTCTCGGCCTCTTCCTGAAAACCCTTAGACCCGCCGGAGCGTGCCAGCTCTGAGGGCTTTGGGCTTTTCACGGCAAGGTCAACATTCCAGCCCCGGTGACGTACCTTGTAGACCTTACCCATGCCGCCTTCACCTAAGAATCCTGTTATCTCATAGAGATCAAGGACTACATCCCCAATGTTCCAGTCGTGGGAACTGCGCCTATTCATTAGGCTGGCTGAACTGACAGATGCTGCTGACAAATCAACAGCACGCTGCTCACCAGCCTTTTCAATTCGAAACATAGTGCCGCACTTCTTACACTTTGCCGACTTTCCGGCAAACGAGGCAGACACATTATATTTGGCTCCACAAATGGTACACGCCGTTATTATCGTCATTGTACTCCCCAAGTCTTTGCCCGTGATATTATATATCTCAGGTATTTACATTGATTTATCACTTACAGGGGCATACCAATAGTATATGGCCTCAGTTTCCTCTAAACCCTTCAGGTGATATGAACCAATGGGCATGGCCTTTACTTTCAGGTCTGGACTTAACGTTTGCCAAAAACTCTCTGTCATAAGGATAAGTTCGCGGCGGTTTGAGTTTACGAGGAAGGAGTTTACTTTCTCCTCTTTGTGGCGCAGGTCTTCGACGGAGAATACGGCATGGGCGTTTCTGCCTGTGCGCTCTCCTTCCTGTGTAAGGCGCACAGGTCCCCAGTGGAGGGCAACGCTTATTTGAACGGGTATCTTTATATAGCGCTGTACGCCTGGCGATAGTTTTAAGGCCGCAGAAATGGCGCTGTCTGCCGTCCCGAATGTGGCAAAGAACCCGTCTCCTGTGCATTTCAGAAATGGATGTTTTTCGCTCTGAAGCACCTTATCAAGCATTTGTCCAAGCGCTGATATGACCTTGACAAGATGTGTATCGCCCTGCTTGACAATCCTTGTAGACCCTACAATATCAACAACGAGCAGGGCCTCTGTTCGTTCCTCGAAAAACTCACTTGGCGGGATTAATATGCTTCCCTCTGAGGCATATGCCTCATCAAACAACCCCTCGGTCAGTCCCTCGGGCTGCGTCCCTGATGCCGATGGTATTATCCCTATGCGGGTCCTTCCTAAGGCAATCCACGACGGCACCGGCAGCGGCTGCGTCCCTTTAAAACGGTGTCCGTTGAGATATGTCCCGTTTCTGCTGTTTGTGTCCTCTATAACTAATGAATCCCCCGCAACCTTTATTACACAGTGTTTACGTGAGATTGTCTTGTCCCACTTTAAGGCAAGGTCGTTGTCTGTGCTTCTTCCAATAGAAAAAGATGGATACTTAACCGGCATACAAAAATGCGACGGCTGCTTGTCTAAATCAACGACAAACGCGTATGGCTCTGTGCGGTCGCTATCGTGGGCCGTGATTGTACCACCGGCAAACTCTTCGGTCTCCATAGAAGCAAAATCATATTCACCGGAGCGTCCTTTTGACTGAGATGGCGCGCACTCAACTAACACTACGGTTATGTTGTCAACGCCGCCTGCGCTGTTAGCGGCAGCTACTAGTTCGATGCAAGCCGTTTCAATATTTTTGTGTTTGTTCAGAATTTTCACTATTGTATCGTCATCAACCATGCCGGTAAGACCGTCGCTGCAGAGCAGGTACCTATCGCCTGGAAATGTTTTTGCCACCCTGATATCAGGCATTACCTCACCGGTCATGCCTATGCAGCGGGTGATTTTCCCTCTGGCCGGGTGCTTCACCGCCTGTGCGGATGTTATTTCCCCTGAGTCTATAAGCACCTGAACTACGGAGTGGTCTATGGTCAGTTGGGCAAAACTTCCGCTTCTCAGTAAATATGCACGGCTGTCACCCATATGGGCAATAAGCGCCAGATCATCTTTGAACATGGCAAGCACTACGGTTGCCCCCATGCCCGACATCCCTGCCTTTGACTTGCTTTGCATGCGCACCTGGTCGTTTAACTCCGTAAAGGCAAGCGTAAGTCCCTCTTCAACCTGAGGCGATTGCAAACTTTTGATGTTCCTTAGATTCCTTTGAAGCAGGGTTGGAAGTATTTCCACTACCATTTTTGACGCCATATCCCCTGCCGCGTGCCCCCCCATGCCGTCAGACACAATATACAGCCCGTACTCATTGTCAAGCATCAGGCTGTCTTCGTTTCTCTTTCGTACATGCCCTTTGTCGGACAGCCCTGCAGAGATGATTGCTTTGTTCATAGCACACCTTCCAGGGCCTTTTTAAAAGACTCTGCGGTCTTAAATATTATTTCAGGCTGGTCAACTAAGGCCGTGTCTATTACTTCAGCCAGGTTCTTTGGAATGGCCTGGTTCCTCCTCTGAATTGGAACACAAGAGGTCTGAAGCACAATATACCAGGGGTCCTTTCCCTTTGGGAAGTCCCGCGGGAAGCGCCCGGTCAGAAGAAAATAATATGTTGCCGCCATTGCCCACACATCTGCCTCCGGCTTTGAGTACTTGAAGTTGATAACCTGCTGCCTTGCCATAAATACTGGGGTGCCTGCGGCAGAACCCGTCCGTGTGTAACCGCTCAGGCCAGCGGCGTCGAAGGCCTTGCCAAGCCCAAAATCAGCAATCTTTGCTATGCGCCCCTGCGGTGTGTCCGTATAAAATATATTCGACGGCTTTATATCTCTGTGAACAAGGCCGTTTATTGTAACTATGCTGCCGTTAGTGAGTTTGACATTTGGGATTTGTATGTTATGGGCGTATATTAACCCGTCAAGGGCCTGAAGTATGATGTGTGTGGCCTCGGCAACCGACAGTTTCCCGCCTTTACGAGCCATTATCTTATCTACGCTTCCACCCTCGCAGTACTCAAGCGTAAAGTAAAATGTGCCCTGTGAGTTTCCATAATCAAGCAGACCTACCACGTTTGGATGTTTTAAGTGTTTAGTGTTTTCCACTTCCCGTAAGAACATCTCCCTCGCGCGATCATTTACGGCAGCGCTTGAGAGCATGACCTTCAGGGCTACTTTCTGCCCGGTTCCTGTTTGCTCTGCCAGATACACGGCGCCCATTCCGCCTTTTCCCAGTTCATTGATTACTTTATATCCTTTTATGTTTACCGAGTCGTCTTCGGCCTCTTGTTTTATTAACTGAAGTGGATTCTCAATGCACGACGCACACAGTATTTCGCTGGCATCAGGGTCAAAAGGGAACTCATTGCCGCAGTTGGTGCAGCGTTTTATATCAGCCCCCTGCGGTTTTTTAACTGGTTCTAATTGTACTTGTTTTGATTTACAGTCTGTGCAGATATATGAACCATCTGTTTGTAATCCGCCGTCTGCGCCATCGCCTGTCAGCTCCTTCGAACAAACTGAACACGCTAGAGGAACAGTGATAGATACGCGGAACACGGTCATGCCTAGTCTTATGGTATCGCCGTCTTTGAGATCATGTTCGGGGAATTTTGCCTTTATCGCCTCTCTATGAGCTATAGTTCTGTCGCGTTGTCCTATTTTTTTACCGTTTACGAATGTGCCATTGAGACTGCCAAAATCGCGAACCCTCATGCCCGGCGGGTTTATATCAAGCAGACAGTGGTGGCGGGATATCGTGCTGTGGTCTTTGTCATCCGGCAGGCGCGGGTTACAGTCCCCTCCACGCCCAATAATGCACGTGGTACGGTCTGTAAACACATACTCTGTTCCCTTTAACGACCCTTCTGTAACTTTAAGAACTATTTTTGCTGGCAAGGCTCAAAAACCTCACTCTTATTTACAGGTATTTACAGGACACGAGCCGCATCCGCGCCGTGCCGCTGACGCCCGCTATGTCTCACTAACGGCCCTAACGACCGCTTATTACGTAAACACTATAACAAAGCACTTTAACTATTGTCAATGCTGCGAATTTCCACTAAAATACTGAGTTGCAGTTGACACCGGCGTTGTGCTATACTTTTTCATCGGCATGGAGGTTTAGATGAGACTGATTTATTTATTTGTCATTATGATATTATTTGCGCCAGTAATAACAGGCTGTGCCGGGTCAAGTGTAACCAAAGGAGACAGCGGTCAGCAGGAAAGCCAGCCGCCAACGCCGCCCATGCCCTCACAGCTTTCATTAATGGGTACGGACTTCGAGGATGTTGACATCCCGGACGAGCTAAAACTGGTAGAAGGCGAATCGATGCTGATGAACACAGCGAACTTCGCAGGCGGGTCATTGGTTTACGCGGCTAATGTTACCGTAGATTCCGTCGTAAGATTCTTCAAGATACAGATGCCAAAGAAAGGCTGGGAGTTTATGGCGTCATCGTTTGCAAGAAATAACGCAATCATCGCGTACAGGAAGCCAAATAAAAACTGCGTAATCCATATCACCGGCCCGGGCGGTTGGCAGCCAGAGGCAAAAGTCCATATCTGGATAGGCAATACTATGAATGCAGCACCCTCCGGGAACCCTGCGCCCGTGAAACCATCCTTGAAATAGAAGTTGCTCCGGTGACCCCCCTGTCAGGATTAGGCGCCGGGCTGCCCTTCTTCGTTGAAGCCGCTTTGCACACGACGAACGCTTTTTGCAAGCTCTCTCATAGCGTCTGTAAGGGATGTACCCGCTTCCATTTTGCTGCGCACAAATTCTGCCTTTGACAGCTCATTAATGACGTGGTCTGTGGAAGTCCCCATACGGCATTCGTTTACCCCGTCCTGAAGCTGCTGATTTATACATGTTTCGATTTCCTGTGGCGTAAATTTTATTGCCAGTTCCCTCACCTCTTTTAAGGGCACATGCTGCTTCTCCATTACTATACCTCCTGGCACGTGTTTCTTGTTATTAAGTTCAGGCGCTGCCTGCTGCCTGCTATGATAGCTTATGGCTCATGGCAACTACAATGGGTTCTTTTTTTTCTTAAGAATTTACTTGCACTTTATAGTGATTATTTGTTATAAAATAAACAGGTGGGCGAAGCTGCCTGCCCTGCTGGTGATTATATGAAAGAGTTATTCCGACTAGCATGAGTTTAGGGAGCCAGTGTAAGGGCGCTCAGAGAGCATGCCGCATGCTGCGGAAGCCCAACGCGTTCTTTTCGGCACCCACCTGTGAAAGCAGGGACTTAACTCTTTTGTGCACACCGCAAGGGCGGGTTTGATTATACATAGATAATATCGGCAGCAGTGGCAGCACAAAGGGCAGTATTGGCAAAGGCATTAGTATTTGGAGGTTTTGTTGTTAACCCTATAACAATAACGTTATAGTTTGCAGATAAATAACAACTGGCAGGCCGCTTAGGCCCGGTGCCGGTGGTATAATGATTTGCTGTTTTTATTAACAGGGTTATCAAAACTCCTAAGTCAGGTCTTTGCCGTATCATCTCTGCCTTCCCTTGTGTGACGCTGGTCTGCGCAACTAGCTGACGGGCATGGCCCGTATTAACCCGTATTAAGATGTATGATTTTAACTTTAAGGATTTTATATATTTGGATTTATTTAAGGGACATCAGAGTAAGGTACGAGGTGAAGCACGTGGGGCGCCGTTGGCCTGGAGGCTGCGTCCTGTGGATTTATCTGAAATAGCCGGGCAGGGGCATATACTTTCAAAGGGCAAGGCCCTGCTTAATATTATTGAGGACGATAAAATCGTCTCACTGGTACTATACGGCCCTCCTGGGACGGGGAAGACCGCGCTTGCCCACATTGTTTCCGACATGACTAAGTCGGTATTCGTGGAGGTTAATGCCGTCACATCAGGGATTAAAGAAATCAGAGAGGCAGTTTCTATTGCCGCAACCTCTAAGACTATCGTATTTGTAGATGAGATTCACCGCTTTAACAAAGTCCAGCAAGATGCCCTTTTGCCGCACATAGAATCCGGCAGGATTGTCTTAATCGGGGCATCAACAGAAAACCCATCATTCGCCCTTACTCCGGCGCTTGCGTCGAGGACTATGATTTTCAGGTTTAATCCACTGTCTACTGAAGACATAAAGTCAATTCTCCAAAGGGCGCTGACAGACGCCAGGGGGTTTGGCGGCTCCATAAGCCTAACCGAAGATGCCTTGTCCTATGCGGCATTGAGAGCCGGAGGCGACGCAAGGCGTGCCCTCAATATCCTTGAGCTGGCCTCCCTATCGCTAAGGCACGCAGGCACAAACACCATAGACCTGGATGTAATCACCGATGCCGTTTCTGATAAGACGCCGTACTACGACGAAAATGAACACTACGACACCATATCTGCATTTATAAAAAGCATGAGAGGCTCAGACTGTGACGCCGCAGTCTATTGGCTTGCCAAAATGTTGAACTCCGGCGAGGACCCGTTGTTTATCGCAAGGAGAATCATCATTTGCGCCGCCGAGGATGTAGGAAACGCAGACCCTCATGCCCTCGGAGTTGCCGTATCTGCATACATTTCAGCAGAGAAGGTGGGGCTTCCAGAAGGGCGCATTCCACTAGCACAGGCAGCTTTATACATCGCGCAGGCGCCAAAGAGCAATGCCTGCTACCTGGCAGTTGAAGCGGCTCTTAATTCGGTGCGAAACGAACAGACACAGTCCGTCCCGCTTCATTTGAGGGATTCCAGCTATGCCGGTGCTGCGAAACTTGGCGTATCTGGATATAAGTATCCCCATGACTATCCTGGACACTATGTAGAACAGACATATTTAATCAATCCAAAGGTATTTTATGAACCATCTTCACAAGGCTATGAAATTGAGATAAAAAATCGGCTACAACAAAGGAGGCACAAAGGCAATGAATAGTATCATATACGTGCTGATAGCTATAATCACAGGGGCGGTGGCAGGGGCTGCCATGTCGCTCTTTTTCAAGGGTGTATTTAAAAAGAAGTTTGAAGAGCTTGAGCACAAACAACTGGACGTAATCAGGGAAGCAGAAAGAGAAGCAGAGAGAATCAAGAGAGAGGCCCTTGTCGAGGCCAAAGACATCCGTTATCAGACAAAGGCTGAGGCTGAACGGGAAGTCAAGGAGAAAAAGAACGAATTCAGCCAAATGGAAAAACGCCTGAGACACAAAGAAGAGAACCTTGATAAAAAACTCGACCAGTTTGAAAAGCGAGACAGCGAACTGATGAGAAAAGAAAAAGAATTCATCAAAAGAGAACAGCAGTTCGCAGAGAAAGAAAAGCAATATGACAAACTCATACTGGCGGAGACAGAGAAACTGGAAAAAATCTCCGGCATGACAGTAGAAGAGGCCAAAACACAGCTCCTGAAAAAAGTGGAAAATGAGATACGCTTTGAGGAAGCAAAGCTCATAAAACAAATAGAGCAGGAGGCAAAGGACGAATCTGAAAAGAGGGCGCGGCATATTATCGGTCTCGCCATACAGAGATACGCAGGCGAATATGTATGTGACGCAACGGTAACGGCCGTAACCCTGCCAAACGAAGAGATGAAGGGGCGCATTATAGGCAGAGAAGGCAGAAATATCAGGGCGCTTGAGGCGGCAACCGGCGTAGACTTTATTGTAGATGACACCCCGGAGGCAGTAACGCTCTCAGGCTTTGACCCGGTAAGACGCGAAATCGCAAGGATTTCCCTTGAGCGCCTTATATCAGACGGAAGGATACACCCGGCAAGAATCGAGGAAATCGTAGAGAAGGTTCGTAAGGAAGTCAACAACGCCATGAGAGAAGAGGGCGAGAAGGCCGTCTTTGACCTTGGTCTTACGGGCGTGCATCCAGAGTTTATCAAACTGCTTGGGCGGCTAAAATACAGAACATCTTATGGGCAGAATGTCCTTCAGCACTCGCGTGAGGTAGCCTATTTCTCCGGCATGATGGCCGGGGAGTTGAAGGCAGACGTAAAGCTGGCCAAACGTGCCGGTCTCCTTCACGACATAGGCAAGGCGGTTGACCATGAGTTTGAGGGCGCACACCACGAAATCGGTGCCTCTATTGCCAGAAAATATGGCGAAGACGAAAGAATAATCAATGCAATGCTGGTACACCACGGCGACGGCGACCCGATATGCGTAGAGTCCGCGCTGGTAACTGCGGCAGATGCACTCTCAGCGGCTCGACCCGGAGTGCGGCGTGAAAGTATTGAAAACTATATCAAGCGCCTTGAAAAACTTGAGGAGATTGCCATGTCCTATCAGGGCGTCGATAAGTGTTACGCTATTCAGGCGGGCAGAGAGATTCGCATCATAGTGAAGCCGGAGGATACGACCGATGAGATGTCCCACCTGATCTCACGAGAAATTGCAAAAAAAATAGAATCCGAGATGACCTACCCCGGGCAGATTAAGATCATGGTTATCAGAGAAACTCGCTTCGTAGAGTATGCTAAATAGGGAATTTTATGAACGTATTATTCATAGGAGACGTTATAGGCAGGCCGGGCAGGGTGTTGGTAAGGCATTTCCTGCCGCACCTTGTGGAGAAAGAAGAAATTGCTTTCATCATAGCCAATGGTGAAAACTCTGCGGGCGGCTTTGGGATAACTGAAAAGACTGCCGGAGAGCTGTTTGACTGCGGTGTGCATGTCATCACAACAGGCAACCACGTATGGGACAAGAAAGAGGCTGTTTCTTATGTCGCAAAAGAGGACAGAATACTCAGACCGATGAACTATGCCCCGGGTGTACCGGGGTTTGGCAGCATAATATACAGTCTGAAAAACGGCCTGAAGGCAGGTGTTATCAACCTCACCGGCAGGGTGTTTATGGCGCCCTCAGACTGCCCGTTCAGGACGGTTATGACTGCGATAGAGGAGATAAAAAGGCACACCAACATAATCATAGTTGACATGCACGCAGAGGCGACATCCGAAAAGCAGGCAATGGGATACTATCTAAACGGCAGTGTAAGCGCTGTCATAGGCACTCACACACATGTTCAAACTGCGGATGAACAAATACTTTCAAATCATACGGCATACATAACCGATGTTGGGATGACCGGCCCGGCCCTGAGTGTCATAGGTGTGAATGTTGGGCAGATAATCGAAAAGTTTTTGACTCAAATCCCTGTGAAATATCAGGTTGCCTCGGGAAAGGGTATTTTTTGTGCCGTTGTCATTCAGATTGACAATGAAACTGGCCGTGCATCGGCGATAAAACGATTAATGCTTCATCACGACTGAAGAAGGAGGTTTTTTTTATGAAAGCCAAGCTGACCTATATCAATGGAATGAAGTTCGTAGCAGAGGCTGACTCAGGACACGCCATCGTAATAGACGGCGACCATGAAAACGGCGGCGATGACTCAGGGATGAGACCCTCTGAGCTGCTGCTGATAGCCACCGGTGGATGTTCTGCGATGGATGTAATATCAATCTTAAAGAAGAAGAAACAGGAAGTCACAGGGTTTGAAATCAATGTCTCAGGCGACAAGGCAGCAACTCATCCGAAGCGCTTTCAGAAGGTCATCGTAGAGTACGTTGTAAGGGGGAAAAACATATCTGATGAGGCCGTAAAGCGAGCTATAGAGCTATCGATGACAAAGTACTGCTCAGTGAAGGCGACAATAGAAGGCGGTGTGCCAGTTGAGTACACACATAGAATAATTGAAGAGTAGCCTGCCGCAAAAGATACTGTCAAATATAGCGACTGTATGGTGTGTAGGATATGCCCCGATTGCCTCAGGGACGTTTGGGACATTGGCGGCATTAGTATTTTTTGTGCTGTTTTGGCCGTCGGATTTCACGCTTCTTATGATAACGGCTGTTGTAATCATAGTGGGCACGGTGGCTGCCCATGCTGCGGAGGGGTTTTTTAAAGAGAAGGACAGCGGCAAAATCGTAATAGACGAGGTTGCGGGGTTTTTCGTATCTATATTATACGTGCCGAAGGGTTTTGTTGTCATAGTGCTGGCATTTTTTCTTTTCAGGGCATTTGACATAATAAAGCCCCCGCCGGTCAATTATATGGAGCGGATTAAGGGCGGATTAGGCGTAATGCTTGACGATGTGGCTGCCGGCCTCTACGTAAACGTAATATTGCAGATAGCGACAAGGATGAGATTTGATGGTTAGAACCTTTATAGCGGTAGACATCTCTGAGGAGCAGAGGGCAGTGATAGGGCAGACTGTTAGCACGCTTAAACACACCCGCAGCGGTGTCAGATGGGTGAGGCCGGAAAACCTTCACCTGACACTAAAATTTCTTGGCAGCATTGATGAGACCTCCATAGATAAAATCTCACAGGTGTTAAAAGAACTATCTGCTGGTTATGCGCCCTTCAAGATGGAATTAAAAACAATAGGCGCGTTTTCAAGCCTGAAAAGGCCGGATGTAATCTGGATAGGGGTAAAGAAATCCCTTGAGTTAGAGACCCTTGCCGCAGATATTGAACAAAAACTATCTGTGATTGGTTTTAAAAAGGAAGACAGACCATATTCGCCGCATTTGACAATCGCACGGGTGAAAAACCTGAAGGGATACGATGAAATCTACGAAAAACTAAAGGCGCTTTCGGACAAAGATTTTGGAGCTTGCGAGGTGACAGAGGTATCGCTTATGAAAAGCGACTTAACACCGGATGGGGCGCAGTATACGCATTTGAAAAGTTTCCGGCTTAAGCAAGCCAGTCATTAGCCCTAAAACCGAAATAGAGATTCAGTATTTTAGGGGTTTCGTAGATTAAGAATGATGGTTTCTGCCAGCTTTATGTTAAACCCTTTTAATGACGCTATCTCTTCGGCTGACGCGTTTCTTATTGCTTCTATGCCGTCGAAGTGTCTCAGCAGCTCAAGCCGGCGCTTTTTTGATATACCCTTAATCGACTCAAGCGGGGAGCGTTTCATTCTCTGTTCTCTGAGCTTTCTGTGATAGGTGATTACGAATCTGTGTACCTCGTCCCTGATGCGCTTTAAAAATAGTGATGACTGTGAGCCGTCCTCAAGGCTTATCCCCCTCAGCGCCCCCGGTATAAATACCCTGTCCGGATTCTTCGCTATCGAGATGACAGCAGGTGTGTTTTCTACAAACAGGCCCTCGGTGTTTAACTGCCTCAAGGCTTCAAGGGCACTCTCAAGCTGTCCCTTCCCGCCGTCTATGACAAGTAGATCGGGGAACTCATCTCCAAGGTTTTTGGCAGCCCTTGTAAATATCTCAGTCATCATCGAATAATCATCAACGCCCGTAACGGTCTTGATTTTAAGCCGCCTGTATGACTCTTTAGCGAAGCGCCCATCCCTCCAGCGTATAAACGCGCCCGCCGATTCACTTCCTGATATTGTCGATACATCAAACGCACCTATGTCTGTGGGTGGGGCAGCAAGGTTTAGTCTCCTCGCTAATTCCTCCATTATAGCGCTGTCCGGGGCGCCTCGCTTCAGAGACAGGTTTCTCTTTGCCGTTTCGTTGGCCATGTTCAGGATGTCGGCTGACGTGTCGGCTGATATGCCGGGGGATTGGCCAGGGGATTGGCAGAGCGGGGTGATTATCTCTACAGGACTTCCCCTTCTTTTTTTCAGCCATGCCCTCAGCGTACCCAGTTGTGCCGGTTTTTGTGCGACTATTATGCGCTCTGGCGGGATGATGTCCTTGTTATAAAACTGTTCGATAAACGTGTAGAGCAGCAATTTATAGGACAACCCCTTGAGGTCTTTTATGTGAAAATCCTTCACCGCAGTCAGCACCCCGTTTCGTATGAAAAATACGTTAAACATGCCCTCGCCCCCTGTAGTGTAAAACCCTATGACGTCGGCATCGGCAAGGGCTGGGTCTATTACCTTTTGTGTCTCCCAGGTGCTGCGTATCGCGGCTATCTTGTCTCTGACCATGGCGGCCTTCTCATACTGAAGCGCCTCGGAATGAGCTGTCATCGCCTGCGTGAGTTTGGATAGCAGTTCCTGATTGTCACCTCTTAAAAATTCTATCACCTCATTGACTGCCGCCATATAGTCCTCTCTGCTTATCAGACCGACGCAGGGCGCCCCGCATTGTCCTATCTGGTATTCAACACATGGGCGCTTGAGGTTTTCGATTTTATACCTGCACGTCCTGACGAGGAAATATTTTCTGATGAAATCCAGTGTCTCTCTCATCCCGCGCGACGAGACATAGGGGCCGATATACACATCGCCGCCGTGGTCAAACCGGCGCACTACCTCAACTCCAGGCCACTCTTGAGTTACGGTTATCTTTATGTATGGATAGTTCTTGTCGTCTTTGAGGATGACATTATACTTCGGTCTGTACTGCTTTATGAAATTGGACTCAAGCGCCAGGGCCTCTATCTCGTTTTGCGTAATGACGAAAGAAAAATCAGCGGCCTCCTCAACAAGGGCTGATTTCCTCAGATCGCCTGATATGCTTTTGTGAAAATAACTCCTCAGCCGGTTTCTAAGGCTGCGTGCCTTACCAACATAGAGGACCTTTTCTTTAGCGTTTTTAAACAGATAGACGCCGGGAAGGGGCGGTACAACGGCGAGTTTCTCAAGCGGTTTATCCATAGATTATCAATATATTATCAGGCGATTATCAGAAATCTCTCTACCCGTGAGTAATCGGTCTTGAGGGTCAGATTGTGAAAGCCTGCCGCGCGGGCAATTTCCATCACGCTGTGAGCTAGTGTGTCGCCAAGTTCAAACGCCATTATGCCGCCTTCGTTTAGGTGTCCTGGCGCCCCTGCGATGATTTCTCTGTAGAAGTGCAGTCCATCTGTGCCTCCATCGAGTGCCTCTACGGGTTCGTAGAGGGCAATTTCCGGCTCAAGTAAATCTATATCTGCTGTCTTTATGTATGGTGGATTGGAGATTATTACGTCGAAGGCCATGCATGCAACGGGTTCATAGAGGCAGCCGGTGTAGAATGTGACATTTTTAATATCGTTAGCGGCGGCATTTGCGGCGGCATATTTTAGGGCTGTCTCAGATATGTCAACCGCGTGGACGATTGACTCTGGGAAGTGTTTTGCAAGCGTGAGGGCAATGCAGCCGCTTCCAGTGCATAGGTCTAGCACACTAATGTTTGGCTTGTGCTTGTTACTTAGAATCCCTGTGAGTATCTCCACAAGCAGCTCGGTCTCTGGCCGGGGAATCAGCACCCCAGTGCCGACTGTTAAAGACAGCCCGAAGAATTCGACTTCCCCTGCGATATACTGAAGGGGCTGCCTGGCAAGTCTGCGGGCTGTCAGGGAATCGAGTTTTTTGAGCACTGAAGCGGCATCACCTGTGACTTTGCTGAAATCACGCGCGTAAAGTGCTGATTTACTAATATTTAATGAAAGACACAGGAGTTCATCGGCCTCTTTTTCTGCGTCCTTAATGCCAGCGGCTTTGAGTCTGGAGCTTATTTCACTAGCAAGTTTATCTGTGGCTGGGCTGCTCACCAGAGACCTTATTTATTGGTAGATGTATGAAGAAACTTGCGCCTTCACCGGCCTTGCTCTTGACAAATATACGCCCTCCCGAGTTTTGAACAATACCTTTGCTCACGGCCAGACCCAGTCCGGTGCCCTTTCCTTCGGGCTTTGTAGTGTAGAATGGCTCGAATATCTTGTCCAGATAATCAACAGGTATGCCGGGGCCGGAGTCTGTGAACTCTATCTCTACCAGCTCATTGGTGTCCTCGATAAATGTCCTTGTCCTGATGATGATCTTCCCTTTGTAGTTCATCGCATCGGATGCATTTATCAGGAGGTTGATAAATACCTGCTCAATCTGCGACTGGTCGCCTTGTATGCGCGGCAGTAAGGGGTCAAAGTCTTTCTCTACCACAATGTTATAAAACTTTGCCTGATTACTCAGTATATGCAGGGCGTTTTCTATTGCCTTGTTGACATACATTGTGAGGTCATCCGAGGGGATTGTCCTTGAGTAACCAAGCAATACGGCTATGATATTAGAACACTTCTCAGCCTGCTCGACAATGACCTTGAGGTCATCCTGGTCGGCCTTGTTATCAGGGGAGATGCGTTTTGCCAGCAGCCTTGCAAAAACGATTATGCCAGTAAGGGGACTATTCAATTCGTGAGCTACGCTTGCGGCCATTCTGCCCAGCGAGGCCAGTTTCTCTGTGTACATGTACTGCTTCTGAGTCTTTCTGATTTCAATGGCCTTTTGTTCCATTATCTCGGAGAGTGCCCTGGTTTTCTCTTCAAGTACGTTCTTCCCTGCCTTGAGTTCCTTTGTCATGTCGTTGTAGTCTTGTCCTAAGGCGCTTATCTCATCTTTTGCGCGAACGTCTATCGTATGACCATAGTATCCCCTTGTTACCATTTTTATGCCCTCTGATATCAATACTACAGGTTTGATGACGAATTTCAACAACAGCAGATACAACGTCACAGCAATCAGGGCAAGGAAAACAACTCCAAGTATCATGACATCAAGGGTTTTATCTCTAAATTTTTTATCTAACTGCGACATAGAAAACTCAGCCTCAATGATACCGTTAATTGTAGAGCCTGGAGCGTGAACGTGACACGCGGCAGACGAACACGATGGCTCATTCTTCACAGGGATGAAGGACTTAAGTACGCGGCCATGGTTTTTCTTGTCAGTAAAGTAGAAATTCCTGCCCGTATCCTTGAGGGTGACCTTGCTGTCTATTACATGACACTCCTTACAAATCATAGAGTTGGACGGGATGGACTTGCCGAGGTCATTTTTATCTGAGGAGAATTTGATATTTCCCTTGTGGTCTATTACCCTGATAGCCGTATGAGGGATAGTGGAAGAGGTGTTTTCCAGTATATTCTGAATGACTTCGCCATGGTTTAACAACATGTTGTATCTGAGGCTGTTTCTGATGATTTCTATAGTGTAAACGGCCTCTTCAGTGGTCTTGGCGACTATTTCCTCATTTGTCCGGAAGATGAACTTATACCAGAAAATCAGGGCACCCACAAGCAAAAGGGCGCTCAACGATACTAAAATTTTTAAATTTACAGTGCTTTTCATTCAATTCCCTTAAATATCCACGCGGTGAGTATGCTGTCATTTACACAGCGTACTTCCGCTGACTTACAAAATGACCGCAGCGTCAACGGGAAAGCCTTCAATGGTTTCTCCAGACCTAACTATCAACAAACCTCCATTTATTCTAATAAATTTATAGGCACTTAAACAAGTCTAAAATTAATATTGACAAATATATTTTTTTTGTGTATGTTAAATACATGTGTGATACGTAAGGCGTACATGCCGGTGTTCAGGGTTACATGTACCGGTTTGTAAAATGATGTGGGCGAAGATAGTATTCGTTAAAGATTTTCACAGATAATCATGACAAGGGCGTTGCCCACCGGCACGCTGCCCACCGGAGGTTGCCGGAAATAGCCCCGGAATAAGCCCCTGAATGCTGGGGGATAGCTGGGGGAAGTTTGTCACGGTGGTTTATCAAAATGCGCATGGTAGTGGAAATACAGTAAGACTGCTTTACTTTATAAGGATATAAATATTAATCTCTAACGCTGCAGGGAAAAAAGATATAACTGCAAAAAAATAAGGAGTCCGCCAATGAGCAATATCGCAATCTCTGAGTTACAAGAAGGGAATATCGAAGAATTAACAGTTGTTGCTGAGGAGCTGAACGTAGAGGGCGCCTCAAGCATGAGGAAACAGGAGCTTATATTTGCAATACTACAGGCGCAGGCAGAGAAAACGGGGAATTTATTTGCCGAAGGTGTCCTTGAGATTCTCTCTGATGGATTTGGCTTCCTCCGTTCACCGGACTACAGCTATCTGCCAGGCCCTGATGACATCTATGTCTCCCCTTCACAAATAAGGCGTTTTAACCTGCGTACCGGTGAGCTTGTCTCAGGGCAGGTGCGTCCTCCGAAGGAAAACGAGAGATATTTTGCCCTGTTAAAAGTTGAGGCAATCAACCACCAGGCGCCGGAACAAAACATCACGCGTCCTCTTTTTGACAATCTGACGCCGTACTATCCCACTGAGAGGCTCCACTTAGAGTATGACATTACAGATTACTCTACACGCGTCATGGAGTTAATCGCCCCAATCGGCAAGGGCCAAAGGGGACTGATTGTGGCCGCCCCCAGAACGGGTAAGACTATGCTCCTTCAGTCAATCGCCAAGTCCATACGGGCAAATCACAAGGAAGTTCACTTAATCATCCTGCTCATCGATGAAAGGCCGGAAGAAGTCACAGACTGGAAAAGACAGGTGCAGCAGGCCGAAATCATAGGCTCGACCTTTGACGAACCCCCGCACAGGCACTGCCAGGTGGCCGAGATGGTCATCAACAGGGCAAAACGCCAGGTGGAGTGCAAAAAGGACGTGGTCATCCTGCTTGACAGTATCACGCGTCTTGCAAGGGCATATAATGCAGTCATCCCTGCAAGCGGCAAGGTACTCTCCGGCGGACTTGATGCCAATGCGCTTCAGAAGCCAAAACGCTTTTTCGGCACGGCAAGAAACATAGAAAACGGCGGCAGCCTGACCATTATAGCCACTGCCCTGGTTGATACGGGAAGCCGTATGGACGATGTAATCTTCGAGGAGTTCAAGGGCACGGGCAACATGGAGCTTCATCTTGACAGAAAACTCGTAGACAAGAGGATATTCCCAAGCATAGATATTAACACCTCCGGCACGAGAAAAGAAGAACTGCTGGTAACTAAGGAAGTTCTGAACAAGATGTGGGTGCTGAGAAAGGTTCTCAATCCACTGAGCAGTGTAGAGAGCATGGAATTCCTGCTTGCTAAACTGAAAAACACAAAGGCCAACAAAGAGTTCCTTGATATGATGAATAAGTAGGGGCGCAGAGGGGGCGTTGCTTCACCAGCCGGTGCTATATGTCAGACGCTCCTGTATGAAACTGTAATACCTGGGAGCAGTATTCGTGCTGGTACGTTATTAAATTACGATGAACGGTAAAATCAAGGATATTTTAACCACCCCGATAGGGTCAGGTCTTACGGCAGTGATTATTTCTATAGCTGTTTGTTTTGGCCTTTCTGCGTTTGTACGGCTTTATGAGTATAACGTGTGGAAACAAAACCCGGACAGATATTTCGTTAACAGTACACCTATGATGACTACCGTTGATGCCTTTTACTGGGTACGGCTGGCGAGGGAATATAAAAACGGGACTTATTACGAGGGCCCTCGTGAAGGCTCAGGGGTGTATTTAATTGACACCCTCCGGAATTTCCCTTCGCAATTTCTTAAACCACTTCGTACTCCGGCAATAAGCATCTTACTGGCCAAATTCTCAGGCGCGTTCGACGGCAATTTATACATAACCGGCGTTTATCTTATTGCCGTACTGTCAGGCTTATTTATCGTACCGCTTATACTTTATTTCGGCAGGACGGGATTTCTGCCGGTGGGTATACTTGGCAGTCTTGTCGGAACATTCAGTTTTATTTACATGGTCAGGACTTCGGCAGCACGGGTCAGACCAGACGCCTTCAATCTGTTTTTCCCATTTTTGGCGTCTTATTTCATTCTCCTCACATGTGACCCTGGGGGGAAGCCGCGGACAGGCAGGATGACATACCTGTACTCTGCCCTTGCCGGAGTATCTATGATGCTCATGGAGCGATGGTACGGCATTAGTGAGTTTTCATACCTGTATCTCGTGTGTTTGACCGCATATCTGATTATCAATAAACACAGTTTTAAAGTGGTATTTTTTTCGACACTGATATTTTTATATTGCTCTTTCCCGTTTTCTGTTAATGTTGGGGTGTTTGCAGTTTCAGCCGCGATTATTTTTATTGGTTATTCCTATGTTGTGGGCAAAAAGGGAATAAAACCTGTTTACGCTGCAACTGTGATTTTAGTGTTGATCTCAGCCGCCGCAGCGATTGGCTCGTCCTACGCTATAAGTATGCTCAATTCTTTACTCGGTTCTGTTTCTTTCATAATAAAGAATTACCTTACATTCAACATGGGTGGCAATCCCAGCGCCCTCACTCAGGTGACAGAGTTGCAGCGTTCATCAGTTTCAGAGGTGTTTGGCTATGTCATAAAGATACCGGCCTTAAGCGCTATGGGATTTATAGGTTTTATTGTGTTTAGCGTTTATCACTTTAAAAAGGTCTTTCCGGTTTTTCCCCTATTTTTTATTGGCCTGATGTCTTTTCTCTGGGCGAACAGGTTTGCCATGTACCTTGCGCCATTTATCGGGGCGGGGCTTGGCTATCTGATTATTGTTGCTGCGTCAGCCTTTGCTGGCAAATTAAAAGAAACCGCAAAGAAGTCTGTCGTTTACATATCGACGGTTGTCTTTTTCATTGCAATAATAAATCAGACTGGATTTTTCTTTATCCCTCAGCCATCGCTTAATGTCGAATACTACAGGGTCTTTCAGGATATAAAGACTAAACTTCATGGGAAATCTGCTATTTTGACGTGGTGGGACTTTGGATATGCGCTTGAGGATATTACTGGTGTTGCAACCTTTCACGACGGCGGGACGCAGCATGCTGAGAAAACCCTCTACATTGCCCATGCCTTTACCTCGAAAAGCCAGCCCGAATTTTACAACATCACAAGCTATCTCACCGGCAATGGCTCAACCGTAACCTCCGGTGACATTACCAGCGGCAAGGCTGCACAAAGGCCGATAGACAATGTCAAAAACACCGGTATTTATGTGCTTTATACAAGCGATATGATAGGTAAATTTCAGGCAATGTTCAACGTAAGCGGTATTAATACACTCCGGCTGCCAACAACACCACAGCCGATGATACAGCCCCTCAACTGCCAGTCTCTTAAAGACGATATGCTGGACTGTTATGAAGTTAAGGTCAATCTGAAGACCGGTATGATAAACAACTCAACTCCCCTTAGAAAGGCCCTTTTCGTTGACTCCGGCAATACGGTGAAGACCATCGAATTCGAACATAAAAACGGTCTTTATCTTGAACTGTTTGCCCTGGGTAGATCCATTAACTCAGTTATGGTTGTAAATGATGTATTCTTTGACTCGAACTTAAACCAGATGTACTTATTGGGCAACCACGACAAATCGCTGTTTGAGGAGGTCTATAGCGCCCTGCCTCACGCAAGGCTCTTCAGGGTAAAAACCCCTGTGATACCGACGATGTAAGCGCCGTTAAAATGCGAAGGTCCTAATGCTCCTCTCTTTCGTAAATATCGTTGAATCGTATAATGTCATCTTCATTAAGATACTCGCCGTTTTGAACCTCGATGACCTCAAGCGGGATTTTCCCCTTATTTTCAAGTCTGTGAAGGGTGGTCTTTGGCACGTAAATGGATTCGTTGGCGTGGACAAAGAGTTCTTTTTCGCCCAGGGTTACTTTGGCCGTGCCGCTGACGACAACCCAGTGTTCAGACCTGTGCATGTGCATTTGCAGACTCAGAGAATGAAGTGGATTCACTATCAGGCGTTTAATCTGGTAGCGGTCGCCCTTGCCCATGAGTGTATAGCTTCCCCATGGCCTGTACGTGGTAACGTGTTCATTTATCTCCTGTCGCCCCAGCTCTTTTAACTGGGATACAACGTTTTTTACCTTCTGCGCGTGCCCTCTCTTTGATACAAGGACAACGTCGTCTGTCTCAACGACGAGGCAGTCTTCCATGCCCAGAGTAACGGTCAACCTCTTATTTGCCAGTACCATTGAGTCTTTTGTGTCGATGGCAATGACATCTCCTGTTGTGGCATTGCCTCCGGTGTCTTTTTCTAATATCTCAAAGATTGAATCCCACGAGCCTATGTCATTCCAATAGATGTCCAGAGGCATGGTGGCAATATTATTGGACTTCTCCATGATGGCGTAGTCGATAGAGATATTGGGCAGTGTGGCAAATATCTTGAGCATCTCGTCATAACTCTTATCGAACACCCTGCCGATTTCAGGCGCCCAGCGGCGGAATTCCTCTGCTATTACGCTGGGCTTGAAGATGAACATCCCAGAGTTCCAGTAGTGTTTGCCGCCTTCGATGTACTCAAGTGCGGTTTTATCGTCGGGTTTTTCTGTAAACTTCTCTACGCGGTAAATCTCCTCTGTCAGACCGCTAATGGTGAGGGATTGGTGTTCCCTTTTTATATACCCATAACCAGTTTCAGGGCGCGTCGGCATTATGCCAAATGTTACAATATATCCCTCAAGAGCTGCCTTCTCAGCGGCCTTTAAATATTCGATAAAACGCTCCGGCGGAGAAATCACATGGTCTGAGGGACAGACAAACACGGTTTCGTCCTTAGCTGCGCCAAGATTATCCATACAGTACTTTACGCCGAGGGCTATTGCCGGTGCGGTATTCCTGGCGGTTGGCTCAAATACTATATGGCCCTTGCTGCTGACTTCGTGCCCGTCTGTCTTATGGCCCGCTGCCTTTGTTACAAGGGATTCCATGTCAGATTTTACATGGAATTTGTATTCTTTATTGGTCAGCACGATTATATCTTCGGGTGGTACGGCCAGGAGTACCCTTGCCATAGTTTCCTGCAGTAGCGACTGCTGGCCCTTTAACTTTATAAACTGCTTCGGATAACTCTTTCGGCTCAAAGGCCAGAGCCTAGTGCCAGAGCCACCTGCAAGTAACAATACCTTCATTAAGGTCTATCCTCCAAATGTTTGCTTACTAAGCTGAGTCAAGCCAGATTCAGCCCTTACGTCCAATATTACCCCCACTTTGAAGAAAATAGCAAGCTGAGAAACTATACTACTACAGACAAATCCTTATGAACAGGGGACTTTCGACCATCAAGGGCATAAATAGTTATTTTCTCGCTTTTACCCTTGATAGCTACAGAGCCTAAAGAACGTGTCAGGTAGTCCCCGCTGGACTTATCGAGGGTAGCGCTGCTTACGATAATTTTTGATTTAAACCCTTCAGTTTTCGTAAGGGTTTCAAGTCTTGAGGCAACATTTACACCATCCCCTATGACAGTGTAGTTAAGTCTGGACTTAGAGCCCATGTTTCCTGCTAACACAATGTCTGTGTTTATCCCAATACCTATGTCAATCGGCGCAAAGCCCATTTGTTCTATTTCTCTGTTTAAACCACTTAGAGCCCCCACCATCTCTAAAGCCGAGTTAAGCGCCCTGTCAGCGTCATCTGGATTACTGATAGGAGCGCCATAAAGGGCCATTATAGCATCTCCTATATACTTATCTATAACACCGCCGTACCTTTCTATGATGGCGCTCATCTCGGTTATATATATGTTTAACAGGGTGAGGATTTGCTTTGGCGGGCGGTTTTCGCTTATCGTTGTGAAATTTCTTATATCAGAAAACAATATGGTTACCTCGCGTTCCTCGCCGCCAAGCTCGACTGCCTTTTTTAGCAGCTCATGGGCAACAGGCGCCGATACGACCTTTCCAAGCAAGTCGGCCACTAGCTCCTTTTCCTCAAGACCTGTACTCATGACATTAAAAGCCTCGGCAAGCTCACCTATTTCATCCTTGTGTCCTATCTGCACCCGATGGCTGTAGATACCCCTGGCAATTTCTCTAACACCATCCACAAGAGTACTTACTGGTCTGGTAACAGTTCGGGCTATGCGTAACGATACAAGGATTGAAAGAAGCAAGGTAAGGACAAAGAACACGTAAAGGATTTTTCTTAGCCTGTAATATGGTTTGAGGACTTCGTTCAGAGAGCGTTGAAGAACTGTAACTATCGAATAGCCTTTAGTTTTTTGCAAAGCAGCTATTGCCGTAACATATTTTTCATTTCCATCGTTTACTTCCAACGTATCCACAGCTTCGATGTTAATTTTAGAAATAGCCTTAAGCAGGGTTTGAGCGGCTTGTTTAGATAAAGTAGATGCGATGATTGACTGGGGCTCTGTCCTTTTAATATTCAAAATGGTTACATGAGCTAGTATCAGTTTTTTTAACTCTAAAAGCAGATCATCATCTATAATAAATCCGGTACATAACCATGCAACAGGGTCTGGGGCAAGAAGAGGCACTATTGTAATCTGGTATATCTTCCCGTCTATTGTGACAATGGCTGATGCCTCGCCATTGGCCTCCGCCTCAGCCAACGCTTCTGGAATACGCACTGTATCGTTGACAATCTCAGGGTGCATCGTATTTGCTAATACAGAGTGTTCTAATGATATGAGCATAACCATATGAGCATTTATGCGTATTTTCAGGTTTTCCAGTACCGAGAGGATTGTTTCATGGTCGGAGGTTGTAACAGCATTTTTAAAAGCAAAATCCATGGACAGAAGATGTGTCATCTGTGCAAGCTGCCGGGCTCTGCTGTTCATCAGTTCGATAAACACACGCCCCCCTACGGTGAGGTTTTCATATATCTGGGTCTTAGCGTTATCTATCATAACAGTATCTATAAATACAATAGATACGAGTTGAACAAAACCAAGCAGAGTTAAAAAGAAAAAAAGTAGTCTTGAATTAAAACGACGAAAAAAAAAGTCATATCAGCGGTAAAGTCCCCCGCCACCCTCTAATAATGGTCCACGCCTTGAACGCCATTGTTGTGTAAGCTGTACTGTGAATTTAACATCGCTGTCATTGCTGCCAGTCACCGAGACCTTCACTTTTTGACCTTGTGACTTCGGACCCATGGCTGGATGCCAAACAACTGCTTCGTATTGCCCCTCTGGCAAATTATTTATGACCGCTTTGCCATGAGAATCTGACCTTGCAAAATACGGTGTATCAACTACATATACATATGCCTTCATCCAGTCGTGTATATTACAGCCGATAACTACCACGCCAGGTTTGTCAAAAAGTATTTTGTTTTTGGTATTAGCCCCAGGAGGATACAAGGGAATTTCAAAGTTTTTTGCAGAAGAAAAAGAGTACACATGATGGCGTATTTTATCGTTGTTTGGAAATGTCACGGTAGTGCCCGCCTGCACAGCCGTCACATAGTCAATAAACTCTTTATCAACCTGATCTACAACCGCTTGCAGCGGTGCTTTTGAATCTCTCATGGAAGAAGATGCAGGAGTTACCGTTACAACTGCATATTCGACCGGTTTACCATCTTCACCGGCAACAAATGCTTTAAGACTTGCCCCATAACAGCAGGTTGCTGAAGCCGACATCGTTATCACAATAAACATTATAAAAAAAATATTTCTCTTCATGAAACCCTCATAGTTTTTATTAATAGCTGTACATTAAAGCAAACTTTACTATGTTTTCATAGTAATCCCACCCGTTGGCACGTCCCACGACATGTGAATAACCGGCATTCAGCGACATATGTCCGGTCAAGGCATAACTGGCCCCTATCGAAAACTGGTGAGCGAAACCATTCAGCTTATATGCCCACAGGGGCTGTCCATAATCATCATCATGAGCGGTTGCCTTGGCATATCCCTTTATAGTGTCAACATATTTCTTACCTGCTGAGGATACGAAATCACCGGTATTAAAAAAATAACCTGGAGTGATAACTAAACTGGGAGCGACAAGAAAATTAGCCGTCAGTGAAATCCTATGGCTGTTGAGATCGAAAACACGGCCAGAAGTGCCAGGGTCAGCAGCGCTGAGGTCTTTACCCCTTCTTGCAGTATACTGATACCCTGCCTGCAAGTCTACACGTTCACTGACATACCCTCCGGCATTAACGCCAACCGTGTATATCATGCTGTCCCTGCTGCTGTCACTTACATCAAGATATGAAGCAGAGCCAGTCAGAGAAATCCATGGAATCTCGTGGCCTACGCCGAGCTTTTGCACTAAAGCAAACGAACCACCTGCTTGAACACTGTCCAATTTGTGGTATAAACTATATATCTCACCAGAGACATCAACAGTAAGCCGCAATCTCGTGCGTTCTCCTAGCTGATAATATCTGCCAATGGATGCGGAAGGTATTGTTATAAAATCTCCTCTTCTTTCATCGGAGGCAAATGTATAATTTATATTATCCCTGTACTGGGCAGACAAATTGGCGTTCAATATCCAATCCGCCCATTCAGCATACGACGGGGAAGGGCATACAAACACTGCTATCACTGCTATCATTGTGGTACAGGCTAATATCCAGAGGCTAAGAGACCTGATTTTCCCAAAACTCTTTAAGGTAAACACCATCTTTGAACATCCCTCATAACATTAATAATCTGCTTATTAGCAACCTCGCAGTCATGCTATCATAAATCCAAATAATAAATCAAATAATTTTTTCGATGCTTTTTTCGATGCTCTGGCGCGGCCCTGTCATGACGCGGGCTTTTTCCTTAGCAAACCCTTCATAAAGAGTATCTCACCGAACGTAAAAGCCTTCTTAGCAAACACCCCGTATATTGCAAGCGCCGCCGCCAAAACCATAAATTTCGGATAACGACCGGCAGAAAAATATATAAGCCCAAGCGCGATGCCCCCCCCTGCAATAGCTAAATAACCCCGTCTGAACAGCGGCGCAAGAGAGACTATCGACGACATATAATACAGATATATGCCTAAGTACAAGACATTTGACGCGAAAAAGGCAGCGCTTGCCCCATATGCACCGCTGAACTTTGTAAGTGGATAATACAACGCGCCGGAGAGTGTCAGGAGTATCAGATTTAATATAAACATATTGCGCTGTTTATGCAGTATTATCAATAACGGCTCGAAGATATATATTAAAAAACTAAAATTAATACCCAGTATCATCAACCTCAGAAGCGCGGCAGAGCCGACATATTTAGCGCCAAAAAACAACATCACCAGCTCCTCGGCCATGACGAACCCTGCAATTGACAATGGAATAGTTACAATAAGTGTAAGTCGGCACGCCGTTGTTATCATCTGGTCTATCTGTTCCTTCTGGTAACTAATAGCGGTTAGGGAGGCAAGCACAGGATACAGGGCTACACTGAATGAAATGGGAAATACATTCAGCCTGTTTACTACCCTGGCCGGGGCCTGAAAAAGCCCTATATCGTAGTCTGTCGTAAATGTTTTCAAAAAGAATACACCCAGATATGAGTATACCTGGATTAGTATCTGGTTTACCGCAAGAAAACCGCATTCTTTTATAAAATAAATCATCCTGCCTTTATCAAACTTGATGACAGGGCGTGCTCCTAATCTGGCAGCTAAGCCCCACGATATACATAATCCTATTAGATTTGACAACATAAAGGCCAAAAATGCGGCATTAAAACCCATGTCAAAAAAGACCACCGCTGCCATAAACACCACAGACAGGAAAGAGATAACAAACGACACCAGTGTCTCATACTTGACCTTCTCAAAGGCAATAAACACAGAGGTGCAGACACTGTTCAGCGCCGCAAATGTGATTGCAAAGACGTTTATGGCAAGTGCCGGGAAATAAATGGCATCGACTTTAAAAATCACCAGCAGCACCATAGTAAAGACAAGTATGGGCGGGGCCAAAAGGCCGATTAATGCTAACCCCTCTCCGGTAATTTCAGGGGCTTGCCCCTTGTCAATCGCAATATCTCTGACTAGTATCCTCTGCAAGACTAAAAAAAGCGGTAGGACAGTCCAGCACGCCGCTATCAAAAACGAATAGACGCCAAACTCCTTGACCCCCAGGTACCTGGCCACAATCGCTACCAGAAGCAGTGAATTTATTACCTCGGCCATCCTTGAGGTAATAAACCATGCCGTGTTTGACGCTATTTTCTTTATCCGCTTAGTTTGATCCATTGATCGATGGCTTTATTACTTTTAATTAACGGGGGCCATTACAGCGCCCTGTACGACCGGGACGCTATGTCGATGTGTTATATTTTTTTAGCAGGCCGTCTATAAACCCTTTAAACAATAAATACAGCTTCCCCGGACTTCTCTCATAGATTATAGTGCCTATGGCGATCCTTATAACCGTTGCAAACAGAGAGAGGTAGGCAAGGCTGGAGAAAGTGCCAATTTTCTTGAGGTACTCGAATATTAAAAACTGATTCCTTACCATATAGTAAAGCTCCTTGTCCCGAAGCCGTATACTCTTTCTGCCAAGTATTATTTTATCGCCGCCCGGCTTGAGTTTTTTTATGATAAGGCCCTCTTTGACCATAATAATGTTTGTATAAAGGGAGGCCATCAGGCCATATGCGAAATCGTCACACCAGCAGAAAAACCTCCTGTCTGGATACCCTATCTCCTTAATAATATTACGGCTGATAAGAAGCCCCTCGAATGAGACAAAATTCTTGCTGGAGAATGTCTGATACTTCGCAAACACGGCGTCTTTTATAACCTTTTGCCTTCCAGTGGCAAGGTCGATGTACTTGTTGTCCTCAAATACCTGTCCATCGGGATATACCCTTGAGGGCTGGATACATTCCCCTAGGGTCGAATATGACAGGAGTGTCTCCAGCGCGTGGAGTTTTGGCTCAACGTCGTCGTCCATAGTCCAAATCCAGTGGAATCCAGCCTCGTATGCCCTCTTGATTCCCTCGTAATATCCACCTGTGCCTCCGGTGTTTGAGTTCATCCTTATGTAGTGCAAGGTGGTGCCGCTTGCCCCGTGGTTTTTGGTTATCTCATACGGCTCAGACAGGTTTAAAGGGGGCAGTGTATCAATAAATCCCTGCCTTAAGAGTTCTGAAGGGGTGTCGTCCTGCGAGGCATTGTCTATCAACCAGACGGCCTCAAGCGCCCTGGTCTGTTTCATCAGGGCACTCAGGCACTCACAAAGCAACGCCTTTCTGTTGTATGTCACAACGACGGCGCACACGCTAAGGGCGGCTGCCCCGCCGGAATCAAGCTCACTCACACACAGAAGATAACATATTTACGGCTGCCGTTACAACTTCATGGTGTAATATGTTAGAATCACCTGTAGAATGATGCGGTAGCTCAGGAGGTATTGTATTGGAATTACGCAGGTATCTGGAGATATTTAACAGAAGAAAGAGGATATTTTACTTCATACTTAGCGCCTCTGTGATACTGTCGCTGCTGATGCTGATTCTTATCAGGCCCACGTACAAGGCGTCTGCAAAGGTATTGATTACAAAGGCGGCCTTTGCAAATGGATTGTTAGCGGGCTGGGGTCTGACCTCACAGACAACCGCAGCCTCTGATGACGTAAAGACTGACGTAGAGCTGTCAAGGGTAAAACCGCTGGCTCAGGCGGTTATTGATGAGTATAAGCTGAAGGGACTATTTGGCTCGCCGTTAAAGGCGGATGATTTTTTTGAGCCTTCTATTGCGGAGAATCTGTTTTCCCTGCCTTATTCAGTTGTTAAGCAATATAAAGAGGCAGCCATCATAGAGATAAGCGCTGTATCACGGGACCCTGAACTGTCAGTCTCTATTGCCAACACACTATCAGCGCGTTATATTGAAGACACAGTAGAGCGGGTAAAGGCCGATTTCAAATCAGCAAGAGAGTCAATTGAGTCAAAACTTGAGTCAATCAGAGACGACTATTATAAAACTCTTGCCCTCGCCACAGGTATAAAACTCAGAGATAAGACTGTCGATCTAACAAGTGAAACAACTAATCTTATCGAGACAATATCAACTCTGAAGACAGACACCGAGACGGCAGACAAGGAGATTGCCCAATACGAAGCCGAAATATCAAAGGGTGTTAAACAATTAAAAGAACTCTCATTGTACAGAAAAGAGACATTTGAGATGACTACTAACTCAAGACTTGATATGTTGAAAATCACTCTCGACAAAAAGATTGCAGAACAGGCAAGCCAGAAAATCGACATAACAAAGGAGCATCCAAAGTATAAGGCCCTTAACGATGAGATAGAGGCGATAAAAAGACAAATGAGCGAAGAGGTTGAACTTGTCCTAAGCAGAGAGATTAAGTCGGTGAATCCCTTGTACACTGATGTATCGAAAAGGATTATAACGAATTACATAAACAAGGAGGCAGTCCTTGCCAAAAAGATAGTAATGCATAAGTTTATGAAGCAATATGAGGAAAAACTTATAAAAATACCGGTAAAGTACGAAGAGATTGCCCGCGTAGAGCCGGTGCTGGCGGCACAGAAGGAGATGTACATGAGGGTTAACCAGTATGCCATACAAGCGGCTCTGGCTGAGTCCATGAACCTGTCAAAGTTAAAGATAATAGAGCGTGCCACAACTCCGAAGAAGAGATTTTACCCAAAGCGGGGACGCACACTGGTCTCAGCAGTTTTACTAGGCTTATTTCTGGGCACAGCGGCCATGTTTTTTACCGAGTACATGGACAATACCGTTAAGTCAAAGGCTGATATCTCAGCCCCTTCAAAACTCCTCGGGCGTATACCGCACTCAGAATACCTGAGAAATTATGATGCTTTTACCTCTCCCAGTTTCATAGAAGGCAATTCCAAAGAAGTAGAGGCCATTAACGAGATTAAAGACAACATCTTCTATATCAACGGGGCAGCCTTACCCCTGATTGTAACAAGTCCGAAGAAAGGTGACGGCAAGACCTGTGCTGCGTCATTGCTTGCCATAGCGTATGCCAGAGAAGGGCGCAGGGTCTTACTTGCCGGTGCCAACGGACCTGCCGCGTTTTTCGGCATGACTAAGGATATTTCAACCGTGCCAATATCAACAAGAGAACCGGGGCTTGAAGTACTGCTTGTGCCGGATATCGCAAAGGCTAATGAAGTCCTCAGCAACCTGCGTGACGCATATGACCACATAGTTATAGATACCGGTTCAGTAATAGACTGTGCGGCGCTTGACGGCAGGGTTATCTGTGTAGTAGAGCCGTATAAGTATGAAAAAGACACATTAGACAGGGTGCAGGGTTTAGCGCATTTCACTGGTTTTGTATTTAATAAAGACAAGTCACAAGAGAAACTGTTTGGCCTGAGTAAAAAACCGTCGGCTGCTAAAAACGCCTCATAAGCACATCGAATATTACACGATGTCCTTTTTCGGAGAAATGCATAGGGTCAGCAAACAAATAGAACTCCTTTGATGGTATCCCCTTAGCGAGGAACTCTGGCACAGGGTCAATGAAGTCTATGTTGTGAGAGCTGAAGAAGGCTGAGAGTTTTTTCTGCGGCTCAAGCAGCGCGTCTGCCTTTCTCAGTTGGACTTCATAGGGGGCGATAATCACTGTAAAGGGGATGTGGTAGGACTTCAGGGCAGCATCAATGTTTAGGATTGGCTGGATGTTTTTATTAAAGATTTTATCGTTGTCTGCGTTATAGTACAGGGCTTCGGCCCGGTAAAATCTCAACTGCGGGTCAGTTAGAAGGCCCTTTAGATACACATAAAGCAGAGAATTTTCCCTCAGGAATTCGTTCAGACCGGCAAGAGTGCCTACGTGTCTTGCGCTGTCAAATATGGTTGTCTTTCGGGCTTTTGTGTTTAGTTCCCTGTCGATGAGGGCGGCAGAGTCGGAGTTTAAGTCGTTCAGGCAGTAAATCAGGTATACTCTTTTGAGTTTGGGGATGATTTCGGGATGAGAGGGGAGAAACTGTGCTATAACGTTTTCATAGTCGTATGAGTTATAACCTACTACGCCAGAGTTATACACTATGGTGTTTGGCAGTTTTGAGCGCAGGAGACCGGCAAACGTATCCTGTTCTTTAACGCCAACGCCGAAGGTGATTGAGTCTCCGAGTAAGAGTACAGCATTGTCGAGGTGTTTATCTGTGTAATCTTTCGGGATGCGAAAACCGTATTTATCAGTATAGACCTTCTCACCGAATGATATGGCTTCGATGTTTTTAGCGTTTCCCTTGCTGGGGCCAAAGGCGTTGAAAACGAAAAGCCCACGCGAGTTGCTGATAGGTTTTACGCTGCCACTGAGTCTTATTATTGCCTCAAATACAAGTAACACTGCTGCTGCTGCTGCGACAGAACAGACAATCAGCAGGATATTTATATAGTTCCGATTCATTACAAATATATTATAAATAATTAGAGTTCTAAAATGCCTTGCCTTATTTTAGGGCTGATAAAACGCTGATCGCGAGTTAATTTAATACACATATTGACACATGTTACAGAAATACTGGAAAATTGCCTATTACACATTAAATCCTTTGGGAGGGGGCGTGTGTTATGACTAAGGCAGAACTATTGGATAGAGTAGCGGCAGAGTCGAAAATGGCAAAAACAGAGGTTGCAAAGGTTATTAACAGCGTGTTTGATAATATTTCTAAGGCCCTGAAAGACGGCGAACGTGTTATTCTTGTGGGGTTTGGTACATTTGTTGTATCCGAAAGAAAGGAGAGGAAGGGGAGAAATATTAAAACCGGAGAGGCGACGGTGATCCCTGCAGCAAGAGTGCCGAAGTTTAGAGCGGCTAAGGGCCTAAAGGATGCGGTGGGATAAAGAGTATTAATTGATGTGTGCAAATCCACTGATATAAGATTTATGAGATCGTGAAGAAACCTTTTAAATAATTGTACTGAATATAATAGCAAATATTCAAATTGCTATGCTATACTGATGTAAGATTGATGGGCCGTGAAGGCCAGTGCATTAAAGCCACGAAGGCAGCAGTAACCTCCGGTGTGTAAGATAGCGCACACTGGCTGAGTGAGATTGCCTTTGCGGCTATTCGTTTTTAACGGCTCTGCAGTAGGCTGTATAATTCAGTGTAGGGAGAGGCATATGCACATCCCGGACGGGTACTTAAGCCCTCAGACGTATATACCGATGTTTGCAGTAACGGGGACATTTTGGGCTGTTGCACTGCGGAAATTAAAAAAAGAACTTTCAGTTAAAGAGATTCCCTATCTGACGATGGCCTCGGTGTTTTCCTTCCTTATAATGATGTTCAACATTCCTATTCCAGGGGGAACTACGGGACATGCCGTCGGGGCGGCAATCGTTGCCACGGTGCTTGGGCCATGGACGGCCGTAGTGGCGGTCTCGGTGGTTCTAATCGTTCAGGCTATTGTGTTTGGCGATGGCGGGATAACTGCAATTGGTGCGAATTGTTTCAACATGGCAATACTAATGCCATTTGTCTCATCATGGGTGTTTAGACTTGTCAGAGGAAAATCCTCAGATGGGGCAAGATTATCAGCAGCAGCCTTTTTATCAGGGTATGCAGGACTTTTGGCCTCAGCGCTGGCAACGGCTGTTGAGATGGGAATTCAGCCAATAATCGCCGCTGCCCCCGATGGTACACCCCTCTACGCACCATATCCGCTGTCGGTCACAATCCCGGCTATTGCACTGTGGCACATGTTTTTACTATGCATTGTCGAGGGTATGTTAACGATGTTGTTGTTCAGGTATTTCTATAAACATGAACCGAAGGGCCTGTATTGGGCAAACTCTTCGGTAGTGGGAGGAGGACGCACGTGATTCAGAAGAAACTGTGGATAGGGCTGGTGATTATGGCGCTTATGGTACCACTTGGTATTGTCATACCTGAGAAGTTTGGGGCTGCCGGGGCATGGGGGGAGTGGAGTGCTGAGACACTCAGCCAGATGCTGGGCTATCTCCCTGATGGGCTGCGCCGATACGCCGGTCTCTGGAATGCCCCTATTGGGGATTACTCTGTTGCCTCGGACAGCGATAACACATTCGTCAAATCACTATCTTATATTGCGTCGGGCCTTATTGGGGCTGTTATTGTCGGCCTTTGCGTCTTTATAATATCCAGGACAGCACTCAGGCGTGAATAATAAGGTACCGTCTTTCTTGTTGACAACCCAGCCGCCTCCAGAGGTTAGAGGCGCCAGGGTTAAGGGTTCATTCATAGACAAGGGAATCGGACATATCTCAAAGTTTTATGAGACGGTCTTTTTGCAGTGGGAGTTATCGCGAAAGGACGGCCTGTTTCAGCGGTTAAACGCCAGGACAAAGGTGGTGTTTCTGGTGTTTTATATATTTATTGTCAGTGTGAAAAAAGAAGTGTCGTCGGAAATATTGGTTGCGGTGTTTATTTTCCTGTTTGTCTTACTGTCGAGGGTTGGGATTTTTAAGTTTTATTGGAAGGTATTCATTGCCGGGTTTTTATTTGGAGTACTTGCCGGACTTCCCGCCGCACTCAATGTGATAACACCGGGGGAGACGGTTTATAAAATTATAGAACTACAGCGGGCGCGGATATACCATCTGCCGGAGACTATCACGGTGACGCGCGAGGGTATCCTGCTGGTAATGATGCTTACGGCACGGGTAGTCAATTCGGTTTCGATTACGCTGTTGGTCGTCAGTACGACATCGTTTTCAGATATTTTAAAGGGGTTAAGGGTCTTCAGGGTACCTGAATATTTTTTGATGATACTGAGCCTGTCACAAAAGTATGTATTCATATTTTTAAAGATGCTCCGCGATATGCACTCAGCGAAAAAGGCGCGTCTCATAGGTTCAGCGGACGCCGCAGGCTGGATACCTGGAAGAATTGCCTTCATATTCAATAAAACTCAGCTCAGGTGTGAAGACGTGAATAAGGCAATGGTCGGGCGCGGGTTTACAGGAGAGGTAAAACTGGCCGGATTAGAATATATAAAAACAGTGGATATCATGTATGGGGCGATATTTATAGCGTTGTGGATGGTATTATTAATCTTGTAAGATAAGGGATTCAATGGAGACGGTACTTGCCCTGAGAGGGGCGGCATATAAGTATTATGAAAAGATAACTGCCCTTGATGGCGTAAGCCTGTCGATTGAAAGTGGGCAGCGGGTTACTGTAATCGGGGCAAATGGAAGCGGGAAGTCATCCCTGCTGCAAGTCCTTGCGGGGTTGATGTTTCCACAAAGCGGCGAGGTGCTGTTTAAGGGCGAACCGTTCACAGAGAAATCATTTAAGGATGCGGCGTTTTTGAGGCATTTCAGGTCGGCAGTCGGGTATGTATTTCAGGACTCAGACGTGCAGTTGTTCTGCCCTAGTGTGTTTGATGAGCTGGTGTTCGGGCCGCTTCAGATGGGGATGGATGAGCAGGAGGCGTCGGGGCGGGCAGAAGAGATTATGATGATGCTTGGGATAGGGGCACTGCGTGACAGGCCGCCCTATATGCTCTCCGGCGGTGAGAAGAAGAAGGCGGCAATCGGCTCGGTACTCACGATGAACCCGGAGATTATACTGCTTGACGAGCCAACAACCGGGCTTGACCCGAGGACGCAGGCATTTCTGGTTGAGCTGCTGTTTACCCTAAACGACGCGGGTAAGACCATCGTACTCTCAACACATGACCTTGCCCTTGTCGAGGAACTACAGGGAGAGACGGTGGTGCTTTCTGAGGGGCATACGATTGAAAGAACAGGCAGCGCTGGCGCAATTCTCGCAGACGAAGAAATGCTCCTTCGTGTAAACCTGATTCATGAGCACTTCCACCGCCACAAAGACTCAGGCGGCACTATCACTCATGTCCACCGCCATGCCCACGGGGATTGATACATGAATAATTCAGCAGACAACAGGGTGGCCTTCACCCCAGAATGGGTTTTTTTAGTAATAAGCGTAGTGTTTGGGTATATTTTTATATTCGTAACGCCCCCGTTTCAGGCCCCTGATGAGTATCATCATATGTTTCGTGCCTATCATGTATCGATGGGCGGGTTAGTTTCGTCGAAGGCGCTGGGGTCATCGGGGGCAGTGCTTCCTGCAAGTATTGGAAATACAGTTATAAACGTATCGACAAACCTCTCTCAGCACCCGGAAAATAAGCAAAAGCTCTCAGACCTGGCCAAAGTCATGAACATCCCGCTTGAGCCGTATAATACCGTGTTTTACTTATTCCCAAACACGGCAAGATATGCCCCCGTCATGTACACCCCGCAGTCAGTGGGGATATTAATAGGAAGGCTATTTAACGCCGCCCCTATATATATCATGTACTTGGGGAGGATGACGAATCTAATCGTCTGGATAGCGTTGATATATATTGCGATTGTCACTACGCCGATATATAAATGGCTCTTCGTGCTATTGGCCCTGACGCCGATGTCGCTGTTTTTGAGTGCGTCGCTCTCTGCCGATGCCTTTACGAATGGGATAGCCTTTGTGTCTGCCGCGTTGATATTTAAGGCTGCCTTTGGCAGTAGAGGTGAGGTCTCATCGGGTGAGCTTGTACTGATTTTTCTGACAGCGGCGATGCTTTCCCTGTCAAAACAGGTCTATGTACCGGCGCTGTTGATTTTTCTGATGATACCGGTGCGCAAGTTTGGCACGTTAAAAAAATATATAACTACCTCGGTATCATTTTTTGTCTTTAATATAGCAGCGGCCTATTCGTGGTATTTTCTGTCAAAGGATTTGCTTGTCCCGCTCAGATTAAAACTTGACATATCGCCGCAGAGACAGTTTTATTCCATCACGCACTATCCTATGGACTTTGTAATTGCGATAAAGAACACTGTCGTAAGATATTGGTCTGATGTGCTGACAGATTTCATAGGGAAACTGGGCTGGCTTGATACGGAGCTTCCCGCGTACATTCATATAACGTTTTGGGTGCTCCTGATTTTCACTGCCATTTCAGAAAACAACCGCGATATCCTGATAAAACTAAAAGACAAGGCGGTAGCGACGGCGGCTGTCGTATGTACAACGTTTCTGATAGTCCTCTCACAGTATCTGACGTGGACAGAGGTTGACAAAAATATAGTAGAAGGGCTGACAGGCAGATATTTTATACCAGTAATGCCCGCGCTGTTTCTATTATTTTATAACAATAAATACCACATAGACATGAAAAGTATGCTCTTTGGCATTTTGATACTATGCTACTTGGCAGTTGTAATGATTTCCACGATAGCGGCAATGATAACGCGCTATTATTTGTGAGGGGGCTGGATATACATATTGACCATAAAAATGCCCAGCATGTAAAGAAAGTACCAGGGCGTAAGACAGATATTAGCGATAGCCAATGGCTGGCAGAGTTAAGCCGCAGTGGTGTTTTGGTGAGAGCAAGTTTTATCCCACCACGAGATATGAGGTTACCAGCGCTTCTGCGTGCTGCTTGAAGACATCTGTTGATTCTGGCATTGATTCTGCTTGACAAAGGGGGCTGCCGTGTAATACGTTATAGATATGGCTAACATCATCGCAGATTTTACCCCGTTTTACGGTCAGCACTGCGAATCTACTGCGACTGGTTCGCTTATTAATCAACTCCTGGGGGTTGACCAGGGCGGGACGGCGTTTTCTGAACCTATGCTCTTTGGCTTAGGTGAGGGTTTAGGATTCATATTCTGGAACATGAAAACTATGGATTTCCCCTTCCTTGGCGGAAGAATTAAGCCAGAAGCCTTAACTCAGAACATCGCCAGAAATCTGAACTTAAAGCTGAACATTGAGGAAACTGCATCACCCAAAAAGGCATGGGATTCACTCAAAAACAATATCGACAGGAACATTGCCACCGGTCTTAAACTCGATTGTTATTATCTGGATTATTTCACAAAAAAATTCCACTTTGCCGCGCACTATGTCGCCATGTACGGCTATGATGACGACTTCGCATATTTGGTCGATACCTCACAGCAAGGCACTAACGTAAAGACATCACTAAAAAGCCTTGAATTAGCCAGAAATGAAAAAGGCCACATGTCTTCAAAAAATCTGAGCTACACGATTCAAGGCAATATCAAAGACTTCAGGGAAGCCGTCCTGACGGCAATACGCAATAATGCAGCAGATTATCTGAACCCACCAATAAAGAATCTCGGGTTTAAAGGGGTATTAAAGGCAGCTGATGAAATCAAAAAGTGGTTTAAAAACAGCAAGAACATTGAAAGAGATTTTATAACAACCGCAATCCTTATGGAAAAAGGAGGAACCGGCGGTGCCTTGTTTAGAAATCTGTACAGGGATTTTTTAAAGGAAGCCTATGAACTGACAGATATAATGGCAATTGATAAGGCATACCAACTATTCGCTGAAACGGCAGAACTGTGGACGAAAATCGCCGCATTGTTTGACCAAACAGGCAAGACTAAAGATGTCGAATACATAAACCAGGCCTCTGTAATACTTGCCGGTATATCTGAAAAAGAAAAGACTGCAATGGAACTGTTATTAAAAATATAACGCTATGAAAAACATTAACTTGACCGGCTAATGCAGCAGCCTTGCGCCATAAGCGTTCAAAACGTACATAAATCATATGGGAAGACAAAGGCGGTAAATGGTCTGTCCTTTAGTGTAAAACACGCCGGGTGCTTTGGGCTGCTTGGCCCCAACGGTGCCGGTAAGACTACAATGATGAAGATGGTCTACGGCAAGGCAGAAAGAGACGCCAAACCGGAGGGCGTAATAAATGTACTTGGCTTTGACCCGCAGCATAACCCGCTCAATGTCAGACACTTGCTTGGCGTCGTCCCCCAGGATGATAATCTCGACGTAGGGCTCAACGTCTATCAAAACCTGTCTCTGTTTGCAAAGTTCTACGGTCTTTCGGGCAGTGCCGCAAAAACCGCAATCGAGCATCTTATCGAAATGATGGAGTTGACAGACAAAAGATACTCAAAGACACGGGAACTGTCCGGCGGGATGAAAAGGCGGCTGATAATAGCACGCGCCCTTCTCAATAACCCGAAAATCCTGATACTCGACGAACCCACAACCGGCCTTGACCCCCAGGTGCGCCACATGATATGGGATAAACTCAGGCTGATGAAAAAAGACGGTATCACCATGCTCCTGACTACCCACTACATGGAAGAGGCATTTCAACTTTGCGATGACCTGATTATAATGCACAAGGGGGAGAAGGTGATTGAGGGCCAGCCGCGAGAACTCCTTGAGCAAAGCATAGAGAAATACGTCCTTGACATTGTAAACAAAGAACGCATGGATAAGATAAAAGACTGCCTGAACTCCCCGTCACTACGGGCAGATATATCAAGGGAGACATTGCACATATACAGCAATCACATTGTTGAGCTGAATGAGATTGCCTCACAGCTTGAGCCGGGGGATTATTTTCTGAGGGCAGCGAATCTCGAAGACCTGTTTATAAAGGCCACAGGGAGGGCGCTTGATGACTCAGGATAACAGCAGCCCATATCCACCGCTGTCACACCGGATATACGCAGTATGGTACCGCCACATGCGCGTCTACTCAAGCAATCTGTTGAGCAACGGGCTTCCACCGTTTCTTGAGCCGCTGATATTTCTGGCAGGCATAGGGCTGGGCTTAGGCAAGTACGTGCCCGGCTTTGGAAATGTACCATATGTCGTATTCCTTGCCATGGGGCTGCCCATTACGACGGCAATGATGACGGCGGCGTTTGAGTGTTCGTTTGGCACGTTTATCAATCTGGAATTCAACAAGGTGTATGACGGGATGCTGGCAGCGCCCATCAGCGTAAACAATCTGATCATAGGGGAGATGCTGTGGGCGGCGACAAAGGGATTTTTCTTTGCCTTTGCGGTGCTTGTGGTGACAGTCCCGTTTGGGGTCATTCCGTTGCCCGGGGGGTTGGTGATGCCGTTTATAGGTTTTATCACGGGGCTGATGTTTGCGTCTCTTTCGCTTCTGGTCACATCGTATGTGAAGACTATAAGTTTTTTCAATTTTTATTTCACGGGGTTTCTTTCTCCGATGTTCTTTTTATCAGGCGTGGTGTTTCCCCTGGCGGAGCTGCCAGAGGTGTTAAGGTACGTGGCAGAGGCGCTTCCGCTGACACACCCTGTCAGGCTGGGGCGCAGCCTTTGCCTTGGACAACTCAGACTGGAGTTACTGTTTGATGTGTTGTATATTGCAGCATTTATCGCACTGGCAGGATACCTCGCACTGAAGAGACTACGTAGACGGCTTATTGATTGACGTGCCAGCTTAAACCGTGCGTATCTCTGGCGCTACACGGGCGCTACTAGGGCGCTACCCGCTCACCGCTTCATCCATTGATTTGTAAATCTTTAAAATGGTATCCAGTCCAGACATTTTCAGCACTTTAAAGACATGTTCGGCAGGTTCGGCAAAGACAATCCTGCCGTCAATCTTTTTTATTTCCTTAGCAGCGGCAAGAAAGACCCTCAGCCCGGCGCTGCTCACATACTCAAGCTCCTTTAGTGAAACGATAACCTTGCCCGGCTTCTGGCTTAAAACATCCATCATCTTTTCGTCGAACACGGGGGCGTTCGACGCATCCAAACGACCATTTAGTGAAATTACATCTATACCATCTTTCTTTTCTATTTTTACTTCCATGCTGCCCCCTGTACTTATATTTTCTAAGCTGTTATACTACCATAGCAGATACGGCAAATACAAATCTAATTGCACCGGTGCGGGAGGTTATATTAAATGGACAAAAATACGTTTAGTTACCTAATCAGGCGTTTCTACGAAGAGATAAAATCAGCAGATGTGGATGAGGCATATGAGACGTTTATGCTTATACTTGACCTCGTATTTATAGACAAGAACAGTGTACCCAAATTTTTTCAGGAGTTACTCGATAAAGACACGCTGCGGATGTTCGACGATATTTCTCTGGTCAAATATAAACATAATGAGGCAATCTGCAAAGAGGGCGCCCATGACCACTCCCTGTTTATAATAGTAAGCGGTACGGTGCGTATATCAAAAAAGTCTGCAAAATCTAAGGGTCCGTTAGTCCCGCTGCCTCCTGTTTTGCTGAATCACCTGATAACCACGCTGTTTACCAGCGGCGCAAAGACCCTGTCGAATCTTTCGGTTGGTGATTTTTTTGGCGAGTCGGCCTTGTTTTCATCAAAGCCGATGGCAGTCAGCGCTATAGCAGATACAGATGTGGAGCTTTTGGTGATAACTGCTGAATCACTCCAAAAGGCCATGACCGTTAAGCCAAACCTGCGCTCACTGCTCAGAGAATATTACGTGTCAAGACTTGATTCTATGGTGGAATTCCTCAACAGTGAACAGGGCAAACTACAGGCATGTGCGTTTGGAGCCTTGTTAGGGGCGGTAATGCCTGATAATAAAAACAACAACTACACAGACACTTCTATGATGTTAGGGGCAGGCTCGAGCTCGGAAGAGGAGACAGGCTTTTCGCTTAACCCGAAATCACTTGTAGAAACCGGACTCAGGAAGGTGATGACTCTATATGCGGCAAACCGGAAGGCAGAGGCGGCGCTCTTGTATCTGAGCATATCCCGCTTATTTTTCAGGGATATTGCTACCGTTGCCGCTAATGAGCTAATCATTAGGGCAATGAACAATGTGACAGTCAGAAATATAAGGCCGCTGTATGACGCATTGGATAAACTTCAGCGTTTAATACCGGAACAATCACCTGAGCTGCACACTGAGCCGCATATGACCGGTGTACCAGATACCTGCATGAATTTCCTTGCGTTATTCAACGAATTACTCAGGAGGAATCTTGATAAGGCAGTGCAGTTGCAATATGAAAAGGGGCGGACGATTGTGAATTTTGGGGAAGAGCCTGATGCCATATATGTAGTTAAAACCGGCTCAGTAAAGGTATATCCCCAGGGCACATCGCCTGAGTCTGAAAATGTCAGCGGCATTACCACAATCGGCAGTGGAGAACTATTTGGTGAATTTGATTTCTTCAATAGAAAACCGCGCACAGCAACTGTGATAGCAGCCGAGGATACATCGCTTTACGAAATAAACAGAACGCTTGCCTCAGAGATTGTGAAAGAACACCCTGAGGTGCTTGAGTTCTTTAAGAAATCATATCAGGCAGAAATCGATAATCTGATCAAAGAGGCCGATGCGATTAAGGCATATTTTGAAAACGACCTGATTCCTTAATAAATGACTGGAGGATAAGATGATATCATTAACAAGAGAATTTGTTAAAAATAATATTTCTGATTCAATAGTTATATTTGAAAGAGGGCTGAGAATATTCAAGCTGGGCAGTTATAACCTCAAGGAAGGAATTTAAATCAACGGTAGAGAAAGAGAAGTTCCCACACTTATACTGGGATTCTGGAAAACCCAGGTATTACTTTGACAGGCAGCTCCCCGATGAATTTATTGACCGCTTCAGACCCTATTTCGATGACCAAGGCATTTACATGACCTCATCGAGCTATATGCGCTAATAGAAGAGGTCAAAGAGATGAGGGCGCTTCGGATTGACGACTACATATTGTAGAGACTTGACGATGCAATGAATCAAAAAGAGATGGAACTACTTAAGGGCAGCTATACTCCTGAGTAATATGCGTGCCGCTCTACCCTTATCAGAAAATTGGCGTGGATTTCGGGCTGTTTAGAAAATCAGTAATCATTGCCGATGAAATGGGCTTGGGTAAGACCCTGCAGTCGATTACGTTGTCGTGTCTGAAGAAGTCACTCTTTAACTTCAGCAAGAGTAACCCCTGCATCACTCAAGGAACAAAGGAAAGGGAAATAATTTTCGCAAAGAGCGCGGCAAGTAGTGTCAATATATCGACACATATGGTAAGATATTCCACTAAAACAGACCAAAGATGGCTAAAAAAAGATAGTGAAAGAGAATCACTTTCAACATTGGTTGTCCAAAAAATCGAAGTAAGTTCAACTCTATATTATTTGGTATGGCGATATGCTTTTTTGATACTGAAATGTGTTACTATAAGTACTAATATGAACACTGAAGAAAAAAAAGAAGAATGTCCTCTTTTCAAGACTGTCAAGGCTGTAATAATGACCACTGAGAGTGTTCGGAAGATGGTGAAAAAATACAGGGACAGATACGACTGCTACGACAGTTCCACCTCTGCTCTTAAGGCAAATATAGCGATAGCTGACAAAATAGTGGGAAGATATTCAAATCTTGCAGCATTAGTCGGCAGCGTTACGGCATTACCAAGCGTTGCCCCCGGCATAGGGACAGTAATAGCTATAACTGGCGGTATGGCGGTTGATGTAGTCACTGCTATGAAATTTCAGGTGGATATGTGTCTGTGTCTGTGTGAGACGTTTGGATTTGACGTTTCGGCTGAGGAGGCAGTTAATCTGGCATTTTTATTAGCCGCTGCCGGTACGCTTGAAAAATCAGGGATAAACATTGGGGCAGCCTGCGAAAACAAGAGTACGATGAATTTACTGAAGAGTAATCTTAAAGGTGCAGCCCTCCAGATATTTGGTGCAAATATTGGAGTAAAGATTGCAAGTGACGCAGGGGTAAACATGATGCATCATTATTTACGCGGTGCAGCCCTGCATGTTATTAAAGATTTGTTCAACAGAATCGGGACGCATTTCACAAGAAGGTCGATAGAGAAGTCTTTGCCCTACGGATTAGGCATTGTCATAGGCGGAACTCTGAACTATGCCTTGACGAAATATGTAGGGGTACAGGCAAAGAATTGGTTTGTTATCGAATATGCCACCAGAGGACAGCGTTAAGACCCCTGAAGCACCTGATACCCCTCCTCCCCAAACCCTCGGTGCTATGGCTTAAGTGAATTTAGGGGAATAAAAAATATTTACAGATTCAAAAGCATTATGCTAAACTGTGTACATGGCAGTCTGCCGGGCGCTGGCGGGTAATAAATATTTAAGCGCATCAGCGGCTGACGTTGTCAAATAATTGCGAGATATGGCAACAGAACAATAATTTGCTCAGGAGGTCAATGATGTATGTTGTTATGATAGCCTCGGAATGCGCCCCAGTCTCCAAAGTAGGCGGGCTGGCCGATGTAGTAGACGGGCTTAGCCGGGAGCTTGCGAATAAAGGACATAAAGTCGAAGTTATACTTCCCTATTATGACTGCATGAACCTCTCAACTATCGGGGCAGCCATCAATGATTTTCAAAACAATTCTGTACAGGTTTCTGTCCAATGCAATGGAAAGCAGTTATTAAGCACCGTACACAGTGCAGTTATACACGATAATGAGTGTTTTTTTATTAAACCTCATTCTCAGGAAAGATATTTTGACAGAGGTATCTACTACGGTCAAAGAGACGACGACGAGCGTTTCACAGTTTTTTGCCTTTCGGCGGTTGAATTCCTGAGTGAAACCGGAAGAAGACCTGATGTTATACACTGCCACGACTGGCAGAGCGCCCTTGTCCCTGTGCTGCTAAAGACTAAGCACAGGCACTCAGCCCTCTCGCAAACGAAGACATGCTACACTATACACAATATCTGGCATCAGGGAAAGACCTCTGAAAAGGTCTTGAAGATGGCTGACCTTGAGCAAGTGGTCACAGGTAAAGACAGCATTGTAGATGACTCTGACCACGCCTATATAAATCTAATGAAAGGCGGCATAACCTACTCGGATATCATCACTACCGTCTCTCCAAAGTACGCCTCTGAGACCATGACCAATCAGATGGGCGAGGGTATGCAGAAGACCTTGTCCAAATATTCTGACAAATATACAGGCATCATCAACGGCGTAGATTATGACTCATGGAGCCCTGCCACAGACAAGCTCATACCCTTTAACTACGACATAGACTCAATAGAAGATAAATATAAGAACAAGGAACACATGAGAAAAAAGATGTCCATGAAACAGGACTTTAAACCCATAGTCTCAGTTGTCGGACGCCTGGATATGCAAAAAGGCGTTCACCTGATCAGACATGCGTTACTGTACTCACTTAACAACGGTATGCAGTTTGTCCTGCTTGGCTCATCTCCTGACAAGGAAATAGATATATACTTCCACCATCTGAAACACTATCTGAAGGACAATCACGACTGCCACATTCATCTCAGCCATGATGAGGAACTGGCACATCTCATATACGCAGGTGCGGATATGATACTGATACCCAGTCTTTTTGAACCGTGCGGGTTGACGCAGATGATAGCAATGAGATATGGCACTGTTCCTGTTGTGAGAAACACGGGCGGACTCAGCGACACAGTGTTTGACGCCGAGGTCTCTGTTAAACCTGTTACAGACAGAAACGGGTTTTCATTTGACGACTTCTCCTATGACGCAGTTTCACTTGCGCTAAAGAGGGCATCTATGACATGGCATGAAAAACCCCATACTTTCAGAGAAATCATGCTGACCGGCATGAGGACAGATTATTCGTGGGGGGCTTCAGCAGATAAATATCTCAGCCTCTATAACAGGATTTCTGGGAAGTGGTAGCCGCTAACAAGTTATTACTATAAAGGAGACACTATGGAAGACACACTCGTTAAAACCGAAGGCCAGGGCAAGGACAAACCCCGTGAAGCCCGTGAAGATGGACACGGTATAGCATATTTATTATCGGACACACTAAAATATCCAATAGTCGAAAACTACGAAATTCCTACTAAATATGATACCGATACGCTTGTCATTCTGCCAGTAACCGAGAAGAAGGTTTATCTTTACTGGGAATTGACTGAGAAGCTGCTCATGGAAAAGACGCAAAACCCGTCGGCCTCATATTTTACCGTGAAGATATACGAGGTAACACTTGGCGAGAAGAAGAACTATAGGGAACAAGAGATATACTCCGCTGCCGTATCAGAGCCGTTTGGTCAGATTTATGTAGAATGCACAGATAATTTCAAGCCGATGACAGCCGCGATAGGCATTGAAAGAGATGGGGTGTTTACAGTAATACTGAAAGCTAACCAGATCAATGTCCCGTCGTTTAGTGTGCTGGGCCTGAAGGAGGAGTTCTGGAGCAAGGGAATATTATACACAGAGGAGAAAAACGTGGACGAAGTAATGGAAAACACTAAAAACGCCGAACTACAGGGCGGTAAATCAGACATATTCGAAAAAGAAATGGAAATCATCTCCAAGTTTCTTGACATAAGATTTAAAGATACGGAAAACATAGAGCTGCTCCTAAGACTGATAGAAAAGATAAAGCATCTCTCAGAGGATGATAAGGCTATGTTTGAACTGATAAAGAGCTTCTTTGAGACCAGGGCTAAAGACATTCAACTGCTGAGTATGTTTCTTGAGTTTCTCAAGTTTTTGGGGCTCAAAGACGACAGCAGGGGGTCAATTATGAAGTATTTCGAGCAGTTGATGGGGAACTCAGGGTCTAGCGAAATGTCCGGTGAAAAGCCCGGCTCAAGTGAGATGTCAGGGTCAAGCGAACTCCTCTCCGGCAAGAGGAGTTAACAAATGATAAAGGGCTATTGGTTACCGGTACTGCATTCACATCTGCCGTTTGTAAAACATCCTGAGTACGATTATTTTCTGGAAGAACACTGGCTCTTTGAGGCAATATTTGAGACATATCTGCCGCTTCTTATGAGGATGAAGAGGTTTGAGGCCGATGGCGTGGATTTCAGATTGACTGTTTCCGTATCACCTCCCCTTGTTGAAATGCTTGATGACGAGTATCTTACGGGGCTGTTTATAAAGTATATGGACAGACTCATCGAACTTTCCCAGAAAGAGATGAAGCGTGTACAAAATGACGGCAGCATGTTGAATGTTGCAACGTTTTACTATAAGAGGTTTATAGAAATAAAGACCTTCTTTACAGATGTATTAGGCAGCAACGTATTAAACGGTTACAAGTACTTTTCAGATAAGGGTCAATTAGAGATAATAACCTGCGGCGCCACACATGGCTTTCTGCCGCTTCTGAGGACAAATCCACGTGCAGTGGAGGCGCAAATAGACCTTGCCACGCAGTGCCATTACGAACACTTTGGTAAGGCCGCTACCGGTATATGGCTGCCTGAGTGTGCGTACTACGAGGAATTGGATGAGATACTGAAAAAATACGGGATTAAGTATTTCTTTCTTGAGTCGCATGGCGTGAACAAAGGTGTGCCTGCCCCGAAGTTCTCTGTGTATTCAGCAGTTCACACGTTAAACGGCCTTGCAGCATTTGCCAGAGACCCTGAAACATCCAAGCAGGTGTGGAGTTCTATGTCAGGGTATCCTGGTTCTCCAGAGTATCGTGATTTCTACAGGGACATTGGCTTTGACCTGGAAATGGATTATATCAAACCATACATCTCACCAGATGGGAACAGGGTGTTTACCGGGATTAAGTACTATAAGATAACCGGGAAGACAGAGGACAAATTACCCTATGACCCTGTTGCGGCATTTCATAAGACAAAATTTCATGCCGAACATTTCTGTAACGCCAGATATGAACAGGTAGAGGCGCTGGCCCCATCTATGGACAGACCCCCTCTTATGGTATCCCCATACGACGCAGAACTATATGGTCACTGGTGGTTTGAAGGACCGGACTTCTTATACCATGTCCTTTTGCAGCTACAAAAAGATAAAACTATCAAGCCCGTCACACCAACTGAGTACCTAAGCTACCATCCCAAGAATCAAACCGTAGCACCAAGCCCATCTTCATGGGGTGAAAACGGCTACTACGACGTATGGCTCAACGAAGACAACAGTTGGATATACAGGCACCTGCATTTCATGGCCGGTTCGTTGGAGAAACTTGCAGACGAGTACTATGACATGCCGGACGACGGTTCGGATATAAGTCTGTTCAACAAGAGGGTTCTGGATCAACTGGCAAGGGAACTCCTGCTGGCGCAAAGTAGTGACTGGGCATTTTTGATAACCCAGGGCACGGCAATCGAATATTCTGTGAAGAGGACAAAGGAGCATATATCGAATTTCAATGCGCTTATGAGCAGCTTCAGGTCTGCAGCTGTTGATATAGATTTTTTGAAGTGGCTGGAGCTTAAAAACTCTATATTTAAGAACCTCAATTTCAGGGTCTATTCAAGCAAAAATATAAGATAGACGCCGCGCATTAGCATCTGGCAATACTGGGCTTGGCAACATTGGTCAATGTGGGCAATGTGCGGTCTTGCCTGATGTTTACTGGAGTGGGTTGATTCTGCTGTTCACATTTGCGGACAGACAACCGCCAGCCGGAAAGAAATATCTGGTTTCACAACAATCGCATAAATAAAAGCGGCCAGTTGTGGAACTGCAAATAAGGACAAGTGAGCCGGTACAGCTGTCACATTTCTCCACTGTTACCTCCAATGCTTTACTCAAATTAGCAGCCGCTCTCCCTATTGTAATTATACAGTGACTAATGTTACAGCAATGTGAAAATAGTGTTACAATTGTGTTAAATATTTATATCCAAAGTTTAACATAAACATAACCCATTCTTAATCAATCCTTAATATTCCTGTAACAGCCCATTGTTTAATATATTACAGTTGAAGAATTAAATAATGGGAATCAGGAGGGAACATGTCAAAGGTAATCTGTGAGCGATTCGAAAGTCTTGCCGAGCTTTCAGCTTGTGGCAGGTGTGAGCATGTAAAAGTGTGTGCAAGCTACGAGGAACACTTGGATGCCGAAGTCTCCAGGGTATGTTCTCGTTATTTGGACTATGTGTAAACCCGGTGAATATGGAGGAAGGCAATGAAACTTTGTGACGACTGTAATTCCATCCTTGTCCTTGCTCGTGAATATTTCACAGGCAATATGTATTCATGTGTAAACTGTAAGAACAGGTTCTTTTTCCCCGTGGTTTGGTTTTTTGCTGAAGAGGGAGTATCCCGTAAAAGACCTGTAATGGTTTGCAGAGAGCTTTGAATATGCACTGAGGAGGTAAGCATATGAGAACAAAATGGATATTTGATGACATGTTAACAAAAAAACAGAAAGATTACGACTTAGAGGAAGATAGAGAACATATATACAGGCTGATAGACACTAACGCATTAACCATCCATTTCCAGCCTATCTATTCGTCAAAAGATGGCAGTGTCTACGCCTATGAAGCCCTTACGCGGCTTATACGTACCTCATCCTTGCTCAACAACATAGGTGAGTTGTTTGAACGGGCAAAGGCAGCTAAGGCGCTCGCTTTGTTAGATGCCGCATGTCAGGAAAACGCACTCGTCAGGGCGTCTCAGGAGGGTATTACAAAGACCGATTCGCATTTATTTATAAACATCTGCCCTGAGACGATAATGGAAAACCCAGGCTGGTGTGAGATTACTGAACACTATATAAGAGAATGGGGTTTACTAAAAGATAGAATTGTCCTTGAGATAACCGAAGAAAGCGCTATCGAAAACTACGATGCCTTCCAAAGGGTCGTTAACCGTTTCAGAGACACGGGCTATAAGATAGCGATAGACGATTTTGGGGTAGGATATGGCGGGTTGAAGATGCTGTCAATCATAGAACCTGATTATGTGAAAATAGACAGGCATTTTATCTCCGACGTGGATAAGGCCCTGATTAAACATAATCTGGTTGATGCCGTTACTACAGTATGCCACAGGCTTGGCATAAAGGTTATTGCCGAGGGGATAGAGACCAAAGAAGAGCTTAAACATGTTATGAACATGGGAGTAGAGTTGTTGCAGGGGTTTTATTTAAACAGTCCTGCCCCCGGTTTAGACGCTCAGGCAAAGACAGAAATTTGCAGCTCACGAGGAAAGAAACCAGACTATTGCTGCAAATTAACAGAGACTGTATTCATCGGCGATATTGCCGTAAAGAAAAAAGCTCTCCTTCCAGAAAGCTCATTAATGGAGGTGTTTAATACTTTAATAAATACTACTGACTTTAGATGTATGCCCGTTATCGATGACGAAAGGATTGTGGGGATAATCAACAGACAGAGGTTTTTAGAGAATCAGATGCTGGGCAAGTGCGGCTATGGCAGTGCCCTTAACTCCCGCAAGAAAGTCAAAGACCTGATGGAAACACAGTTTCTCGTGGTAGAAGGCAGCGTATCTATTGAAGATGTTGCCAATATGATCAGATTAAGGAAAATAGAACATCTTTATGACGACGTCTGCGTTACTAAAAATGGAAAATATCTTGGCGCTGTTACTATCAGTGAACTGTTAGCGGCTGTAACCGAGAAATCCATATCTCTTGCCAAAAACGCCAATCCGCTTACAGGGCTGCCAGGAAACAAATCGATTTACGATGAGATTAACAAGCGGCTTACACAAAACATGCACTTCGATATCTGTTATATAGACCTTGATAATTTTAAGCCCTACAATGACAACTATGGTTTTGAGAAAGGTGACATAGTAATAAAGACGCTGGGTATAGTAATTGAGGAATCGGCGCAGACATTGCAGCATGATTTTAATTTCGTGGGGCATATAGGAGGGGACGATTTCATTCTGCTTTCCCACCCTAACATGTCGATGCCAATCTGTAATTTACTGATAGACAGCTTTAAGTCAACGCTGAGGGCGTTTCACGGTGAAAAAGACTACGAGGCAGGGTACTATGAATCGCTAAATCGAAAGGGACAGCATGAAAGATATGATCTTTTGTCCTTATCTATCGGCATAGTGAGTACCGAGGTATATAAAATTGAATCGGTAGCGCAGCTAGCCTCCATTGCATCTGAAGTCAAGAAGGCAGCGAAGTCAAAGCAGGGTTTTTCGATTGTCAGAGACAAGAGAATGCACGACCATAAGCATACAGCTGACAGCAGAGTTAATTAACACCAGGGAGATTAGATGGATGAGGTAAAAGGCTTTAATTTTTATTACGCGGGCGGTACACATACCCTTAAAAATATAAACTTCCCTATACACAAACACGCCATAACTGCCTTTATAGGACCGTCAGGGTGCGGCAAGACAAGCCTGCTGAGAAGCTTTAACCGGATGCACGACCTCTACCCGGGCAACCGCTACGAAGGTGAGATCGTGTTTAACGGTATAAATATCCTCGCCAACGATACAGACATAATAGAGCTTCGCAGCCGTATAGGTATGGTATTTCAAAAACCGACACCATTTCCTATGTCGATATTTGATAATGTTGCCTATGGGCTGAGGCTTCGGGGGATAAAAAAGCAAAGCGAGCTTGACAGCCATGTAGAGTACGCCCTTAAGCAGGCCGCCATTTGGGAGGAGGTCAAACATAAACTTAACCAGAGCGCTTATACGCTCTCCGGTGGGCAGCAGCAACGCCTTGTCATAGCCCGCGCCCTTGCTGTTAACCCCGAAGTGTTGCTATTTGATGAGCCTACATCAGCGCTTGACCCCATATCTACGTCGAAAATTGAAGAACTCGCGGTTGAATTAAAAGAGACTGTAACTATAGTAATTGTCACACATAACATGCAGCAGGCTGCAAGAATGAGCGATTACACGGGATTTGTCATGCTTGGCACACTCATAGAATTTGACGAAACCTACAAGGTGTTTACATATCCTTCCAATAAACTAACTGAAGATTATATAACCGGAAGATTCGGCTGACGCCGGAGCAAGACCACTTCCCTTCGCTTTCTCAGGATTGACACAGTTTGTTGTAAAGTCTCTATCTTGCGGTAATCTTTTCTCTGACACATTCTGGTCATCCCTGCCTGCCGCGCCAATTGAAATATCTGCCGTCACGCTGATATAATAAATATCGTAAAGCAGGTACGCTTGCCAAAAGACTGTGACAAGCTATTCGCATTGCCTGATTACACAGGGAGGGATACTTTATGTTGGTTACAGTGGTTGAGGTATACGTTAAGCCCGAATATATTGCTGCATTTATCGCGGCCATAAGTGAAAACCATGAAAATTCCGTTAAAGAGCCAGGCAATATGAGATTCGACGTACTGCAGAGCGCATCAGACCCAGCACAATTTTTCCTCTACGAGGCATACGAATCCGAGGACTCCTCAAAGGCTCACAAGGAGACCCCTCACTACAAAAAATGGAAAGAAACCGTAGAGCCAATGATGGCTAAGCCCCGTAAAGGTACGCCGTGCAATGTAATATGTCCAGCACAACGAATGAAGTGGTAATCCCGCAGACCTTTAATTTTGCCAAACCACCGGCGGTATATTTTGGCGCGGGTGTGTTTGATACCCTGCCCAAAGTTATCTCACGGCTTGGGAAAACGGTGTTAATCGTAACCGGCGCTGCATCGCTGAAAAAAACTGGCAGGCTTGACAGTCTGCTGAGTTCACTAAAAAAAGATGGTATCAGATTCTATATCTTTCAAATACACACTGAGCCGTCGCCTGAGATGGTTGACGCCGCCGTTGCTGAGTTCAGAAACTATGGCGTTGATGTCGTTGTGGGCATAGGCGGAGGCAGCGTAATAGACGGCGCAAAGGCAATCTCTGCCATGCTCCCCCTCGGTGAAAGCGTACTTAATTACCTTGAAGGCGTCGGAAGGCCGGAGGCACACAGCGGTATTAAAATCCCCTTCGCCGCCGTACCAACAACATCGGGTACAGGGAGCGAGGCAACAAAAAATGCTGTCTTAAGCCGCGTCGGGCCGGAGGGGTTTAAGAAATCCCTGCGCCATGACAACTTTGTTCCCGATATAGCGCTGATAGACCCTGCACTTACGCTGTCATGTCCACCGGATGTGTCGGCAGCCTGCGCAATGGACGCCTTTACACAGCTCATGGAGTCATATGTATCAGTGAAGGCCTCTCCTATGACAGATTCACTTGCCATTGGGGCAATCAGGCTTGCAATAGACAATCTGGAGTATTCCTGCACGGCAGGCGCGGGGGATATTCGTGCCAGAAGCGCAATGGCATATGCCTCTGCAATATCAGGGATAACGCTTGCTAACGCTGGACTTGGAGTTGTACACGGACTAGCATCATCGATAGGCGCTTGTTTTAACATACCCCACGGGGTCGTCTGCGGGACACTGGTAGGGGCGGCAACCACTGCTAATATCAAAGCTATGAGGGCAACTGACTCAGCAGCAATCCAAAAATATGCAGACATCGGCTGCCTGATAACAGGTGAAAAAGATACGAACACTGCCCCTGATGCCTTAGATGCCTTAATAGAAACATTGAACGGCTGGACAGAAAAACTAAAAATGCAGCGTCTTGGCAGCTATGGCATAACACAAGACCATCTGGACAAACTTGCCGCAGGGGCGTCAAATAAAGAAAGCCCTGTAAAACTCAGCAAAGACGAAATCAAGTCGATTCTTTATGAGAGATTATAATGCCAGTTACAAAAATTCAGAACTGTAGTTTGTGAGGGTTAAACACATGCAAGGCATAATATATATGACTTATGGGATACATGCAAATGGCTGAAACCGGAACTATATGCGCTGTGTGCGCGTGGAGAGGGGATTGCAATAAAAAGTTCCTCATAAGCGGCAGGGATATGCGCTGTGCCGACTTTGTTAAGGATATTTCCATCAAAGAAGCAGAAGGCTAGGTCTTAGGTTTCTTAGGCTTTCTTGTTTTTTGGGCTTTGGCCAGTTTAGGTTCACCAGACTCTCTTTTTTTAGTACGCGATTTGCGTGCCGTTGGTATTTCAGCAACCGTTGGGCTGACATCGGGCATGTTGTTGGCTGTCGGGGCTGCAAGAGCTTCCTGTTCTACTGCCGCCGGTATTTCAGCTTTAGGTGTTTCTGCCTTTATCTCTGTTGTGTCCACGTCTGATGTTTCATCTGATGCTGCAGGGGGCTCCGGCTGTATAATTTTAATTTCAGGCTGAATTTCGGGCCTAGTCTCTGGTTTAGTGTCTGGCTTAGTTTCAGGCTTAGTTTCAGGAGGCTGGGCGCATTGGTGCGTCACAGGATTTTGTGTGTCTGATTTTTTGTCTTGACCAAATATCGTGTTTATTGATGTATCGTAGACTGATTGTACTGTATTTATCAGGTTTAGGCTTGTCTTGCGCACATCTTCGGCAATGCGCGGCCATATCGTATCGTGCCCAAAATATTTGTCAATAAACGACGACACAAACGCTGTAATCTCCTCAAACTTCACCATGTTTTCCTCCCTGCTGTCATAACTAAATCCCTCTCAATGAGGCATTGCCTGCCAAACTGTAACCCAAACTGTAACCTAGTACGGCATCATGCGCTGTTTTCGGTTTCAATATATTGCCTTACTTCCTGTAACAGCCTCTTACATTCGGCAAATGTAATCGTTGCCTCCGCCTCCGGGAACTCTGCCCATTTATATGCCTTTATCTCTTCGTGCTGGATAGATACGGATTTATGTGTTACACGTCCGAGAAAGTATTGCACGGTTTTATTGACACGGTCATCTTGTATTGTATATGAATAATTCTCAATAAAGGATTTATCTCTCAGGATATGCCCGTCATGTATGCCGGTTTCCTCTCTGAACTCACGGCAGGCGGCCTCATATGGAGATTCGCTGCCTTCTGCATGGCCCTTCGGGAATGCCCAGTGCCCTGCATTGTGCTGAAGCAGCAGATAATAAATCGCACCTCCCTCTTCGTAAACGGCAATTATCCCGTATGACCTGTCCTCTAACATATCGCCCTATATAGTAGCAAAATGAAGCTGATAATTAAAAGACGGCCATAGCCATTCGTAAAAGATTTGCTGCCCCCTCAATCATTTAACCAAAATATAATAACTCCTTAATACAATTGTAACAATCCATCCTATATAATGTACTCATGTGTTTATAAACACATAAATTTGACCGCTCAACAAGGAGGAAACAGCTATGAAGGGTTTACAAGCGTTATTACTGATGTGTATTATGTTATTTAGTGTGTATGCACAAGCTGAGGAGTCATTAAGGATAGACGGTTCAACAACGGTGTTACCAATAGCGCAAAAAGCCGCCGAAGAATTTAACAAGAAAAATCCCAACATTAAGGTTTCAGTCACAGGAAGCGGCTCAGGCAATGGTATCAAGGCACTTATGGACGGCACGACAGACGTCGCTACAAGCTCGCGCGAGGCAAAGGAAAAAGAAGTCGCCGCCGCCAAGTCAAAAGGTATTGAAATGACGCCCTTTATTGTAGCATACGACGGTATAGTTCCAGTGGTGCATCCTTCGATGAAAATCGACAAGATTACTATGGAACAGCTCAGGGACATTTATAACGGCAAGATTAACAGTTGGAAAGACATTGGAGGCCCTGCCAGACCAATAACCGTTGTATCGAGAGACACTAGCTCCGGTACGTATGAAGTATGGGAAGAGAAGGTGATGAAAAAGGACCTCGTGCGCGCCGACGCCCTCCTTGTTGCCTCAAACGGACAGGCCGTTCAGACAGTGGCACAAAATCCATTCGCCCTAGGCTACGTAGGCATAGGATATATGGACAAGTCTGTTAAACCTCTATTAGTCAACGATGTAAAAGACAGCCCCGAAACCGTCAGAAACGGCAGATGGCCCATCGCCAGGGGCCTTTACATGTACACAAAGGGTAAACCAGCAGGCAATATTGCTAAATTCATAGATTTCGTCATGTCCAAAGAGGGGCAGGACATCGTCAATGCCGTAAAATTCGTAAGCCTTAAGTAGGGCAATCTTTTTGGAGGAGGGCTTGATTTGAAATTGCACTGGAGAAAACAGGAACATCTGACTGAGAATCTTCTCAAGGTGGTTGGCCTGTTTTCCGTCGTGGTGTTGTTACTGATAGCCTTTTTCCTCTTTAAAGAGTCGTTTATGATTTTCTATAAAATAGGTACTCTAACTATAGTCAGCGGCACGAAGTGGTATCCCACTGCTGAACCTCAGAGCTTTGGGATGCTGCCGCTGATTATGGGCACAATAAGTACGACTATGTTAACGGCGCTGTTTGCCATCCCATTGGGGCTTGCAACGGCTATATATATCGCCGAGATTGCATCGCACAGGATAAAGGAATTTCTGAAGCCCATCGTAGAGATGCTGGCCAGCTTTCCCTCAGTGGTATTTGGTTTTTTTGGTATGGTGGTGATTGCCCCAATACTTACAACATGGCTTTCTCCGCTGCTGTCAGAGAAACTCCCTGCCTTCCTCAGAGATGCCGGTATCCCTTTTTTATCCACAGTTGTGGCAGATTTATGTTATGATAAGCTGTTCATAGCGTCAGGGCTTAATATGTTTACGGCGTCGATGATGCTGACGGCCAAGTCTGTACCTGTGATTGCCAGCATAGCTGAGGACTCAATCGCCTCCGTGCCGAGGACATTCAGAGAGGCCTCGTACTCAATTGGCGCTACTAAGTGGGATACGATAAGGCATGTTGTAATCCCATCATCCCTTTCGGGAATCAGTGTGGCCATCATATTAGGCTTTGCCACAATCGTAGGGGAGACGATGATAGTACTAATGGCAGCAGGTGGGGCGGCGATAATCCCAAACTGGATATTCGATGCCGTAAGACCGATGCCTGCGGCCATAGCCGCAGAGATGGCCGAGGCCCCGTACAGGAGCCTGCACTACCACGCCCTGTTCGGTGTAGGGGCGTTGTTGTTTGTATTTAATTTTATCCTGAGCCTCATATCTGATTTCGTATCGAAGCGCTTCAGGAAGGTAAAGTTAGGGGAGAAGCTGTGAAAGACAAATCGGGAGATATTAAGCGGTATTACTTGCCACCGCGCAAAGCAGGCGCCTCTATCAAGGGCAACCTGATTCTCTCCATAATAAGCGCATTGGGGTATACCGGCGCTGTCGTATTATTTCTTGTCCTGGGTTTTGTGGCTTATAACGGCGCGGGCGTACTCAGTTGGGATTTCATCACAAAAAACCCTACTGACGCCATGACAGCAGGCGGCATACTACCGGCCATTTTAGGCAGCGCACTTTTAACATTTTTATGTATGATAGTAGTGCTTCCCATTGGTATAATGACAGCAGTGTTTCTGACTGAATACTCAAAGCCCGGCCCTGTGCTGAAGCTGGTCAACATGTCCATATACACGCTTGCGGGGGTGCCCTCGGTGGTGTATGGTCTTTTTGGTCTGGCGGTGTTTGTTATAGTGTTTAAGTGTGGGATGAGCCTGATTGCAGGTTCGCTGACGCTTGCCATAATGGTGCTGCCGTATATAATATCCACATCTGAAGAGGCAATTAAGGCAGTGCCGCAGAGTTTTCGCGAGGCCTCGCTTGCGTGCGGGGCAACTAAACTGCATACTATAATAAAGGTCGTCCTGCCGCTGTCCCTGCCGGGAATTTTGACAGGGGCGATGATTGGCACGGCTAAGGTCTCCGGTGAGACAGCCCCGATAATGTTTACTGCTGCGGCATTCTTTACTTCCGGGCTTCCACGGTCGCTGTTTGAGCCTGTGATGGCCCTTCCGTATCACATATACGTACTGGCAACGGCTGGGACACACATAGAAAAGACCAGACCGATTCAGTATGGAACGGCGCTGACGCTGATTGTCCTGGTGCTTGGGATGAATCTTGTTGGTATAATCATCCGCTCCAGAGAGAGGAGGAAAAAGACATGGTGACAAAGAGCGCCCTCAACGAAAGATTAGGAGATACATATGCCGCTGAAAGATAACGAACTCGTAAAGCTGAGGGATGATATTATGAAGATGGCCTCTTTGGTAGAGGCTGCCATAGACAGCGCCATAAAGTCGCTGTTGAACATGGACACGGCACTTGCCCAAATGGTGGTGCGTAATGACCACTTCGTAAATGCCCTTGATGTACAGATAGATGAGGCGTGCATAGTGTTGATAGCCCTGCGCCAGCCGGTTGCAGGTGACCTCAGATTTATAACCACGGCTATGAAAATTACGACAGACCTTGAGCGTATGGCGGACAATGCCGTTAATATAGCAAACCGTGTTGTAGAGCTGCCGTCAGAGATACCGGAGCTTGCCCTGGTCAGCATACCAAAGATGAGGGAAATAGCCTTGGGTATGTTGACAGATGCAGTAGCTTCTTTTTTGAGCGGTGACAAGGGGCTTGCAATGGACGTAATAACCAGAGACCAGCTTCTTGACGGGTTCAACGAAAAGCTGCTGAATGAATTGGTTGAGCTGATGACAAAGGATACGTCATTAATAATTCCAGCCTCGAAACTCAGTTCTATATCAAGATACATAGAGAGAATCGGCGACCACGCCACAAACATAGCCGAGATGGTAATCTATATGGTAGAAGGCCAAATCATCAAACACATGAAGAGCAGTTTAAATCAGTAACACGCTCAACAGTCGCTGGCTTTAACGGATGTTCATGCCGCGAGAATTGCTGCCCCAATTTAATTGTTCTTGTTTTATGCTGAACCGATACGGTACAATAGATTGCAGGGGGTGAGGTATGTCACAATATTGGCTAATGGCTATTGGGGACACATCCCCAATTATTATCAATTTTATTGGGATGTGTCCCTAATACCTTAATACAAGCAAAACCGCCAGCGCAATAAAATACCTTATCTTAGTGATTGGTCTGCCTCCTCAAAATCCCAAATGAACTCAGGTATATAGTAACATATCCGGGCAACAAATCAAATGTCTACTTCAGAAGATGTCATAATCTTTATAAAACGAGGCTACAAGCCAGTCTTTGAGGTTTTTAGGTACTAAATATTCGATAAGTAAAATTTATGTAATTTTCATAGCTCCAGACTAAAAATACCTTTTTATATCGTTAATTCAATAACATACAGCTGTTTTGCAAAATCCATAAAAACTACAATTTTATATGATACTACAATATTGTAGCTTTTTTGACCAAAAACCGCAGTATTTTGCAAGCCATGCGAATAGGAGAATGGCGTATTTACTGGGGTTAAAGGGCATTCATGCGAATTTCAATTATATATAAGGCGTAAAATAACTAAGGCGTAAAACAACCTACAGGAGGAGCAATGGAAGATACATGTTGGATAAAGGATGAACGCGGGAGGTTTCGCGGGAGAAGGCCGGGCTGCAAGATGGAAAAGGGTTCCAGCGGCATGTTACGCGTAAGCGATTCAATGGCTGATAATATCAGAGAGTCACATGGAGATGTCGCCGAGTCAAATCTAACCGATATGGATAGAAGAATACGGGAAATAATGGAAAAGCCTGCGTCTGAACGGACAAAAGAAGAGAATGAATTTTTAAATAAATATATACGTAACAAGGCTGCTGAGATATCGCAACCATGGAAAGATGGTCTTTTGTCAGCATCACTTGCCACTGCTCTGGCATCGGGAGTAGCAGTGGACGAAATTATGAAATATGCCAATGAGAAGTTTGGCAAATGGGGGGCTATTGGTCTCACGCTTGCTGCGATTATCTTAACAGCGGCGAAAGTAAAATATGACGCCAAGTCAGCTGCAAAAGCTGAAAAAAAGGCCGCTGAAGCAATAGCAGAAAGAAAGGCAGCTACTGAAGCTGAGAAAAAGGCTGTGGTGGAAGCTGAGAAAAAGGTGGCTGAAGAGTCTGCAAAGACAAAAGACAAACTTGGCAAAATATACGACGAAACCGCGAACAACAGTGCTTTGTCAAAGTCTGCTACAGAAAAGGAAGCAACTAAGGTAAATACTGGCGATGTAAAAGCTGGTGAAGCAAAGATATTGAACGAGCAAGCTATAAAAAGGCAGGCTCATCAACAAGAGTCGATGGATATAAGACAGAGGCTACACAGGATAGAATTGAACACTCAATGCGTGGACATTCTGATGCTAAAGTAGAAATCAGCAAAGAAAGAGAGGCTCGTGGTGAGACAGTAAGGAATAAGTATAAAATTCCTGAGGAAAAACGTGTTGTAGAGGATGGTAAACACAATGTGCCTCTGACAAAAGAGGACTATCAAAATATACCAAACTATCGCAAGGAGGCGCTTGACCACGGTAGCATTGAGTTTCAGCCGATAACTAAAAGTAAGAAGGTTGAATCTGTTAAGTTCATGTTACCACAAAATGATGGAGTTATACATATGGTTTATAAGATTGACCCTTTTAGCAAGAAAATGACTTTTGTGACGATGTGGAAAGTAGGATATAAATAAAACAACCAGTATCTTGATAACATAGAGGAGGTTACAAACGGTAGAGAACAGAAGCCTTTCCAATAGTTACTGTATTTATGTATAATAAAAACAAGTTGTAAAAATACAAAGGAGGATGACATGACTTTTAATAAAAGGGCAATAGACATATTTGGGATTATGTGTGGAACAGATAATCTGATGGAATACGAAGACTATGATGTTGGGGATATGTTTAACAGCGCATTATGTTTTGTAGATGTTCAAATTGAGCCGTCTCAAAGCACGATAAAATCATTGAAGAAACTTAACATCGAACTTTATGAGGGAGTAGGCAAAATTTTTGCCATAGATGACTATGATAACTACCAAACATTGGTATTTGACTGTGGAATATACGCCTTCTCGCTTCATAGTAGACTTCCTGAGGGAATAGACAGCGGTTCCTATGTGAAGATGCGATTTTATCTGGTATTCGACGAGGACTATCATTCGCAACTTAGCATAAATGGTGAACCGCTTTGGAAAGTTATCCCAGGCATGGTTTATGACTGGAAGATAAAAGACATATTGATATGGGCAAGGGAGGGTAAAAAAGGAGAGAAATACTTTGAAAATTTACCGGTTGCATATACATCTCCTGACGGAGAAAGATATAAACGAATCAGAGGTACCGATGCTTATAATGACACCGGAGGATATGATACTAATTATATTTTGATCTGTGAGATGCTGTAATACAACGATATGATAACTTTTTTTCAGGTTCCCTGATCCAAAACTGTTCCATTTGTGCTGAGGGGCGGGCTAAAACATCTGTTTTACAGGGTTTCCCCCGCCCTATCTTTTTCGGTAGCAAAATTCCAAATTCAACAGGAGGTTACAAACGATGGACAACAATATCATGTCAGACACTTACTCTGAGGCGCTTGCATATGTGATTACTTCTCAGGCTCAGGCTCTGGAGGATAAGAACAAGGCCGGTGCATTTATTGCCTTGTTCTTGCAAAGTGTAAACAACAAATACGGCGAGGCAGGCCTGAAGCTGGTTATCGAAGCAGTCAAAAAAGAGCTATCACCTGAGGCACTGCAAAAGTTGGGCAATAAACAAGCGGTTAACAACTCAATGCCCAATCAGCCGCGTAAACAATCCTCACTCATACAGCGTATCAGGAATAACATGAAGAGACTACCTTAAGGCGCGCGATTTACCGGTTCCTGCTAAACGATGAGATTAGGACAAGAATCCGGTCCTGTATATCAGTAATAACCCCAGGATCAACGACATAGTTTTCTATCATAATGGAAAACACTACGGCCTCAACATTATGAGTAACCGTAAATCCAGCAATTGTCCTGACACCTGCCATCGAGCCGGTCAGTCTTCCCTCTGCCGGTGTTGAGCGCATTCGGAGTTGCAATGTGTCGTCAACACCGGCTAACAATTCAATAAACATCTCTCTTAAATTTGTAGGCCTGCTACATAATTGTAGCAAAATTTGCCAAAAATCCCATTTTCCCATGTTTTTTTCAACCCATACGAATAGGAGAATGGCGTATTTACTGGGTTTAGAGGGCATTTATCTGTCAGCATCGCTTGCCGTACTATTAGGCGCTAATAGCGCTGCGGCAATTGCCACTGCTCTGGCATCTGGAGTAGCAATAGACGAAATTATGAAATATGCCAACGAGAAGTTTGGCAAGTGGGGGGCTATTGGTCTCACGCTTGCTGCGATTATATTAACAGCGGCGAAAGTAAAATATGACGCCAAGTCAGCTGCAAAAGCTAAAAAAAAGGCGGCTTACACAATAATAGAAAGAAAGTAAGCCGTAAGGATAAAATACCTGAGGAAGAAATTAAGGGACAGGCTGGCAAGCACAATGTGCCTTTGACAAAGGAGGATTATCAAAAGATAGAAGAGTATCGTAACCAGGCTGTTAATGCTAAACTAAAAGCCCTGCAGAAGGCAGACTATAGTTTCAACCTACAAAAAGGGAAAAAAGATTTTGAAACGGTTGAGTTTCAGTCACGACACAAAGATGGGGTTATACATATGATTTACAAGGTAGACCCTGTTAACAAGAAAATGACTTTTGTGACGATGTACAAAGAAACCGAAAGAATACCACCGGCATCTCGATAAACAGAGGAGGTTACTAACGATAGAGAATAAAAGCATATACAATAGTTACTCTACTTTTGTATAATAAATTAAACTACAAAAAGGAGGATTGTTATGATATTTAATAAGAAGGCTATGGACATATTTTGGATTATTAAAGATGGAATGTCACTTAGGGAATATGGTGACATTGATGTAGGAGAGACGTTTTTCAGCGCATTAACTTTTATAGATATAGAAATAGCGCCATCTGAAAGCACGACAAAGTCACTTAAGAAAGTTGACATAGATATTTATGAGGGGATAGGCAGGATATTTGACATAGCTAAAGATAATGGCCCAACCTTGTTATTCGACTGTGGAATATACGCTGTTTGTCATGATGCTGCACTTCCCGATGGGATCATAAGCGGCTCGTTTGTTAAGATACGATTTTATCTGCTATTCGATGAAGGTTATGCTGATAATCTTCGAATAAATGGTGAATTGCTCTTTAAGGTTATACCTGAGATGCAATACGACTGGAGAGTGAAAGATATACTGATCATGATAGAGGAGGATATTGGAAAGAAAAACTTTGCAAAACTGCCGGTTGCTTATACTTCCTCTAAAGGAGAAATATATAAACGCATCACTGGAACTAATGCGTATGAGGACTGTGGTGAAAATTTTAATACCAGTTATATTTTGATCTGTGAGATGCTGTGATACCCTGATATATTTTTGCAAGGCTCCATGCTCCATAACTCCTCATTAACGCTGAGGGCGTGCTAAGACATCTGTTTTTACAGGTCTTCCCCCGCCCCACCGGTAACAAAATACCAAATTACAACAGGAGGTTACAAACGATGGACAACAAAGTCATGTCAGACAGTTACTCTGAGGCGCTTGCATATGTGATTACTTCTCAGGCTCAAGCTCTGGAGGATAAGAACAAGGCCGGTGCATTTATTGCGTTGTTTCTGCAAAGTGTAAACAACAAATACGGCGCGGCTGGCCTGAAGCTGGTTATCGAAGCAGTTAAAAAAGAGCTGCCCCCTGAGGCACTACAAAAGTTGGGCAATAAGCAAGCGATTAACAACTCAATGCCCAACCCGTCGCGTAAACAATCCTCTCTCATACAGCGTATCAGGAATAACATGAAGAGACTGCCTTAATATGTTGACATTACCTGCTGATAAATGCTTTTCTATGGGGTATGCTGGGCTATGCTATATAATGCGAGGTAAGTTTATGAACATATCGGGCAGTTTGCCAAATGCTGAGCCAAAGGTTGAAAGGATAGATGCAGCGTCGCGTAAGCCGTGTTTAGGCTCAGAAAGGGGTTTTACCCTCATTGAAATACTCATAGTTGTAATGATAATCGGTCTTATTGCTTCTTTGATAGCGCCGAATATTTTAAATCGCTTTGAGAGTTCGAAAGAGCAGCTTACCACCGCCCAGATAGAGCTCCTGTCAACGTCTGTGCAGTCGTTTTATCTTGATGTCGGCAGGTGCCCAACTACCCTGAATGAGCTGATTTCCTCTACAGATAAGCACTGGCGCGGCCCATATCTGTCAAAGCAGGTTATCCCCCAGGACCCCTGGCACAGAGACTACCAGTATAAGTGTCCGGGTGAGCATGGTCGTTTCGATATCTTCTCTCTCGGCCCAAACGGCAAGATTGATGACAAGATCATCAAGAACTGGTAGCCACAACCCAGGCTCCCACCGGGGTGTTATCAAATGCTCATAGGACAGCTGTTATCTGAACTCTTCGGCATCGGCAGCAGCGAAATAGATAAGGCCCTCGAACTCCAAAAAGAAGTCGGCGGCTACATAGGGCAAATACTGATTAGCATGGGGGCGGTTAATGAAATCCAGCTTATGGCTGCCCTGTCAAAGCAACTGGGCATCCCTCTGTTTGACAAAGAATCTCATTCTGAGATAAATACAGATTTTTACGCAAATATTGCCGGACTAATAGATACCGAATATCTCTTAAGGCAAAACTATCTGCCCATCGCGGCTGAATTCACCGAAGGACAGGAGGACACACCCATCAGGTGCCGCTCCATTGTCTTTATCACCAATGATCCACTGAAGTCATCAGTCTTAGATTATGCCTCAAAGGTGCTTGGCTGCTACCCTGTCCTTATGCTTGCACCCGGGCAGGTGATAAACGAGCTGGCAAGACCGCTTCATACATTCGACAAAGACCTTGTCTCGCTTACCGTTGACGACAACCCCGAACTGCTCAGGGAAATGGCCTCAGAAGCACCGGTGATTAAGTTCCTCAACAATGTGCTCAGTAATGCCGTAGAGCTTAGGGCGTCGGATATTCACATGGAGCCCTCAGAGTCATCATGCCGCATTAAGCTCAGAATCGACGGCGTGCTGCATGAGTCTGAGACTGTAAACGAGAAACTCTTCCTTGCCCTTGTCTCCCGCGTTAAGCTCCTTGCACGGTTGGACATTGCCGAGAAGCGGCTGCCCCAGGACGGAAAGTTCAGCACCAAAATCTCCGCAACCCTGATTGATGTCCGTGTCTCCTCCATACCGTTTGCCATTGGCGAGGGCGTGGTGATGAGGCTCTTATACAGGGAGCGCCTGACCTTTGACATAACAAAGCTGGGAATAGAAAAGGATGTTGCCCCGACAATCCTTGAGTTAATCAACATGCCCTATGGGATATTGCTAGTTACAGGACCAACAGGCTCAGGCAAGACCACATCGCTATACTCAATGCTGTCAAGTCTGGATAAAAAAGAAAAAAAAATAATCACCGTCGAAGACCCAGTAGAGTATAAAATCGACGGGATAAATCAGATACAGGTCAAGGACGAAATCGGCCTGTCCTTTGCGGCCTGTCTGAGGTCAATACTGAGGCATGACCCCGATGTTATCATGGTTGGTGAGATAAGAGACCCCGAAACTGCCGCCGTTGCCGTGCAGTCTGCCCTCACAGGACACCTTGTCCTGTCTACACTTCACACGAACGACGCCCCAAGCAGCCTGTTCAGGCTTATTGAGATGGGCCTTGAGGGGTATCTCTTAAACGCGTCGATTTTGGGCATCATAGCACAGAGGATTATCAGACGAAACTGCCAGTTTTGTTCTGAGCCGGTTGAGCCGTCAAAGGCGCTCTTGGATAAGTATCCCATTATGCCTCTGTATGAAAAATATAAGGACGCCTTAGGGCTGACATTCAATATGAGGCACGGCACAGGCTGCCGTAAGTGCGCTGGCACTGGTTACCGCGGCATGATTGCCGTATATGAGGTGTTTAAATACACGGAAGACCTGAAAGAGCAATTCCTGAAGGAGCAGTCCATAATCTCGATGAGGAGAACACTTGTAGAAAATCACGGCTTCAGGTCATTAAGAGAAGACGGCCTGTTAAAGGTAATCGCCGGTACGACAACGGTGGAGGAGGTTCTCAGGGTCTCGTGACAAACTATAAGTACCTCTGTGTCGATCAAACAGGCAAGGAAATCACCGGCTCTATCGCGGTAGCGGACGCTAAGGCGGCACGCCTCAAGCTTAAAGACAAGGGCCTGAGGGTCGTATCACTTGAGGCGGCTGCCGCGCCACGGACTGCTTTCAGCTTTAAGAGCAAAAAGATAAAGGACTCAGATATCTACAACATGGCCAGAGAACTAAGCGTACTGCTTAAGGCTGGGCTTAGAATCGATAACTCCCTTGAGACCATAGTTGGCACCATATCAAACACAGCCATGAGGGAAACCCTCAACAATGCCCTCAAGGACATCAGGTCAGGCAAGACCGTTGCAGAGTCATTTGAAAAAGGCGGACTTTTTAATACGCTCATGGTGTCGCTGATACGTGTCGGTGAGAGCGTGGGTAACCTGCGCATGTCCTTTGAACAGGTAGCCTCGCACTTGCAGTTCCAGATACAGTTCAGGGCGGAGATCAGAAATGCGCTGACTTATCCAATTTTTCTTATATTTGCCAGTTGTGTTACCCTTTTTGTCATGTTTAAGTTCATTATACCGAAGTTTTTTACCGTCTTTGGGCAGGACCAGTTGAAGAGCCTGCCTTTTGCCTCAAAGGTGATGCTGCAAGCGTCTGATTTTTTGAACATAAAGGTCTTTATTGTTGCCTTAGCCGCGGGCGCATTGATCTATAAGCTGGTTGATATGAAGAAATTAATTCATGCCGGTTATGCCTATGCCCTGTCGATTCCCCTGATGAGGGGTATGATAATAAATCTTGAGCTGTCGAGATTTTCTTATTCTATGTATACGATGCTATCAAGCGGGATAGAGTTTATCAAGGCGTTGAGGTTTTCCATAGACCTGATACAAAATGTAAAGGTAAAGCAGTCTATTGAGCCGTCAATAAAGCTGATAAAAGAGGGCAGGCCGATAGGGGAGGTGTTCTCTCAGGTCGAGCTGCTGCCTGAGATAGCTGCCAATATGATAACGGTGGGGGAGAAAAGCGGCAATATGAAGGAGATATTTCTGGAGCTTTTTAACGTGTTTGACGATAGATTCAAAAGGACGATTAAAAGGATAGTCATTCTGGTAGAGCCGCTGATTATAACGGTGATGGGGGCGGTGGTGGGCTTTATCGTCATATCCATGATACTTACTGTTATGAGTGTGGGGAATATCAAGTTTTGAGGCGTCAAGAGGGGTTTACCCTTATAGAGTTACTGATAGTGACGGCGTTAATTGCCGTAGTGCTGGCCGTAGCAGTTCCATTTTCGATACATATGTACAAGAGATATGCCTCATCTCTTGATGCAGAGCGCCTGCTCATCCTTGTGACTCAGATTCAGCGGGAGGCGTTTCTAACCGGACAGGAGATATACATAAAGGCCGTCGATGGGATACTCTATGCCAATGACGTACCCTGGCCGATTGTGGATAAATCCGATGAGATGAATCCCAATCCGCCGCTCTCGGCATACGTATCTATGGAGCGCCCCGTGATGTTTTTTAACAATGGTACGACAAGCGGCGGCAATATCGATGTGTACGTAAAGGACATAAAATTTACTGTGGAGATATTTGCCCCGCTGGGTAATATCTCGATGAACTGAGGTGGATAAAGCGATAGATAAACATGGTCGTGAGGACGGCTTTCTGGTAATAGAAATCCTGATAGCCGGTCTGATATTAACGGCAAGCATAGCCTCTACGATGTACCTGTTTCGTATTGGGTTTGAGTCGCTGGCAAGGGTGAAAGGCTCAAACATCATCGCATCTAAAGTACCGCAGGCTGTAAACTATCTCAGGGCATTTGCTGTGAAAAGCGCACACGGTAAGGATACCCTTGGCGATGGAGTAGATATTTCATGGGATACTGAACTTCAGCGCCAGGGGACGCCGTCAATCCTCATAAACGCCCAAACGCAGTACGACATCTACCTCTACAGGGTAGACTTTAAACTAACATATGACACACTTTCACGGGACTACCGTATAGTGCTGTTTAAGTATAAGCCGAAGTCGGGTAACTCAGATGACATCCCGTAGGGGTTTTACGCTCATAGAGGTAGTGGTGGCAACGGCGATATTCACGTCTATGGTGCTTTTATCGACGGCGGCGCTGAATCAGGGGTTTAAGCAGTATAAGACGGTTATGGAAGAAGGTGTGAATCTCTGGCGTGTGGCGCGGAGTTTTTGGATACACAAGAGTGCCGCCGGGATGCTGTTTTACTACATAGACGAGGGAAAACGCCGGGAGTGGTATCCATATTACGTCTGTAACTCTGATGTGATAAGTTATGTCAGCGCATCTCCTATGGCCGACAACGTGCCCGTTGTGGCGTGGATAGTCAGGGAGAAACACGAGGACAACTATAATGTAGTATACTATGAGCTTCCTGTGTATGTAAAAAAGCAGGAGGAGCTGGAAAAAGATTATCAAAGCGGCAATTATAAAAAAGGAAACTCTTTTGTTATAATTGAAAATGTGAACGATGTGCGCTTTGAAAGCTATGTCGAAGAACCGCTGACGAAACTCTGGGACTGGAGCCGTGAGTATTATGGGAAAGTCGGAGGGAAGCTGCCCAAGTACATAAGGATAGCCTATAAAAAGGATGGACGCTTAAATGCCCTGCTGTTGAGTGTGGCAACCAATGCGACGATTTACCAGAATCCAAACATGATCTAATGATAAGACCGAAACCTATAGAATTAAATGAGGGCGGCTCGGCTGTGCTTTTGACCATATTTTTGGCCTCGATAATAATAATCGTGGGGATTGCCTTTAACTGGCTGGTGAAAGAACATGTCAAGACGGCAGAGGTGCTAAAAGAAAAGGCTGAGGCGATGACCACAGCCATATCTGTGTTCGATACCCTGCTCTATACGCTCTTGACAGGTACGCTTGGTACTAACAGGATACACGTCTCTGACAGCACAATCATGGGGCTTGATAAAATTCCTATAAACAATAAACCAATAAAGATACGGGACGATATAACAATAAACGTGCAGGACACAAACGGCAGGATATCTGTTTACTCCGGCACTGACAGCGATTTTTCGAGACTGGTCAAACTTATGGATGAGAAAAGCAATGTCACGGTTATCACAAGCTCAATCAACGATTGGATTGACGGCGACGACATAACCAGGCCCTCTGGCGCCGAGGCCGAGTACTACAGGGGTATTGTGATGCCCTATACCCCCAGGAATTTCTCCATGCAGTATATGGAAGAGCTGCTGCTCATCAGGGGGATGAGCTGGGAGTTATACAAGAAGATTAAACCGTATATTACTGTTTTCCCGGGCACGTCGGGGTTTAATCCGGCCACTGCCGAACCTATGGCGGTAATTGCATCCCTTGACATAAACGAGGAAAGCAGGAAAATCCTTGCTGAATATATAGACAAGGGGCTGGAGATTCCAGATGAGTTATTTTATAACCTTACAGGGAGGAGAATCCACAGCCTTGAGTATGACTTATTTCAGCCGTCGCGCTATCTGGAGGTCACGGTGACCTATGGACTTTCAAAGAATCTCTATACGATAAACGCCGGGCTAGGATTGCGCCCGACTGCCTCTGCCCCCTATGCGCTGTACTACTGGAAGGAGGGCTGAGAGAGTTGAAAGCGCTTGCGCAACTGCTTAAGGCTTCCAATAATATATCCGGTAATATATCTGGGGCAAAGCCCACAACCAGCGGGCAAGGGCAGCTCATGGTATGTTATGCCCGTGTGGACGGCTGCGATTTCTATAAGGTATCGAAATCAGGCATAAGCGCAGCCACAGGCGGGGCATCTTCGATGGTTAATAAACTAACGGGGAAAAACGTCCTTGTGATTGGCAGGGAGCTGCTCTACTATTGGAGAGAAAAATATCCACCTCTATTACAAAAAACACAAAAAAACCTCAGTGGAATCATCTCTAACGATATTGCAGATATGTTCCCTATGCTTTCCACCCCAGCGTTCCGCTTTAGTGTCTTTGAGTCCCATGCAAACTACACACTTGTAGATATATGGGCGTGGGAGAGCCGTATGGTGGAGGGGCTTGCAAAGGATTTTTATTATAACTACCTTGTCCCCGAGGACTTGTTGTTTGTATCAGGGGAACCTGAGGCCACAATATATGCCGTAGGGGAGAAGATTTATGCATTTGCACATGGCCCAAAGGGTTTTATTGGCTTTCGTAGTCTTACCTCTCCTCTTAGTGAAAGCGGCGTAGAGGTCTTTTTGCGTGGACTTGGGGCTTACAGGCAGCTAGTGAGGCGTATAAACGTTTACGGGATAGATTTTATGCCGGGTGGCGCTGTCATGGACATCCCCATAAATACCATAGGTGACAACGGTTTTCCTGCTGCCTTAAGAGGCATAACTACCTTTAAGCTGACCCCGTTTAAGACCCGGACATGGCACTCGGCGCTTAACACGGAGCTGCTCTTCAGGGTTGCCCTGTATTCGATGGCGGCGTATCTGGTTTCGTCCTACCTGTCGATAAAGAAACTTGACATGTCCCTTGAGGACATTGAAATGGAAACCGCAAAGACGACAAAAAAGATAAACGAACTAGCTGAACTGCAAGACAAAGATGTAACAGCAAAGCTGCTCATCGCCCTTGCCAAAAAGGTGAGCGACTTCACCCCGCCTCTTGATGTCCTTGAGGTTCTCACCAGGGTAATTACCGACGGCGCTTATGTAACACAGTTGAATATAAATAACAGAAACGTAGATGTCAACATAGTCTCAGCCGACCCCTCGGGGGTGATAAACAAGCTGAGCAGCTTAAAAGAGGTTGAAGCGGTTAAACTCGTAGGGGAACCGGCCAGAGAAGGTCAGACATATAGGTTTCGTCTTTCAATAGACATGCGTGAAGTAGTATCAGGGGATTCCAATACATCATCAAGTCCTGTTATTATCACAACGCCGTCTGTACCACAGGCTGCCACGCTGCAGGGGACTTTTAGCAGGACATCAATCCCTGCTGCCGTTATCAATGCTAATCCAAATTCCGTCGGGGCGCCAGCGGGCCATACAAATAAGGCGTCAAGCCCTGCGGCAATAATAAAAACTGATAAGATATTTTAAAGGGACACCGATAATGGAAAAAATGAATATCTCAGGCAGTAATTTTAAAAAGATGGGATTATACCTGCTGATAATCTTATCGATAGCCAGATTTGCAGTAGTGCCTGCAAAGATGGCGGTAGCAAAGAAAACGGCCCTGGTAGAGGACTACCTTACTACCTATGCCTCTAAATCGGATTTGCTTCAAAGATACCTCGCGGTTGACACAAAGGATGACCCCGAAATAAGTAATGAGCTGGCTGCCCTGGTCTACCCAAAGGGAAGCAACAGGACGGCAATACAGACCGAGATAGTAAATCTGCTGACGAAGACCGCAGAGGCAAATGCACTATCTGTACAGAACTTTCAGCTTATCGAAGGTACTGAGGACACATTATTAACTGAGCCGTCAGTACTGGTAAGGGTTGCGGGGCAGCTCAGGCCGATATATGGATTATTTAAGGCCATTCAGAGTGCCAAACCGCTGCTAAGGATAAAAAGCGTAGAGATAAACGTCCAGGACAAGGGCTACATAGCCAAGATTGTAGTAACAGGGTATATAAGGAAGATATGACACTCATCGGTGGAAAAGGTGCGGCAAGGGCTGCTGAATATGTGTCATGGGTGAAAAGAAATGCCAAAGACTTATTAATTATAATATTAATTGCGGCAGGAATACCGCTTATGATTGTAAAAAACCCTGAAATAAGTTATAATGCTAGGGGCAGAGATATGGAAAGTATCCAGAATAATAAGAAAAAGACATTGGCTCTTATCCTGGAGACGTCAAAAAGAGACTACAAAGAGATATTCATAAAGAATGTTTTTACAGCCGACGGGAAATATCCCCCAGACCCACTGCAAAAAGGTGACACAAAGAAGACATATAAGCTGATAGGGGTTCTTTCGTCTCAGCAGAAAGTAGCAGTGCTTTTAGATAATGAAGGCCAGTACCATTACAGGCGGGAGGGGCAGTTCCTACCCAGTGAGACCCTTGTAAGTGAGCTGACAATGACCTCAGTGACGCTGAAAAATCAGGAAGGTGAGATAAAATTAAAGATATTCTCAGTAAAAAAGTAAAATCACTGACATATAACCTTAAACATGCGAGATATATTTGGTATTCGGCACTGCTGGTGTTGGTATTATTCATAACGGTCTCATGTGTTACCGACCGAAGTTCCGTTAAGATGACAACGATGGCAAATCTGCTGGAGCTGCCTAAAAAGAATGTAGTATCAGGTGATAATACCACAGCCGTGGGCGATAACACGACTGAAAAGTATAAGTCATTAGACATCCTTGGTGAAAAACCGCCTGTTCACAAACCTGTAGAGATAGAAACTCCGTCTTTTGAAAAGGCAGAGTCCAGGGCGGCAGCGATGCAGCTTGAGCCAATAGATACGTCTAAGCTTGCGCTGGAGGAAAAACCGGTACTAATAAATGTTGACGGGATGCCGCTGTCAGATTTCATAATCCACGCGGTGGGAGAGGCCCTGAGGGTAACATTTTTTATTGATGAGGCGGTAAAGTCAATGAAAAACCCCGTTACGCTGCACATGACACAGGAAATGCCTGCGGCCAGGGCGCTGGAGATAATTGTAGAGCTGCTTAGACAGCAAGGGCTCCTTGTTGGCGCTAAGGCCGGAAGCCTCTATATACTAAAGCCCGGGGAGGGTGGAGAGCCGGTAGATGTCCGTGTAGGCAGAAACGTCCCGGTAAGTTCGGCAAAAATAGTCCAAATAGTTGCGTTGAAATATATAAGCGCCGTTGAGATGTCAACACTGATAGCTGATTTTTATAAGACCAACCTTGTAGTAAAGCCATATACTAAGGAAAATGCCATGCTGATAACCGGCCCTGCGGCAACAATACGAGAATGCCTCAATCTTGTAGATATAATGGATGTGCCCTATCTGAAACAGAAACGGGTGATTCTCCTGAAACTAACATTTTGGAAGCCGGAGGAGTTTGTCACCCAGATGGCTGCAATACTCAATGGACTTGGGGTTGGCACATCAACAAATCCGAAGGAACCAGGGGTGACATTCATAGCGATAAAGTTCTTAAACAGTGTCCTTGCAGTAGCGCCGGATGAGCAGTCCGCCCAGATAGTGATGCAGTGGAAGGAGCGGCTGGATACGGCAGAGTCTGCTGGCTCAGGGGAAAAGACATTTACATATTTTCCGAAATTCTCAAGGGCTACAGAGCTGGTAGATACCATTCAGAGGCTCTACGGGATAAAGACCCCAACAGCTCAAACACCTGCAACCGGCACTAAGACTGTCTTGGATAAGGAGAGTAAATCATCGAGTGACTTTGGTTCGACAAAGGCCTCAACCACAACATCTCAGTCAACGGCGGCAACAACAGCCAAGTCCATGCTTTCAAATGCAGTGTCACCGGCTGCAACAACCGGCGCTGCCACAGGCGCTGCGATAATAACCCTGCCCAATGCCCCTGACGTACAGATAAGGATCACGTCGGACGACAAAAGAAACGTCATAATCATGATGACCACACCGTCGATATATCGAAGTCTGCTAAGTCTGCTGAAGGAGATAGATACGCCGCCCAGACAGGTGTTGATAGAGGGGACGGTAGCAGAGTTGTCCATTGACGAATCAAATGAACTGGGGTTTGAGGGGCTTATAAAGGGGAGGATGATGGGAGGCAATTTTGCCGTCTCAACGCTTTCTAATCTGGGCGCTTCGGCGGCAGGCACAGTCTTTAATTTCCTGACAGACCATAATAATGCTGCAATGGTGCTTGATTTGCTTGCAAAAGAAAATAAATTAGAGATACTCATGAGACCACACCTCATGGTAATGGACAATCAGGAGGCGACAATTCAGGTAGGAGACGATGTACCGGTAATATCAAGCGAGGTGTCGTCCTCGGACGTTACAAGCACAGCGTCAAACCCAAGCATACTGAGAAACGTCCAGTACTTAAATACCGGCCTTATTTTAATGATTAAGCCGACAATAAACGCTGACGGGCTGGTCACGCTTGAAATAACTCAGGAGGTCAGCGAGGCCCAGACCAATGCAACGTCAAATATAGACTCACCGACAATAAGAAAAAGAAAGGTCAAGACAATGGTGGTTGCTGGCAACGGACAGACGGTAATACTTGGGGGCATAAGGAGCAAAAAACTCAGTATGACAGAAAATAAAATCCCCCTTCTTGGTGATATACCAATACTAGGCTATGCCTTTAAGAGACAGTCAGAGGAGGTTAAAAGGACTGAGTTACTTGTTTTTATAACGCCAAGAATCCTGACAAACACAGATGACGCCCATAATATAACGAAAGAAATAGGAGAGCGTTTCGACTGGTTTAACAAATAAAAAGGCGCGCTGTGCCCGCTGTAAATGTGCGCCAACAGAAAATCATGTTGAAAATATAGATGTTGGCGATAACAGTGGAGGCACAGAGGCAAATAAAAAACTTAAGTTTTAATTCTCAATGTCCGATAAGACATTAAATGAAGAAAGGGTAGGCAGAAGTCCATAAAGGAGGTGGAATTGTAATAAACGGACAGGGGCCTAAACCGCAGGATGCCGAAGCAGTGAGTGCAGGATGTGAGAAATAGTATTTCTGTCAAGTATTAAAATAACCGGCGCAATAGGTGTTGACAAACGGATTCGCAATGTGTATACTATACGCGAGGTTATGACGTGAAAGTTGTGGAAGATATGCCACAAAGTTGATAATAACTCATTAAAGAGTGAGGAGCTATGGTTATAAAGGGGGTGCATAGGAGACAGAGAGAAAGTAGTTGACGTAAGGAGTATGGTAAAAGGGGTATGGAAAAGGTATAGGTATACCTGTGTTGCAAGTAAGGGTATTTACACACTTGTTAGACAAAAAGAAAGGCAAGGAGGATTAAGATGAAAAGAAGTATAGTATATTTGATGATAGCGGCAGTGGTTTTAACTGGGCTGTTTATGTGGGGAGGGAACCAAGCCAGGGTATATGCAACCTTGGGTGACAACGTAACATATACCTTCCCGTTTTTGGCTACCCATTCTGATAAGCCAACATACTGTGTGGTGTCTAATTTGACGAATGATAATGCCACTATAGGCTTTCAGATGACGTCAGATTCCGCTTATTACACAACTTCGGCTACACAAAATGCGAACTTAGTATCTACAACTGCTTATGTGTATAGGTATCAGACACGTCAGATCAGTTTTGCAGGTAATTCCATTCAGCTTGATGGGTCAGCGATAGGAACTATCCCAACTAGTATTGGTAGTACTGCAATTTACGGTGGTATGCTGAATCTTACTGCTCAGGCTGGTGGGACATATAACGGTGATTCATCTGCAATGTATGGTGCTGCTTTATCTCCTAACTGGAGTTGCGCACAGTTGCCTATAGCATGTTTTCAGGGAACTACATCGCCAAAGCGCAATTTAGTAGGCTACGTATGTTCCGATGAAAATACAAGAAGGAGTGTTGGAGGTGCTACCTTAAATAATGGGGATAGATTGTCTGCAGCTGCAGTTCTGACACCAGGCTTTCCATACCAGAAGATATATACATACTAGGGATGGTACGAAGAAGGTTGCTGAAGCTGTATAGGTAGCCTTTAAAGATTAAAGAGAAATTAATAGAAGGAAATAACGTTAAGGAGGAATTAACATGAAGAGAAGCTTTTTGTATTTGTTAGGAATAGTCGTGGTATTAACATTTTTGGTGATGAAAGGTGGCGGGGTAGTTGCTGGTCCGATAGGGGACTGGTATGACAACGTGACGTACACATTGCCATACTTAAATACAGGAACAGCTTCTAATGTGTATTGCATAATCGCCAACAATACGTCCGACAATGCGACGATACAGTTTAGGGTATCTGCAAACTCGGGGACAAACCTGACATCGGCTACTGTGGTAATAAATAACAATGTTTCGTCTAGTGGAGCAACAGTGTATTCACGCCAGAGTCGCATGTTGTCTTTTGAAGGAACCTCAGTCAAAGTGGACGGGATTGCGATTGGCGATATAAGCTCATATGTAACAGGTGGTTCATATGGAGGTAGGGTGACTCTTATGAAAGGTTCACCAGGTATGGCGCAGGGACAGCTTCCAGGCGGGCAACTTATGCTACACTCAGGTAATCGGGTAATGGGGACATGGGCATGTACGGACCTGCCGATGGCATGTTTTCAGGGGACTACAAACCCGAAGCGTAACCTTGTAGGCTATATTTGTTCAGACTTGTATACGCCTGCAACACCAGCTCAGCACTACACGTATTAACTCATAGCGCAAAAAGAGGCAGTGTTTATCACTGCCTCTTTTTTTTTGTGCTGCACGCTTTTGCGGTGAAAGTCCGCTACGGGGGCAGATAGCGCCAACCGTTAGCCAAGTACAAGGGTGTCCGTTGTGAAGCGGAATCTGGCGGAATCAGGAGAAAGCAAGCGGCAAAGCTCCGGTCTAAGGAACACGAACCGCGCTCACGCTAAGTCAGGTGAGTTTGCCAAGCAAGACGATGATGTTCCCTCGATTAAGTGGACACGTATTTAAGTTACCCCATTAGTCAGTTCGAAGTCAATGGGGCTGAGCAGTCCAGTTTTGGAATGCCTCCTTTGACGATTATAAAAAGCCTCGATGTAGTCAAAAATACTGGTCTTGGCTTGTGCCTTTGTCTCATAACTTTCTTGGAATATCAATTCGATTTTTATCGTAATGACTCAGCTACGGCATTATCATAGCAGTCACCTTTTTCACTCATACTTTGAATGGCTCCGTGGTGCTTAAGGATATTCCGAAATTCATTAGAGGCGTATTGAACCCCACAGTCAGAGTGGAAAGTCAGTCCCCTGGCTGGCTTACGCCTCCAAACAGCTTTAACAAAGGCTCTTTTAAC
>LNQR01000035.1 GCA_001541255.1 Candidatus Magnetominusculus xianensis
TCACCCGTTAGGTTACATTAAAATCTCGATATCCCTCATTGCCGCGTATTATTCCGCCAAGCAATTTCTATACCGGACAGTATTGGGACAGCGACTGTTATTGCTTGTTAAGGAGATAAAATGGTCGCTGTCACTATTATCCATATTATCGCGTCCTAATCTGTCCCCTCATTGGTTGTTAATCATCTTGAAGAACTTTCTCTTAGTCGAAAAGATCTGAGTGTGTACCACTGCGCTCAAAAATAATGCAATCGCCATCTATCTTGTAAATCATAAGCCAGTCTGATTTGATGTGACATTCCCGCCGTCCTATGTAATTACCGGCAAGTTTATGGTCTCTATGTTTTGGGTCAAGTTTTTCTCCGTTGGTGAGTTTCGTCATAATTTCAAATAATTCTTTAACGTCAGCACCACGCAGCAACATCTGCTTGATGTCCTTTTTAAACTGCCCTGTACGAGCAGGTTTGTACTTCACTTATGGATGTCCAAGTCTTTCAATAAATCATCAACGCTCTCAAAGCTGGTTAAATCTTCTCTTCTGTCTGTTTTTCTAAAGGTTTCAATGGTGGTTTTGTTGGGGATTTTTACTTCAAACGGTAAGCCCTTACGAAGGGCAACCTGACGGTAAAAGAGGTTTATTGCCTCTGTGTTGGAAATTCCCAGTTCTTTAAAGATACCTTCTGCCTCTTTCTTTAGTGCGGGTTCTGTACGCGCTCTAATCATTGCAGTTTTTGACATAATGTTCTCCTTTATTTATATTGTATCACATATGGGATACAATATGCTAACATCGGGCATGTTATGAGGGGCATATCCCATTTGTCTATTCTTCCCCCTTTTTGAATTTAAGGCCGTCAGATATAAAATGTCCAGCCGTCAAACCACCTCAGTGCCGCTTTGACATATGCCTTGCTCACGGGAATGCCGGTTAATATAGGGTAAAACGCTGTAAACAGCAAGACAGTCACTGTGATATACCCATACGTCAACCATCTCATGCCGTTTTTCCGCTCTTCCAGCCATTTTATTACATAGGTTATGCAAAAAATAACAAACGGCACTGAGGCATAGAAATGATATATAAACGTCAGACGCGGCACCGCTGCCCATGGCAAATACTGCGCGCACAAGCCCGTTAAGACAACAAAGACTCCGGCATCTGCCCACTTGCCCGCCAGCGCTACCCCTAACACAACCGCCACAGTCGCTATCCCCAACCACCACACGGCAGGATTCCCCATAGATACTATACTCTGTACCTGGTCCTCTGGCACACTACCGTTATAAAGCCACAGCGGTTTTTTTATTATAGGCCACTCATACCACTTGGATGAAAACGGATGTTCGGCTACGAGATTTTTGTGGTAATCGTACATATCTGTCTGACTTTGTTTTACCGTGCTTAACAGCCCGGCAACACCGTGATATTTTACTGTTGGAACATAGGACAGGACATAGATTACGGCGGGAATCAGTATGAAAAACAGTGTGGCATATTGTATAGCCTTGACCGCAGCCGAGTGTAAGTGCTTAATACTGATTTGAGCAGTTTGTTTTATTCGAGGCTGGCGTTGTTTTTTGCGGGGTGCGGCTGTTTTGCTTAAGTTACCAAACTCAATGTATCTCCTGATAATAGATGCAAAAAATATCACCGCAAGGCCGCCGCCCGCATAAATAGAAATCCACTTTACGGCCACACCTAATCCAAAAAATAACCCGCTCAGGCCAAGATATAATCTGGCGTCTCTGGCAAGGCCGTCTGTTTGAAGCGGACTGGCGGTCATAGAGCCCCAGTACCTGTACATATAGTAATACATCAATATGATGCAAAACACCGCATACGTATCCACCGTAGCCATACGCCCCTGTGCTACCCGCATAAAATCAAATGTCATTAATACAGAAGCTATCATGGCATATCTCATCCACCCGAACAGTCTATATCCAAATACATAGACAATGCCGGGGATAAACGCGGCAAATAACGCCCCCGTAAACCTCCAGCCAAACGGGTTCATTCCAAATATAATTATGCCAGCCTCGATAAAGACCTTTCCCAGTGGTGGATGCGTTGTTTCATATGGCGTCAAGCCGTGCAGGTACTCATATGCCGTGCGCGCATGATAGATTTCGTCAAAGTATGTACTGTTTGTGTATGAAGGCAGGGGTGGAACGGTGTCCTGTTCGTCAATCAGATTGTTTGCCAGATTATTAGCAGGGTATTTATTCGCCAGGGCATCGCTGGTAATCAGCTCATATGGCATTGCTGATTTTACCGGCAGCGGGGTCTGCCCGTCCATCTCGAAAAATGCTATTTCGTTAAGCATTGCCCCGGATGTTACCGCTGTCAATAAGACATAACGCCCTTTATGCTTCATGTCTGTACACTGCCATTCAAAGACAGCCTTTTGTTTGAGCGTAACAGGGGCTTGCCAGTCCTGAAAATCCTGAGAAAAACGCATCTCGTAGTGCCCCTCGCCGATGCCACCAAAAAAACAGACCCTGCCTACCGAGTGCTGCCCTCCAAAATCTATATAGACGCTTTTACCCTTGTCTTCAGCGCTCCAGAAGGTCTCAGGCGCCTTCAACGAACCGAGGCCGTAGAACATAATGACAAGATTAAAAATAGTGATTACCGTTATGGCAGCGTAATCCTTCCCTGCGAGCTTCAACTGGGGAGAAGTTTGGGCAGAGGCAGGATTTTCATTAACCGGTATTGCCACAGTCGTCATAGGCTTATTTAAGTCTGCACCCAGCTTTACAATATATACAAGACACCCAACGTGTGCTATTGAGACAAGCTGAAGCACGCCGCCATACGGGTTTAAGTGGTAGAGTTCCTTCATGCCGTAGTAGAGCACGTAGGTCTCATTAATAAAGAATGTCACACTGACAAATGCGTAAAGATACAACAGCCTCTTGTCTCGTATCCTGATATAACTGACAAGTAAAAGTACAAGGGCGGGAAACAGATACCGCTCGTGCATCTTTGCCGATGTGACGAACACCGCGGTTATCAGTATAGCAGCGATAAGATGATAAATCCCCCCCGTATCAATCCCCCCCGTATCTCTATCTCTTTTCTTATAGAATATATATGCGCAGAATGCAACAGTCAGGACAATAAACACATAGCCCCATGCCTCATATGTAATGCCAAGCACCCTGTCCGTAACCGGCACAAAATTCCCGCCCAGAAGGGCAAAGAGATTAAACGCATTTAACGAGGCATATGGGTATGACGACAGTGTCCCGTGGTAGTGTTTGACTATCCAGAGGAGTTCCTTGTTAATCGCAAACGGTACTATCGCCGCAATAAATACGCAGACGGCTAAACCAACCGCTATGGCTGCCTTTTTGGGCGGCACACGGCTCAAGGCGAAAATCAGCACAGGCGTAAATATCAGTCCCTGGGGTTTGATTAGCACTGAGAGTGCAAACACCACAACTGCCGCGGTGAGCCGCCCCCCCGTAATGAGCATGATAAACAAGAGTACGCAAAGGCTGAATACTGAGTCCACCTGCCCCCATACGGCTGAGTTAACTATAACCGCCGGGTTAAGGGCATAGGCAAGGGCAAGCCATACGGCCACGGCTATGGGAAAATATCTGCGAGCCATTAAAAAGACAAGATGTGCTGCCGCTATATCTGTTATCATCGAAGGGAGTTTTATAAGATATAAAAAAGACTTCGACATATCTGGCAGCGAAAGGGCATCTTTTATCTTTCCTATCAGATAAAACACATAGACATAGCCTGGTGGATAGTCAGCAAATACATCCACTGAGTAAAACCCGGAAAGTCCCACAGCGGAGGCGCGCACTGCCCATGCCTTAAACGTACCGATGTCTATCGGATGGCCTTCTGTTGAAACCGCTAAGACAGAGCGCAGCACAAAGGCCACAACGAGGGCTGCGACATAGTAGACCGGGATTATGCCCTTGCCAGAGTCCTCACTGACCGTGCTATTGGAGCTATAGGTTATACTTCCTCCTCATTGACACCATCGTCGGAATATGGTATAGTATAGGTATAAGAAGGCGGGGTGGTAAGCGTTTCGGACGTTTGAGATGAGGTCTCTTCATGAGGCATAGCATCATACCGCTGGCCTTCTTTTACAGTTTTGACCTTCTTGTATAATGTTTTAGCTGCAAGTTCCTTTTGCCCTGTCCGCACTTCTTCATAGTAATAAATTTCACCGTTAATTTGCTTTGTGTATAAGAGTAAGTCCTGGCCTTTTCTTGTTTTTCCAGCATATTCAACACTGTCAGGATTGGCTGTTATTTCAGGGATACTTAGTATATCATCCTTAGTAATGGCTATTTGACCACGAGCTTGTTCCTTTGCCGGGTTGCCATGTTGGTTCATCATGTGCCTGATAGCTTCGCTATCGATAACTTTTCCGAATCCGTTTATATCAAGTTCAATATTATGTTTCCTGGCAGATTTCTTTGCTTCTTCAGCTTGTTTGTCAGGTATTTCACCATACTTTACCTTATTAAACGTTACTATTCTTTCATTCGCTGCTTTGAACAATCTATCCAAGGCCTCATTGAAATTAACCGTTTCTCTAATAAACCGACCATTAATACCCCTTGTTGTATGTATGACATTTGTTGGAAATGTAATTTCTTCACCTTCCAAGCCGGTTAGCCTTGTAAACCACTGCTCGCCTGTATTAAACTCTTCATTCTTATGACACTGGGATTATTTGGTATCATCGGGGCACGGCATCGGGCAGGCCGCCGTCAACGGGGATTGTCGCCCCGGTTGTCGGTGTGTGTCTTGCGGCAAAAAACAGCACAGCCTTTGCCACGTGGGAGGCCGTTACGCGGGCCTTCAGGAGGTTGCGCCCCTTGTAGTAGTCCTCAAGTCCTTGTTCGTCAAGCCCACGGGCTCGCATCCTGTCCGGGCCGATTTCTTCCCACAAGCCTGATCTCCTTGCCCCGTCTGAAAACACACCGTCCGGGGCTACCATATTAACCCGCACCCCCACTGCGGCAAGCTCCAGCGAGGCTATACGCGCCACCTGATGTGCCGCCGCCTTTGTAACGCTGTATGCCCCGAAATTAGCGCTTGGTGAAAACACATTCTTTGTCGAAATCAATATAATATCACCACCTGTTTTCTGGATAGCAAAGCGCCTTGCCGCCTCGGCAATTATAAGCAGCGTCCCGTCTATGTTTACCTTCTCTAACTTCCTGAACGCCTCTATGGACATATCAGCAAGGGACGACACCATTGCAATCCCTGCGTTGACTACTACGATGTCAAGCCCGCCCCATGCCTCAATCACACTGTCACACGCGCCAGCAACAGACACATGGTCTGTAACATCCATCGGGAGCGCCATTACTCTAGGGCCGAACTGACCGTGTAATTCTTCACAGAGACTGTCAAGCCTCTGGCCGGGCAGGTCTGTGACAGCCACATGGCAGCCATTTAAAAGCAGCTCCCTTGCAATAGCGCTGCCGATTGCACCTGCTGCGCCGGTGATGACTGCAGTCTCGCGGGCAAGCGGCAACTCTGCAGAATGGCCAAGTTTGGCGTGCTGGTATGTCCTGTACTCCATTGCGAAGACTGCCTCTTCGGAGATTCCCTTGAACTGACGCCTCATACTGGCAATCGCTGTCTTTATCTCTATCGACTGGTGGGTGATGTCTGCAGCTACAGTTGCTGACTCAATGTCCCTGCCGGAGCATACAACGCCAATCCCTTCAATATAGAGTACCCTCGGTATGGAATCAAATCGTGAAATATCCCCGCCCATCGCATGTGAGGCTAAGTAATCTTCATAGCGTCTTTTGTAATCTTCGATTGCGTTAGACAACTGAGTCCTCAGCACTTCAAGGTCATCATAGTTCAGGGCATCTATCCAGAGGGGGTAGCTCTTTGTCCTTATCAGATAGTCCGACGTGACAGGTGGCGTTAGGGCAGTCTCTCTGCCAATGCCGGAGTCAATGTAATCAAGTGTCTCAGCATCTATCAACGGTTTTAGAATGACACGGTTAAATGGCCTGTCCTCGCAGCCTGAGCCTTCGGCAAGCAGCCCTCTGAGTATTGGGGCTGTCATTATATAGCGCTTTCTCGCCTCATCCGGTGATGTTGTGCGTTTAACTTCCGGGCGTGTCGTTATATGTTTTTTAATATATTCCTCAGCGGCAGTGACAATGTCTATCATGCGGTCATAGGATTCACGGGCAGTGTCTCCCCATGTAACAACCCCGTGATGAAGGAGGCAAATTGCCTTAGTGTCTGGGCTACTGTGGCTGCCGTTAAAGGCATTAAGGACGGCCTTCGCTAATTTAAAGCCCGGCGTGTAGTACTCAACGACAAGGCAGTCAGCGCCAAGCGCCTCTTTAATCAACTGTTCAGAGCCTGCCTGATTTGCCAGTGTTAAGATCGCATCTGCATGTGTGTGGTCTATGTACTTAAAGGGTAGAAACACGTGCAGCAGTGTCTCAACCGACGGCGTAGGGGCAACTGCTGAGAACATGTGTGTACGAAATTCGTTTATCATTACCTCATCAGACATATCCTCAATGCAGGCAAGCCCACGAAGATAATTCAAATCAAGACCGACATGACCTTCCGGACCGATTTTAGACATATCCACGCCCGACGCCTTTACATATACCGCATCGACTAATTCACCAATGATGTTTCTGTGTTTATCTTTTACAGAGGTATTGCCGCCTCCGTGCAGAACAAGATGTCTGTCGCTGCCCAGCAATCTGGCTGAGTAAGTTCTAAGGGCAAGCGCCCTGCCCCATTTATCTTCATGCCGGGCAACAAAGTCCTCAGCGTCGGCGTCTGACCATCTGTTTATCATTTTGACCTTTTTGACTTTTTCTTATCTATCTTGTTTTTCAGTGTCTGGTAGAGTTCATAGGCGTGCTGTGGTTTCATGTTTTCGTGGACAACCTTACGAACGGCCTGAATCATTGCCACTGGGGAGTCGGACTGGAAGATGTTCCTCCCCATATCGACACCAAGTGCGCCTTCATGAATGGCATTATATGACATAGTCAGCGCATCAAGCTCCGGGAGTTTCTTGCCTCCAGCCATCACAACAGGTACGGGGCATGAGGAGGTGACAGTATCAAACCCCTCGGCGATGTAATATGTCTTTACGTAAGTGGCGCCAAGTTCGGCACAAATCCGGCAGGCAAGACGAAAATACCGGGCGTCGCGCACCATCTCCTTGCCTACTGCCGTTACTGCAAGAACGGGAATGCCATAGCGGTTGGCCTTGTCTATCAGGCGGGTCATGTTGTGAATTGACTTGGTTTCATACTCGCCGCCAATAAAGACCTGAACGGCGAGGGCTGCGGCGTTTAGGCGGATAGCGTCTTCAATGTTCATGGCAAGCTCTTCGTTGGAGAGTTCTTTTAATATGCTTGGGCCGCCGCTTGCCCTTAAGACTATGCCGCCCGTATATGAAGGCGGGATGTTCGCCCGCAGAATGCCGCGTGTAAGCATAAGCGTATCTGTAAATGGTACCAGCGGGACGATATTAATGTCCACACGCTCAAGGCCGGTGGTAGGGCCTTGAAAATATCCATGGTCAATGGCAAGCATAACGGTCTTGCCGGTTGATGGGTTAAATATATTTGACAGCCTGTTTTTCATCCCCCAGTCAAGTGAGTTCGAGCCTTTTAAAAAAAATGGGGTATTTTTTGCCGGTACATCGGTATAAAACATCTTTGCGTCTTTAACATTATCCAAATCGGCCACTTTTGTCCTCCCTGTAACTAAATTTGTGGGCAGTTTAACGTATTATAGTCGATACGCGCGTAAATATTCCAGACCTGCCTTAACGTTTATATGTCAAAACGCTGCCCCCAATCCATTATCTTATCCTGTTGTCCTGTTATCTGGGGGGCGTTCTTTACTTAAATAAAAAAAACTGTTATATTACCAGCGCGGTCAAGCATCTGTGAATATCTTTAACCTTAAACGGAGGATTGAGCATGAAAAATACAGACTATTGGAAACGATATAAGAAATACCTATATGTCAGCGAAACACTTGGCTTGATGATAGACATTAGCAGGATGAAATTTACCGATGCCTATATGAAGAAAATGGAGCCTCTCGTCCAAAAGGCCTTTGATGATATGCAAAAACTCGAATCCGGCGCAATCGCAAACCCTGACGAGGGACGCATGGTCGGGCACTACTGGCTCAGAAATGCAGCCCTTGCCCCGGACAAAGCGATAACTTCTGAAATAGAGGATACACTCTCAGCCATAAAGGAATTCTCTCATGCCGTACACACGGGCAAGATTGTGTCAGAAAATGGGGCAACATTTAAGAATGTCCTTGTCATAGGAATCGGCGGCTCTGCCCTCGGCCCGCAATTTGCCGCCTCAGCAATCGGCACACCGAATGACCCGATGACAGTATACTTTTTCGACAACACAGACCCCGACGGTATGGACTTTGTGCTTGGTCAAATTAATCAAACACTTGGGCAGACACTCTCTCTGGTAATATCGAAAAGCGGCTCAACCCTTGAGACAAGAAATGGAATGCTTGAGGCAAAGCGTGCCTATGAGTCAATGGGATTGAACTTTGCCAAACACGCCGTCGCCGTTACCGGCAAAGACAGCAAGCTTGATAAAATAGCCACAACTGAGGGATGGCTAAAGCGCTTCCCAATGTGGGATTGGGTAGGAGGGAGGACATCTGAGACATCTGCCGTTGGGCTCTTGCCTGCCGCGCTGCAGGGGCTTGACATAGATTCAATCCTCAAGGGGGCAAGGCAGTGTGACGAGGCAACCCGCACAAGGAACCCCATGGAAAATCCATCGGCAATCCTCGCCCTTATGTGGCACTATGCTACTAAGGGAAAGGGCACGAAGGACATGGTTATACTGCCATATAAAGACCGCCTTTCTCTGTTTACAAAGTACTTGCAGCAGCTTATCATGGAGTCCCTCGGCAAGGAAAAAGACCTCGACGGCAATATCGTCCACCAGGGGATCTCCGTCTATGGAAATAAAGGCTCTACAGACCAGCACGCCTACATTCAGCAGCTCAGAGACGGCGTCAATAATTTCTTTGTAACCTTTGTTGAAGTCCTCAAAGACAGAGAAGGCGAATCGATGTTCGTTGAGGGGGATTTCACCACAGGGGACTATCTCAGCGCATTTGCCCTGGGCACACGCTCTGCCCTTACCGGCAGCGACAGGGAATCGATGACCATCACAATCGAAAAGATTGATGCGTTTTCTCTGGGGATACTCATAGCCCTGTATGAAAGGGCAGTTGGGTTTTATGCCTCTTTGATAAATATTAACGCGTATCATCAGCCGGGTGTAGAGGCAGGGAAAAAGGCTGCCGGCTCAGTGGTTACGCTTCAACACGCTGTGCTAAACCATCTGAAATGTAATAAGGGCAAGGCATTCAGCGCCGATGAGACCGCTGCCGCTATCGAGGCAGTGGATGATGCCGAGTTGGTATTTAAGATACTCCTGCGTGCTAGCCATAATGCAGAGCGCAAGATAATAATAAAAAATGGCAAACACATCACCAGCTCAAGGTTTCAGTATACGGGTTAAGCGCTATGACCTGCGGCCAGTGATAATGCCGGGAACTTGTGGATACGGGAGTCGATGAGGAGGACTTATCGCGCCCTGTGGCTTCCAGAGTTCCTGGCGCTGCTTGCAGTTGTCTCTGTTACTACGGTTGTACTTATTAAGACCCCTATAGATATCGGGATAGAGAGGTATTTCTATGGGGCATCCTCTTCAAAGATGACATGGTTTTTGACAAACCGTTTTCCGTGGAAACAGCTCTACTACTATGCCTCTGTGCCTGCCGCGCTGACGGCAGCAGCCTCCGTTTTAGTGCTGATATTGGGGTACATAAACTTCAAGTACAAGAAATACAGGCTGTATGCTATTTATTTAATCCTTGCGCTGGTCATAGGCCCAGGCCTTTTGGTAAACCTGACGCTAAAAAACTACTGGGGAAGGCCGCGTCCAGTAGAGATAAAAACATTCGGCGGCATGTGGGACTACCAGCATGTGCTGCAAAAAGGCGAGGGCGGCAGGGGTAAGTCCTTTCCCTCAGGGCATGCCTCGATTGGATATTACTTCTTTGCCTTTTATTTCATCTTTCGCCGTAAGAAGAGGGCAATTGCGTTTTGGTCTTTGGCAGCCGCCTACGGCACACTGCTTGGGGTCACGAGGATGTCTATGGGCGGGCATTTCCTCTCTGATGTCTTGTGGTCGGGCTATATTGTGTTTTTCAGCTCATGGGCACTTTACTATTTTATTCTCAGGATACCGCAAAGAGAAGACTCTGCCATTGGCGCACCAGACATACAGTTAAGTTTTCGTAAGAAGGTGCTTATAGTATTGGTATACTGCGTTATCGCTGCCGGGATCATGATGGGGGTACTTCTGACAACGCCGGTTTACAAGGACATACATCATACGTCCGATGAGGCATACGTAAAGCCGTACAACATATCTGTCCGGTGTTCAGAGTGTAATGTCAATATATCCTTTGTAAACAACGGAGTGTTGACAATAACTGGGACGGTGCAGGGGGCCGGTCTGCCGGGCAACTACATACAGGAATCATTTGATGTGGGGAAGCGGTTTTTACTGGCAGAATATAAATATAATCTCAGACCTCATGGCATATACTCGGAACTAACGGCAAACTTAAATATTATAGTGGGGGCTTCAACAAACAGCGTCTTATCGTTGAGTGTCGATGTAGAAGACGGGGATATTACGTTCCAAACCCCTGAGATGGGCGTCATCGTACCACAATACATCTTTATCAACCTAAAGAACGGGCAACTGTCACTCCCTGAATCGCTCAGAGATAAATCTATTAATCTCTCCGGCACAGCGGCAGTTAAATAGGGCCTGCCAGGTGAGCAGCAGAATTGTTTAGTGGCATTTTACGCAGTCTATTTCTTAGGCACAGCCTCTTTCATCTTTTCTTGCAGCAGTTTCATTTCTTCAGGGGTATACCTTATAGTTTCATTTTCGCTTAATCGTTTGTCCTGAGTGTCGTTATTTCCCGGGTCTTCCTTGTTTACTGGGTTTACCGGGGATACCGGGTTTACCGGGCTGTCTGCCATAGCCACCCTCCTTTTTGCATTATCATGGCCTTAATTATATAAACTATACCATAACACTGCCCCGCCCTGCAACCCTGCGAATTACCCTCTTATCTATCCAGTGTCAAAATACATTGTTAGCAGCACACGTTAAAACTACATGGAATCACTTCACTCAAAGATATCCTTGATATCAATTTGCAATCCTTCTATGACTTTAGATGTAACAACGCCCTCAACTTCTGCAATGGAATGTAGTTTATATTTATCCTTTTCTATTGTTAAAATCTTGATAGTAAAAAACTCAGGTAGAACTATCCAGTACTCCGGCACTCTGTATTTTTCATAAATCGCCTTCTTGATTTCCGTATCCCTCTCAAAACTACCTGGTGAAACTATTTCACAAACCATATCAGGCACTCCCCTTATCCAGTCCTGAAAGATACTCATATTCTCCTTTTTAATAAATAGAATATCGGGTTGAAGGCGGTTAACTCCTTCTTCAAATATTATATCCAGGGGTGAATAATATACCTTTCCTAATTCATTTTTTTTCACATAATGCCATATAATGCCATATAAATTACCACCAATACCTTGATGTTTTCCAAACGGGCTTGGCCCCATAACTTCCTCTCCATTGATAATCTCGGTTAAGTCTAAGTCTCTCTCGATGGTTTGCATAAAGTATTATATCACCTGAGTTAAGGACTTGTCGATAGTAAATTCAACTTACACCGGCTGGGAGCAACAAATGCCCACCATTTATCAAGTCATTACGTACCAGCTGGACTATAGCGCGGCCTGTACTGAGTGCGAATCAGCCTGATTTGTTATTAATTTTTGATATTTATAAAAATATTTATATTTTAGGGGTAGAAAAATTCAATAGTAGTTTGCTAATATTACATGCTGTAATTGCTGTGTAATAAAATTGGAGGTGTATTTCATTGGATGCAGATATACCAGCCAGTAGAACAATGAGTGGTACAATGATGGGGCAGACGGCATTAGTAACCGGCTCTGCACGAGGGATTGGAAAAGGAATAGCCCTTGCGCTTGCCAAAAAGGGTGTAAACGTGGTCATCTCTGACGTAAACATCGAAGAGGCAAAGGTTGTAGCCACCGAAATGGAGGCCCTCGGGGTTAAGGCGATGCCTTTAAAGTTTGATGTATCGAACTCTGTGGAGGTCACCTCTGCCTTTGCACAAATCAGCGAGGCCTTCGGCAGACTTGATATTCTGGTAAACAACGCCGGCATTACCCGCGATGCGCTGATAATGAGAATGAAGGACGAGGACTGGGACGCCGTTATAAATATAAATCTCAAGAGTGTGTTTTTATGTTCAAAAGAGGCCGTAAAGCTAATGTCTAAACAGAGGTACGGGCGAATTGTCAACATAGCCTCTGTGGTCGCCTTTATGGGCAACGCAGGGCAGGCGAATTACTCCGCCTCCAAAGCAGGCATTATAGGTCTTACAAAGACCACAGCAAAGGAATACGCCAAGCGCGGCATAACTGCAAATGCCGTAGCGCCGGGCTTTATCAAAACGGCGATGACAGATGCCCTGCCGGAAAAAGTGAAGGAGGATATGCTTGCGGCAATACCCATAGGGCAGTTCGGGGAAATTGATGATGTTGCTAACGCCGTAGCCTTTCTGGTCTCACCGGAGGCTCGTTACATTACAGGGAACGTGATTCACGTAAATGGCGGTATGTATATGTGATATAAGTGCCGCGCTGTATAGATGTGGCATATAATTCAGGTGGTTCTGAATAATGAATAAAAAATATGGAGGTCAGTCAAATGGCAGAAATAGAAGGAAAGGTTAAGGAAATAATCTCTAAACAGCTTGGCATAGATGTCGGGCAGATAAAGCTGGAATCGTCATTCATAGAAGACCTGGGGGCGGATTCCCTTGATAATGTAGAACTGGTAATGGCCTTCGAGGAGGCATTCGGTATTCAGATACCCGACGAAGCTGCTGAGAAAATAACAAAGGTGCAGGACGCAGTAGATTACATAAAGGGCAAACTTGGTTAATATCAGAAAGATAGCGGCCTGAATGGAGAACTGAATGGAGAAAAAAAGGGTAGTCATAACAGGGCTTGGTATGATAACGCCGTTGGGGATTGGTGTAGAGAAATCATGGAACGCAGTCCTTGCAGGTGTCTCCGGCATAGGCAGGATTACACGCTATAACGACCCGAATCTCCCCGTGCAAATAGCCGGCGAGGTGAAAGACTTTGTCCCGGAAGACTATATTCATCCAAAAGAAGTAAAAAAGATGGACAGGTTCATTCATTTTGCAATGGCCGCCTCTGAGATGGCCTTAAATGATTCGGGACTGAAGATAACAGAAGAAAATGCAGAAAGGGTGGGTGTGTTGATAGGCTCAGGCATCGGCGGACTCCCTGCCATTGAGCACTACCACAAGGCATATTTAGAAGGTGGTCACAGAAAGGTCTCGCCTTTTTTCATCCCCATGTTGATAATCAATCTGGCCGCCGGTAATGTATCGCTGAGATATGGCGCCAAAGGCCCAAACTCTGCCGTTGCTACCGCTTGTGCCTCCGGCAATCACGCCATAGGAGATGCATACAAGATAATCCAGCGCGGCGAGGCAGACGCCATGATAGCAGGCGGCACTGAGTCAGTAATATCCCCGCTTGCCGTTGCAGGCTTTACTATTATGAAGGCCCTGTCAAGGCGAAATGACGCCCCGGAAAAGGCAAGCCGCCCGTTCGACATTGACCGTGATGGTTTTGTTATGGGTGAAGGGGCAGGTATAGTAATACTTGAGAGCCTTGAGAGCGCCCAGGAAAGAGGGGCAAGGATATACGCAGAACTCTGTGGTTACGGAATGAGCAGCGACGCATATCACATTACAACTCCCTCTATCGACGGCGACGGCGCTTTCAGGTGCATGAGAGCAGCCCTAAAGGACGCCCAAATTCAACCGGAGCAAATCAACTATATAAACGCCCACGGCACATCGACAAAGTTTAACGATGAACTTGAGACAATGGCGATAAAAAAATTGTTTAAAGACCATGCCTATAAGCTTGCCATAAGCTCGACTAAATCCATGACAGGGCATCTGTTAGGGGCGGCAGGCGGCGTGGAGGCTGTGTTTTCAGTGTTGAGCATCTGTAACAACATCATTGCCCCAACGATAAATCTTGACAACCCAGACCCGCTCTGCGACCTTGACTATACCCCTCATAAGGCACGCAAGGCCGACATTGAATACGCACTGTCGAACTCCTTCGGTTTCGGAGGCACAAACGCCTGTATAGTGTTTAAGAGAACGATATTTTAACTCATGGTACTCCCAGCATTGCTAACAGCGCTTGAGCAGTCGCTAAACTACTATTTTAACGACAAGGAACTGCTCGTTGAGGCCGTTACACACCGCTCATACTATCACGAGTGTCTTGACAAGTCGCAGCAATACAATGAAAGGGTAGAGTTCCTGGGAGACTCCGTCCTGGGGCTTGCCATCTCAGAGACCCTGTATGTTGAAAAGGTCTTCTGCAAAAAAAACAATAAGCTAGTCCATACCATCTTCTCTGAATCTGAGATGTCAAGATTGAAATCCTACCTTGTATCAAAAAAGATTCTCTCCCAACTGGCGCTTGATATGAATCTTGGACAATATCTAAAACTTGGCAAGGGCGAGGAGATGACCGGCGGCAGGGAAAAACACTCTCTGCTTGCAAATACCCTTGAGGCAATCTTTGGCGCTGTATTCCTTGACGGCGGCTACGATACGGCTAAGACGGTTATCATAAAACTCTATCAGCCTGTATTAACTCAGGTGTTGAGCAGCCACACATCTTTCGATTACAAGACCGAACTACAGGAGATCAGCCAAAAACTATTTTCCTCGCTGCCCGAATATAAGCTCGCCTTAGAGTCCGGCAACGACCATGATAAAGACTTTGTTTACGAGGTCTACTTAGGCGGTAAATGTATGGGGTCAGGCAGCGGCAAGAACAAAAAATCAGCCCAATCTGAGGCAGCACGCGTAGCGCTTGAGGCAATTGCCTGCTCTAAAACAATAGATGAACCGCAACTGCATAATAACCAGGCAGTACAATGATTGACACCGGCAAATCTAATCCCCCAGCCTCATTAACATACAAAGACTCAGGGGTTGATATAGACAAGGCCGACACATTCATTAAAGACATTGCTCCATTAATAAAAAAGACATTCAGAAAAGAGGTACTCACAGACATAGGGTCATTTAGTGCCTTGTTCAGGCTTGACATTACCAAATTTACAGAACCCGTGCTTGTGAGCGGTACGGATGGTGTGGGCACAAAATTAAAAATAGCGTTCATGGCCGGAAGGCACGATACGATTGGCATAGACCTTGTTGCAATGTGCGTAAACGATGTGCTTACCTCAGGGGCAGAGCCGCTGTTTTTTCTGGATTATCTGGCAGTATCTTCCCTTGATCCACACACAGCGGGGGAGATTATCAAGGGGATTGCTGAGGGATGTAAAGAGGCTGGCTGCGCGCTGATTGGCGGTGAGACAGCCGAGATGCCCGGCTTTTATTCAAACGGTGAATACGATGTGGCGGGTTTTTGCGTCGGTGCTGTAAACAAACCTGAAATCATAGACGGCTCATCCATAGTGGAAGGCGATACGGTTATTGGTCTGGCGTCGTCTGGGCTTCACAGTAACGGCTACTCGCTGGCAAGAAAATTATTCTTTGAGACAGAAGGCCATGATGTTAATGCCTTCATCCCTGAACTTGGCAAGACAATAGGAGAGGAGCTGTTGACGCCGACTAAGATATATGTAAAGGCAGTGTTCTCACTAAAGAGCGAACTGAAAATAAAGGGCATGGCACATATAACCGGAGGCGGGATAACCGGCAACCTGCCGCGCATATTACCTGCCGGGTTTGGCGCATCAATTGATAAGTCTTCGTGGGAAGCGTCTAAGATATTCGGCCTGATAAGAAACAAAGGCATCATCGCAGAAGATGAAATGTTTAAGACATTTAACATGGGCATAGGCTATACGATAGTAACGCCAAAGGAAGACGCTGCTCGTGCCGTTGAAATCCTCAACGGCATGGGCCAGAGGACATTTATAATAGGAAACATAGTAAAAGGCAGCGGGGTAATCTACAATTAGGGCAGGCAGCATATTCATTGACAGCATACCATTAGACGAGGCGCTGAGAAAGTGGTTTTCCTTTCTCGCTGAACAGGGCATCTTAGCAGTATTTCCGGGTGAGGCCGTTGAAGCAGCCGCCTCGATGGACAGGATTACGGCTGAGCCGGTAACTGCCCTTGTGTCCTCACCGTTTTTTCATTCCTCGGCGATGGACGGCTATGCCGTCAGGTTTGACGCGACATTTGGGGCATCTGAGACTACCCCCGTGCAGCTTAGGATTCCAGGCGATGCGGTATATATAAATACGGGTGAGCCGATTCCCGATGGTTTTAACGCAGTTATCATGATAGAAGACGTAAATGTGGTGACGAGCTCTCTCGAAGATAAAGCTATTGAAATCATAAAGGCCGCAGCGCCGTATCAGCATATCAGGGTCATAGGCGAGGATATTGTTGCAACAGAGCTTATTCTGCCTGAAAATCACAAAATCAGGGCAATAGACATAGGGGCAGCGCTGGCAGGCGGGCATACTCAGATTAAGGTCAGGAAAAGACCGTCTGTGGCGATTATCCCAACGGGCAGCGAGATTGTCACCCCGGGTGTGCCGCTTACAAAGGGTAAGATAATTGACTCCAACTCTGCGATGCTGCAAGGGTTGATAAACGCTTCCGGCGCATCGGCCATATGCTATCCAATAGTGAAAGACGACCTGTCTGAGATAAAAGCCGCAGTAAGTGAGGCGGTAAGGGTGCATGACCTCGTATTAATCATCGCTGGTTCATCAGCCGGTTCGCGCGACTATACCTCAACGGTGATAAAAGACCTTGGGCAGTGTATCCTGCACGGTGTAAATATCAAACCCGGCAGGCCGCTCATTCTGGGCACAATAGGCAGATGTGCCGTTGCCGGAGTTCCCGGCTACCCGGTCAGCGCTTATATAACCATAGATTTATTTATAAAACCATTGATACAAAAATGGCTTGGACTAAGCGCTCAGGCGGTTGAGACCATCCCAGCAGTAATCGGCAGGACGATAAGTTCGGCGATAGGGCAGGAGGAGTTTGTCCGCGTAAAGGTCGGCAAGGTAGGCAACAGGTTTGTGGCCACGCCACTTGGACGTGGTGCTGGAGTAATGATGTCCCTGGTCAGGGCAGATGCAATGCTGGTAATCCCGGCTATGTCAGAAGGGGTTGGGGCGGCCTCAGAGGTCAATCTGTCGCTGATGCGACCGAAAGGCGATATCCTCAACACCATTGTCTGCATAGGCAGCCACGACAATACGCTGGATGTCTTATATAATTTCCTTAAGAGAAAATACCCGCAGTACTCGCTGTCTTCCGCCCATGTGGGTTCGATGGGCGGCATAATCGCAATAAAAAAACACGAGGCCCACATTGCAGGGACACACCTGCTTGATGAGCAGACAGGTCTTTACAACATTCCATTTATCGAAAAATACCTGCCTGATGAAAAAGTCATTCTTGTCAACCTCGTCTACAGGGAGCAGGGGTTTATTGTAAGGCCGGGAAATCCTAAACATATCTCCACAATTGACGACCTGACAAGAGAAGATATTGTGTTTATTAACAGGCAGCCGGGAACCGGCACGAGGCTCCTCACGGACAAGTGTCTGAGAGAACGCGGGATTCCGGGGCAGAAGATCAGAGGTTATGACACAATAGAATATACGCACATGGCCGTTGCCTCAGCCGTTGCCAGCGGGCGCGCTGACACAGGGATGGGGATATTAACGGCTGCCATAGCGCTTGGTCTTGATTTTATTCCGGTTGCGAAGGAGCGCTATGATTTCGTTTTAACGCAGGACTCCTATGCACTTCCTATGGTTGAGGCACTGTTTGATATAATTCGCACTGACACTGCGTTCAGGCAGACTACCCTTCAAATGGGAGGGTACGATATCTCAGACATGGGAAAGGTGATGTACTCAAATTAGCCATGAATCCACTAGTGTGGAAATTCTCAGCTTTACTAAACGCGCCGTCACTGACAGACAACACCTCAGACGCGGCCAGAGTTAAAGCCGCACTGGGACAGCCGCACCTGCATATCCCGCTTAGTATTCTCAGGGCGCTGCCTTCAATATTACGCAATAATGATTATAGTTTAACCGGCCTGCTTGCCCCTGTCAGTGGTGGTTATAACAGGATAGTATTCTTAGGACAGCACCAGCGGGCGTATGGCGTGGCGCTTGACATTGGAAGCACCAACATCTGGGGGGAGTTAATTGACCTTGATACCGGCCTGGTTTTATCTAAGCACGTCATGACAAACCCACAGACGCGCTATGGGGCGGACATCCTTACACGAATGTTCTATTCGATGCAGGGCGGGGCTGTGGAGCTTCATGACTGTCTGATTGAGGCAATTAATACCATTATCAACTCCCTTCGGGTAGACGCCGCAATAGCAGCCGTCCACGCCCTTGTAGTTGCCGCTAATACCACGATGACGCATTTTTTGCTGAACCTGCCAGTCAATAACATCCCCACAAGCCCGTACATCCCCGTGGTGAACGCGCCGGGGTTTCAGTCTCCGGCAAGTCTGGCAATAGATATCCATCCCGAAGGGGTAATATACCTGTTTCCAAACTCTGGCAGCTACGTTGGCGGTGATATTGTCTCTGGCATAATTGCATCTGGCATATATAAGGCTGAGGCGCCTTGCGTACTGCTTGACATCGGCACAAACGTAGAGATAGCAGTAGGGACAAAGGACTGGATACTGGTTGGGGCGGGGGCTGGAGGGCCTGCATTTGACGAGGGAATCTCCGGGATAGGCGGGCGGGCGGCTGATGGGGCAATATGCGATGTGTCTATAGATTCAACTCATACCGTAAAGCTACAGACAATAGGCGGCGCTCCCCCGGAGCGCATCTGCGGCACAGGGATGGTAAGCCTTATTGCAAGCCTGTACGAGGCAGGCATAATCGGGCAAAACGGGGCATTAATAGCTGGGAAGAAAAACGTAGTCACAGACGCACAAGGCCCCGGGTTTCGTTTATACGAATACGACAACGGCAGGCAGTTAGTTGTCTATCAAACCGAGATAAACAATTTTCTCTTGTCAAAGGCGGCGATGTTTACCCTTCTCTGCGTTATGACAAGCACGGTAGGGTTGAGCTTTTCAGAGATAGACAAGTTTATCCTGACAGGCGCACTTGGTACGCATATTAAGGCAAAAGACGTAAAAACACTGGGGCTGCTGCCCGATGTATCAGAAGACCGGATTGTACACATAGAAAATGCCTCGCTTACCGGTGCAGGACAGCTCCTTCGTGACCGCCGCCTCCTTGATGATATATCAGTGATAACAGACCTGATAACATATAAGGAGATGAACGAAGACATAGGGTTTATGAACGAGTTGCAGGGGGCAATGTTTATTCCCCACACGGATATGGCAAGGCTCAAGGCCTGATTCAAGTGTTGGAAGAATTAGTCCGAGACAAAGTTGCGGGGTTTGCCTGCCCCTTTTGATGGGCCTATGAGTCCATCTGTCTCCATTATCTCCACAATCCTTGCCGCGCGGTTGTAGCCTATCTTAAAACGCCGCTGTATTGATGATATGGAGACCTCACCCACATCACGGGCATATCTTATGACCTCGGCATATATCTCGTCCTTTTCTTCCTGGGAGGTCTCATCTGAGCCGCCTGCCTCCTCCACCACTAACGAGTCAAAGAATGTATAGTCTGGGCTGCCCTGCGCCCTGGCATAGTCAACCACAGCCTTTATCTCCTCCTCAGTAACAAAGGCGCCGTGTACCCTTTGAATCTTTGCCCCAGGGCTTAGTACCAGCATGTCGCCGCGCCCTAGTAATTTCTCTGCCCCGTGTGTGTCAAGTATCGTCCTCGAATCCACCTTTGAAGACACCATGAAGGCTATTCTTGATGGGAAGTTTGCCTTGATTATTCCCGTTATGACATCTACAGATGGGCGCTGCGTGGCCACTATCAGGTGCATTCCGGCTGCCCTTGCCATCTGCGCGAGGCGCACTATGGAGTCTTCCACATTTTTAGCCGCCGTGAACATCAGGTCTGCTAGCTCATCTATAATTATCACTATGTAGGGCAGTTTCTCAGCTTCTGGCACTGAGGCGTTAAACATATCAATGTTTCTTGCCCCGTGTTCGGCTATCAGCCTGTAGCGCCGCTCCATTTCAAGGAGCATCTTTTTTAAGGCGTCTGAGGCCTCCTTCGGATTGGTTATCACGTTTGATACCAGATGCGGTATCCCTTCATAGATAGACAGCTCAAGGAGTTTCGGGTCTATCATCAGCATTCGCACCTCTGTGGGCTTGGCCTTATATAAAATGCTCATTACCATGGAGTTGACCGCCACGCTCTTGCCTGAGCCGGTTGTTCCTGCAACAAGGAGATGGGGCATTCGCGCAAGGTCCTCTACGATGGGGTTGCCGTAGATGTCCTTACCAAGTGACAGGGTGAGGAGCGATGCCTTCTTTGTGAACTTATCAGAGGCTATGATTTCCTTTAGGCTTACGATGTTTCTGTGTTCGTTGGGGACTTCTATGCCTATGGGGGTTTTACCGGGTATCAGGGATACCCTGACCTTTATGCCGCCCATAGCACGGCCCAGGTCGTCTGACAGGGCTACGACCTTGCTGATTTTTACGCCGGGCGCTGGCTCAAACTCATACATGGTGATTACCGGCCCGGGGTGTGCCTGGGAGATTTTCCCCTCGACGCCGAAGTCTGATAGTTTTTCCCGCAGAATTGTAGCCGCCCGCTGCAGCTCATCCTTTGAGATTTCCCTGTTTTGTACCTGTGCCACGCTCAACAGCTCTGTGCCGGGCAGCGCGTACATGTCAGCTTCATGAGCTGCCTGTATAGAGGGGATAGCGGAGAGGGCTTGCCTGACCATTCTTGTTTCAGGCCTTGTTTCAGTTGGCGGCTCTTCGTGGCGGGTCTCTTCGGGCGTGTGAGTGATTATTTTTAGCTCGTGCTGGACCTCTTCCTTGACCTCTTCCTCCGGCGGCTTAGGCGTTTTCTTGTCTTTAACGGCTGCTTTTACTGGCTCAACTACGATGTCAGGGCTGACAACCGGAGTTTCGGGTATAACCTGTTCAGGCCTTGTCATTACTAATGACGATGATTTAAGTGGAAGCATCAGCATTATTGATGTAAACAGGGCGGCAAGGCTTATTATAAAAGCCCCAACCATGGAGAAAAACGTATCCAATAAATGGGTAATGGCATCACCGACAAGCCCACCCTTTATAGTATTCGTATCGAATATCATAGCAGAAAGCGACAGCACCATCGAAAAAGACACGATGAATATCATCAAGCCTACAACAATCTCAGCCCTTTTCCTTGCCCCAAGCAGCCTTCTTATGCCGTAAATAAATGCCGTCAGAGGTATCACAAAAGCAGACGTCCCAATCAGTGAAAGCGCCGAGTCAGAGAAGTATGCCCCCACAACGCCTGCATAGTTTCGAGGATGAAGATTCGTGTATGTAAACGGCGACGGGTCCCACTTATCATGTGTAAACAGGCTCACAGCACAAAATACGGCAAATAAGGCGGCTATAACTCCCCTTATTTCGTTTCTCTGATTAGTTACGATTTCTTCAGCCATATTCCCAATACTACGACCACTGCAAGGACAAACCGGTAATAGACAAAAAATGTCAAAGAGAATCTTTTCAGAAATTTTAGAAACCACGTGATAGCAACTAACCCAGCCACAAAAGAGGCCGCAACTCCGGCAATGAAAATCTTCGGGTCTATCGCCTCGCCCCTGCCGTTAAGCATGTGAATGCCGTGCAGCGCTGCCGCCCCGGCAATTATCGGCGTTGACATGAGAAATGAAAAACGGGCGGCCTCATCCCTCTTCATTCCCAGAATAAGACCGCTTGATATGGTTATCCCGCTTCTGGAAACACCGGGGATTATGGCTATTGCCTGCGACACGCCTATAATCACCGCGTCAGTGACCGACAGGTCGTTCACTCCGGTGAGTTTAATGCTCTGTTTTTCTGCAAGATACATAACGATGCCGACCACTACGAGGGAAGCCGCAATTACCCAGGGGCTTCTAAGATGGGAGTCTACAAATTTATCAAGGAGCTTACCCACAACCGCCCCCGGTATTGTGGCTATTACAAGGAGCATTAAGAGCCTCTGCTTCCTCAGCAGTATCTCTAGCCAGTCCTTGAAAAACACTATCAGCAGCGCTAACAACGTGCCCACATGCAGGGCTATATCAAAGGACATCGAGTTAATTACGCCCCCCCAGCCCAAAAACCACGGCACGAGAATCAGATGGGCGGTGCTGCTTACCGGCAGAAACTCGGTAACCCCCTGCACTATTCCCATCAGAATTGACTGTAGGATTTCCATCTGCGTTATATCTCCCGTTATCTTAACATGGCTTGCGCTTATACCGGCACTATAACCGGCATTATCATAGGACGCTTGTCTGTCTTATTTCTAATGTATTTCTTCAGGGCACTCAGGATTTTCGCGTGCAGGACGTTCATATCGCCGTGCGTGCCTTCGTCTGGATTGGCGGCAATAGAGTAGATAATATTAGCCGCCTCCTTTGCCATGTCGCCTGTGTTGTGTTCAAATATAAAACCCTTTGTAATGAATTCTGGGCCTTCCTCTACGCGGCCTGTTTCCTTGTTGACTGTCAGGACTACGATGACAAAACCGTCCTGGGCCAGCCGCCTCCTGTCTTTAAGAATCATGTCGCCTATATCGCCAAAGCCTTTGCCCTCGATAGACACACGACCAGCCGGTACACTGTTTATACGGGACGCCCCAGTTTGAGACAGCTCAAGGACGCAGCCATCTTCCAATATATAGATGTTTTGGCGCGGGATGCCAAGTCCCTCTGCCAGCTTGGAGTGATAGACGAGGTGTCTGTATTCTCCATGAATGGGTATGAAATAACGGGGCTTAACTATGTTTATCATCAGTTTCAGCTCCTCCTGAGAGGCGTGCCCTGAGACATGCACCTCGGAGATTTTGTCATAGATGACATTAGCGCCACGCCTGAATAGGTGGTTAATAATCCTGCCCACTGCGCGCTCGTTTCCAGGGATTGCCCGCGCGGAGATTATTACTGTGTCTGCCGGGGCAACCTTGATGTGTTTGTGTTCGTTCATTGCTATGCGTGTCAGAACGCTCATAGGTTCGCCCTGGCTGCCTGTTGTGATGATAACGGTCTCGTTCGGGGCAAGGGAGTTAATCTGCTCTACTTTCAGCCATGAGTTGCCGTTCATTGTCAGGTAGCCCAGGTCAATGGCAATCTTGGCGTTAGAGATTATGCTCCTGCCGCAGAGGATGATCTTTTTACCAAATTCGGCGGCAACATCTATGGCCTGCTGAATCCTGTGGATGTTTGACGCGAAGGTGGCTATGATGATCCTGCCGCCAGCCTTTGAAAATATGTCATGAAATGCCCGTTTTACAATCTTTTCTGACGGGGTAAAGCCGGGTTTTTCAGCATTTGTGCTGTCTGAGAGCATGGCAAGGACGCCTCTTTCTCCATATTCTGAAAAGCTGCCGAAATCCAGCAGTTCGTTATCCACCGGCGAGGAGTCAAACTTAAAATCCCCGGTGTGAATTATTACTCCGGCAGGGGTGGTGATAGCAAGCCCCACGCCGTCTGCTATGCTGTGAGTTACCCTGATGAATTCCACTACAAAATCGCCAAGCTCTGCCTTGTCCTTGGGCTTTATTTTAACGAAGTTAATATTCTTTACGTTATGTTCTTTTATTTTGTCTTTGATCAGGCCAAGCGTAAGCGAAGTGCCATAGACAGGAACAGCGGTGCCGAGGTCGCGAAGGAGAAAGGGCAGCGCCCCTGTGTGGTCTTCATGACCGTGCGTTATTATTATTCCCCTGAGTTTGTTCTTTCTCTCGATGACATAACCGTAGTCGGGGATAACGAAGTCAACGCCAAGCAGGTCATCATCGGGGAACATCAGTCCGGTATCGACGATAATCATGTCGTTGTGTGTCTCGAACAAGGTCATGTTCGCGCCGATTTCCTCGACCCCGCCAAGGGGTATTATCATCACTTTATCTGACAGTTTGTTTCCCTGTGACATATTATTTTTGTTACAACATCATTCAATCAGCATTTCCAGCACGGCCTTTTGCGTGTGAAGACGGTTTTCTGCCTGGTCAAATACGGCGCTTTGAGGGCCTTCGATGACAGAGGCGGTTATCTCCTGTCCCCTGTGCGCTGGAAGACAGTGCAACACTATGCAATCAGGTTTGGCGTATGACAGGAGGTTGTCGTTTATTTGATAGCCTGCGAATTTCTGTTGTTTATCTGCGATGTCGTCCTTGTCGCCCATGCTTATCCAGACATCGGTATAGAGGACATCGGCGCCTGTGGCGGCGTCTTTCGGGTCTTGCACAACGTTTATACGGGCCTGTGTGTCTAATATGTCTGGCGCCGGGGCATAGCCTTCAGGTGAGGCAATGTTTAGTTCCATGTCCATTTGTGCTGCCCCTTCTATCAAGGAGTTCGCCACGTTATTGCCGTCTCCTATGTAGGCAATCTTAATGCCTTTGAGGCGGCCTTTTTTTTCTTTTATTGTCATTAAGTCAGCCAGAATCTGGCATGGATGGTGTGTGTCGGTAAGGCCGTTTATCACAGGGACAGACGAATACGCGGCAAATTCGGCTGCGATCTTATGCTCAAACGTGCGTATGACTATACCGTTGAGATAGCGTGAAAACACACGTGCAGTGTCTGCAATCGGCTCACCTCTGCTTAACTGGCTCTCACCTTGTGTGAGGTAAAGCGGCTGCCCGCCAAGCTGGTATATGCCAACCTCAAATGAAACCCTTGTTCTGGTTGAGGTCTTATAAAACAACATCCCTATGCTGCGCCCAAGCAGGGGTTTTTTGCCCGCTGCCTTTCCGCTTTTAAACTCTGTTGCCCTATCCAGCAGCGCGGTAATTTCAGAGGCCGTAAAGTCTCTTATAGTAAGGAAGTCCCTTTTTTTCACGACAGCCGCTCCATTATCTCTTTTAACACGGTTACAAGGCGGTCAATGTCCTCCTCCGTCACGATCAAAGGGGGCATGAATCTCAGCGTGTTTCCTGCCGTACAGTTTATTAATACACCGCGCTCAAAACATGCCTGAACCACCATTGAGCAATCCCTGGTAAGCTCCATGCCGATTAACAGCCCCTTTCCTCTGACATCTGTGATTACCTTGGGGAACTGTTTCTGTAATTTCAGGAGAGAATCCATGAAATACTCCCCCATTCTCCTGCATTCACTGAGCATGATGCCGTCCTCAAGCAGGGTCTCAAGCGTTTCAAGGGCAGCTGCGCAGGCAAGCGGGTTACCGCCGAATGTAGAGCCGTGGCTTCCAGCGGTAAATGCCTTTGCCACTTCCTCACGTGCCAGCGTTGCCCCGATTGGTACACCGCCTCCAAGCCCCTTAGCAAGTGTCAGAATGTCTGGCTCTATGCCGTATTGCTCATAGGCAAACAACGTCCCTGTCCTGCCTGTGCCGGTTTGTATCTCGTCGAAGATCAACAAAATCCCTAGTCTGGTACAGAGGTCACGGACATGTTTAAAATAATTATCTGTGGCCATTTTAACGCCGCCCTCACCCTGTATCGGCTCAAGCATAACGGCACAGGTGTTCTCATCGATAGCCGACTTAAGGGCCTCATAGTCGTTAAACGGGACATAGGAAAACCCCTGCAAAAGCGGTTCAAAGCCGACGTGAAATTTCGGCTGCCCCGTAGCCGTCAGTGTTGCCAGCGTGCGGCCGTGGAACGAATTTAATGCGGTGATTATACCGATTTTCTCCACGCCGAAACGTCCTTTCGAGTGTTTTCTTGCCAGCTTTATCGCTGCCTCGTTTGCCTCAGCGCCGGAATTAGAAAAGAATACCCTGTCGGCAAATGAATAATCACACAGCAGCTTGGCCAGCTTTATTTGAAATTCGTTGTGGTACAGGTTTGATACATGCACGAGCTTCTGTGCCTGTTTCTGAATGGCGACTACATGACGTGGGTGGCAGTGTCCCAGTATGTTTACGGCAATACCGGCCATAAAATCCAGATACTCCTTGCCGTCGGCGCTCCAGAGCTTCATCCCTCTGCCCTTGACCATCACAACCGGAAAACGCTTATATGTGTCCATAATATACTGATTTGACTCATCTAGTAGCTTTTTAACTTCCATCGCCGTCTTGTCCTTTCAGGGTTTCTTTAATGGCAGCCGCTAAGAGCGGGAACATTATCTCATGGTGGCCTATGAGGTTAATGGCCGAATCGCTGCTGTGGGCCGGTCTTTTCAGCACATTGACCTGCGCCCTGTAGTGGCTTATAAAGTCCATATTAATGGCTGTAAAGCGCTCAATATTATCGCCGGGGCTGGTATTTCTAGCCAGATTAAGTGCCTTCATAAAGACCTCCGGTATTATAACGGCAGAGCCAAGGTTTATGAACACACCGCCCTCAAGCCCTCTGATAAGCGTAGCAAGGAGACGAAAATCCCGCAGGCTTCCCTCCCCTATAGCCCTTCCATCGGCTTCCGGGTGCATATGAATGATGTCAGTTCCAACTGCGACATGCACCGTTACGGGCAGCCCTAACTCACAGGCGCGCGCAAAGATGCTGATCTCCTTATTTTTAATGGCCTTGTCATGGAGAATAAAAGAGCCGATTGCCTTCCCAAGCCCAAGACCTTTTTCAACACCTTTAACGATAGCGGTATTAAGCATAACGCCGGTCTCTTCGGCCATGCCAAATTGTCCCTTACACAGCTCTGCCGCTACGTCCTCGGATGTAAACCCGGCATAGGCAAGCTCGAAGTCATGCACAATAGACGCCCCGTTTGTGGCAAGGGCAGTTATAATGCCGCGCTCCATCAGGTCTATGATAATGGGTGATATGCCGACTTTAATAGGGTGAGCGCCCATGCCCAGAATGACTGGACGGCCATTTTTGTGCGCTTCAGAGATACGCGCTGCCGCACGCCTCAGGTCTGCCGCTGCAAGAATATCTGGGAGGCTTGATAAGAACTCCCAAAAAAGCCCACCACGCTCATATGGTCTGCCAATCTTCTCAATGGCTACCTTGCTCTTTCTGTCGGCCAGAGAGTATCTCTTTACACCGAGAATTGAGGGGTCTGCGGTCATTGCCTTATTATTATCTTCTAACATTAGGTGGATTTTAACATAAAACGATTGAAATAGCATATAGTTTAGGAGGCGCACAACATGGCTTACGAGGTTTTAAATGTGGTATCGCAGACTTAATTGCCCTGAAAAACAACATGTCATTATGGTAAAATATCCCTGACGGTAAATACTGACATAACTGTATGGGTATTACAATTTTGTATTAAGGAGAGTGCCCTATGACTATAGTGAAATTTGGCTTTTGTTTTGTTGTGTGCCTGATAATTTTGACTGGTGATCTCTTGGCACAGGAAAAAGGTTTGTCCGATGTGCAGAATTCCAAATATACATTTATAATGAGGGCTTACAATAAACAGATAAACTCAGAGTGCAACGCTGTCCTCAAACCAGATATCGCAGTTATACAGGGAACGCTAAGAGCTGATGATGCAGACGCTGTAAAGGCATCTAAAGAAATTGATAAAAAAGTCAAACATCTGGACGACATCGTAAAAAATAAAACAGGCCGTCTAAACTTACAGGAACTAGTGCGCACCATTGAAGTAAAAAACAAACGAGGGGATGCAGGAGCTGACCAAAGCGCTGATAAACCTGTTTTTATGCTTATACAGCACGTAGAGGCTGTCTTTCCTCTTGATAAGAATATAGATATTGATAAAGCTCTTACAGAGCTTACTCAGGCCGGTCTGGATTTAAGAGGCAGCGCTTATGCCTCCATGCACTCAACAGGGGCATACATAGTGGTAAGCTACCGGCTTTCAAACATGAAGGAGCTTACAGTCAAAGTACACGATGATTGCCGCTTAACAGCGTGGAAGAACTGGTGTTCATCAAACGCAGCCGACAACATGCAGCAAGTGTGTGCTTCAGCGTATAAAGATATTGCAAGTGCGCTGGTTACAAGGTCTTTAAGGCTTACTTCCCAGCCTGTACGCGATAAGAGCGGCTCATCACGTGCCATACAGCTTTATTACCCATGGCAGGACGGGCAGTTTAACGCTATCGAACTAATAGGAAATATTAAGCTCAATCTGACAGGGAATATAGACATGATGTTGTCAGACCGCTAAGGTCTCAGTAACAATAATGAGCTCACCCCAGACTGTCTTTTCCTAAAGAAATATTATTGTGCGCCGATACGTATAAATGTATTAGTAAAATAGTGAGCTATGTGATATAATTAAGTATGAGGTTGAATACATAGTGGATAAAGAAGCTCTGGACAGAGTTATAGAAAAGGTTAGTGAAAAGCTCAAGGCCGAGGGCGGGGGGATTGAAGTCATCGGCGTGAAGAACGATATGTTGTATGTTAAGCTGCTCGGTTCATGCGAGACATGCCCAATGTCTGGTCTTACGATGAAAAATTGGGTCGAAAAGACTATTCTTGAGGCTCTGCCGTCTCTTAAGGGGGTCAAGGCGGTCTGATGCTGCGCCGTTTCCTATATATCGTTCTGTTTGTATGCGTTGCCATAGGATGTTATTATGGCATGTCGCGCGCCAGCGCTACGCCTATAACTCAGATAAAAGACATCCGCTATTTTGCCTCAAAGGACTATGTGCGAGTCGTCATCGACCTTGTTTCTCTGACAAAATTCAAAAAAGGCGAGCTTAAAGACAGCAAGAAGATATATTTCGATATCGAACATGCCTCAGTGCTGAACTTTATGAAGAGGCAAGTCGATGTCGATAACTCAATCGTCAAAAGAATCCGGGTCGGACAGTTCGACAAGGAAACAGTCAGGGTAGTTGTTGACCTTGACAATTACGAGGACTATAAGATTTTCACATTAATAAATCCAGACAGACTTGTTGTAGATATATACGGGGTAAGAGAGGCAGCCCCAGCCGAAAAGGACAGCATTGATAAACCCGCAGATGCCCCAGCCGCAACTGCAGGTGCAGCTAATGAACCGCCGGTAACCTCAGTAACCAAAGAAGCCGCAATTACTAAAGAACCGATTAAAGAACCGGAAGTAGTTAAAGAACCAGAGGTAGTTAAAGAGGCAGCTAAACCAGCTAAAGAACTAGCGAAAGCGCCTGAACCTGAAAAAACACATGAAAAAATAACTGAAAAGATACCTGAGACCGATAGAACTACAGAGAAAACTCACGAGGTAGTCAAACCACCCATCGAAACAGGCAGGCACAAGACCAAATCGGCACGGCAGAGCGAACCAATGATAACCAGAAAGACTATAGTCATAGACCCAGGGCACGGCGGGCACGACCCCGGGGCTTTGAGCAAAAACGGCCTCAAAGAAAAGGATGTTGTCCTCGATATATCTCAGCAGCTTGCAAGGTTACTCAGGGAAAAATATTATTTTGATGTGCATATGACACGTTCAGACGACCAGTTCATATCGTTGGATGAGCGTACTGCTATTGCTAACGGTAAGAGGGCAGACTTATTTGTCTCCATTCACGCTAATGCAAACAACTCGCCAACCATAAAGGGGATAGAGACATACTTTCTGAACTTTTCCAACTCCGATGAGGCCATGCGCGTGGCTGCCCGTGAGAATGCCATCTCCATGAAGCAGATGAAAGAGGTGCAGTCTGACCTGGGTCTCATTCTGGCATCTTTGGCGCGAGAGAGCAAGCGTGATGAATCGCTGCACCTTGCCCATTATATTCAAAAGTCACTTATCTCCAAAGTCGGCAAAAAGCACAGAGGCGTAACCGACCATGGAGTCAAACAGGCATTGTTCTATGTTTTAGTCGGGGCATCCATGCCAGCAGCCCTGGTAGAGATATCATATATTACTAACCCCACAGAAGAGAGACTCCTTAGCACTGATGAGTACAAGGAGCTTTTGGCCGGGGCCATCGCCTACGGCATCAATAAGTACATTAGCTCACTGCCTGACTCCCCACAGTACGCTAGGGCATCGGCACATAAAAAATAGGCAGCCACCAATACATTACCGGCAGATGAAATTTTCACCTGAATTTAAGATTACCCTTTATGTGATTTTCATTGCGGTCACATTTTTAATGAAGGATCTACAGTTTTTTATTATATCAAGCGCAGCCGCTGCATGTTTTTTTTTCCTATATCCTGACAAGGCAGTTCGCAGGGGCATTGTGCCGGTTTCCATTTTTCTGTTCATAACGTTTATGAGTGGGCTGTGTTTTACCGGCGGCAGGGTTATTGTGTCATTTGCCGGTGTGGACATAACTCACGAGGGGCTTAATGATGCGATTGTGAAGACCGCTCGGGTATTTCTGATGATAGTAGGTGCAAAAATCCTGATGCTCACCACAGGCGTTGATGACATGATTGCTGGGTTAAACAGGATGATGCCTTCATCAAAATCACGGGGAAAGACCGCCGGAAAGTCGTCGGTTGCGGATTTTGTGGAGATTACTGGTATGACTTTAAAGGCATTTCCTGCAATTGTCCTGCGGCTGAAGCGTGATTTCAGGGAAAAGGCCGCTGATGCCCGTCCCACAGGACTGATAGACAGGGCACGGCTTTCTGCCTCTCTTGCCATACCCATGCTTGGGGAGATTATCAATTCACCGGAAAAAATATTTGGCGAACTAACGGACAACAGTAATAATTAAGGAGAACTATGTTAGACATATTAATTAAAAATGCACTAATTTACGACGGCACCGGCAGGCAGCCGTACTCTGCTGACATTGGGATCACAGGCAAAAAGATTGCCTTCGTCTCAGACACTGTAAACGCGGCAGCCGAACTTACTATTGACGCCGATGGACTTATCGCCTCCCCAGGCTTTATTGACGTACACAGCCATTCTGAGTTCAGCCTTACAAGTCATCCTGAGGCAGACTCTAAACTCCTCCAGGGCGTTACAACGGAGATAAACGGCAACTGCGGGTTTTCAGCAGCGCCGATTTACAATGAAGCAAGGCAGAATCTGGAGAAGGAATTCCTCCTTCACAAGGTACAAAAGCGCTGGCAGACCTTTAAAGAGTACAACAAAGTCCTTTCTGAGGCCAAACCTGCCATAAATTTTTCCACCCTTACAGGGCATGGAAACATCCGTGCCTCTGTGCTTGGATACAAAAACCAGGCGGCGGAAGGGGCAGATATTGCAAATATGGCGGCACTTCTGCGGGAATCTGTTACTCACGGCTCAATCGGAATGTCTACAGGCCTGATATACTCACCCGGCGTATACTCATCAAACGCCGAGCTTATCGAACTGATAAGACAATCAGGCGTCTCAGACCTGATTTATGCAACCCACATGAGGAGCGAAAGCGACGCCATTATAGAGTCCATCGAAGACACCATCGAAATTGGAAGGCAAACCGGCATAAAGATTCACATCTCTCACCTGAAAACAGCGGGCAAGCACAATTGGCACAAAATTGACGCCGTACTCAGGTTAATTGCAGACGCCGCCGCTGAGGGTATCAAGATTACCTGTGACCGCTATCCATACACGGCCTCACAGACCTCGCTGGACACGGCACTCCCCTCGTGGACATATGAAGGCGGAGACGAGGCAGAGCTGGCACGGTTGTCAAACCCCACTGAGTTAAAGAAAATCAAGGCGGAGACTGCCGCCTTTCGTGAAAACGATGACTACTGGAAGGGAGTCCTTGTGTCATCAGTAAAAACTGAAAAAAACCGGCACCTTGAGGGGATGACCATCGCCGATGCCGCAGCAGGGGCAGGGGCTAAACCCATAGACTTCGCCATTGACCTGTTACTTGAGGAACGCCTTGCCGTAGATGCTATATTTTTCTCAATGAACGAGGACAATCTGAGGCGCATACTGTCATTGCCGAACTGTATGGTAGGGTCTGACAGCACTATAAGACCAATTTCACAGCACAATGGCTCAAATGGTCAATCTGGAAAACCGCACCCGCGAGGCTTTGGGAGTTTCCCCAGGTATTTGAGTAAATATGTCCTGTCTGAGGGACTGATGCCCCTGACTGAGGCAATAAGAAAGATTACTGGCCTGCCTGCAGAGACGTTTGGATTAAAAGACCGCGGAGTGCTGAGGGAAAACGCATATGCCGACATCACACTCTTTGATGAAAAGCGAATCAGAGATACATCAGACTATGCACAACCGTGGAGTGCCCCGGAGGGCATAGAATACGTATTTGTCAATGGCCGTCTTGCAGCCAAAGGCGGCAGCCTTGCGCCAGTGAGGGCCGGTATGTTGTTATAGAGAGGTTGCCTGAACTTGACACGCCCGGCATCTACCTAATCTGAAAATTTAGAAGATATTACATTGAGGGCAAATCAATATGGACTGGAAATTTTCACCCCTGCAGGTGTTGACCGGCGAGGTGCAGTATTCAATAGTGGATTATAGAAAAGACCTCAAAGAGGAGGTTCTCACAACCCTTGCCAACTTCAATATGGATGAGTATTCGACGAACTTCTATGTCGATTACATCTATACACTGTTTTACTGGCTTGCCACAAATCAAACTGTCCTGACATACAGCAGGTTCATAGCGGAGCGGCTGCCGGATGACTTAGAACTGAAAAAGACCCTCACCAGCACAGAGTTCTTATATTCCCTCGAACTAGATAATGTCAACTTTGTCGATATGATGCGGGCAATACTCACTACCCTCACCCTGGGGTTTCTGAAAGATGGCCTGTCGATTGAAGACGCGCGAAATGCCTTGAAAAACACGGTAGGGTTCTCCCGAGAAGTCTGACCAGTGTGACTGAAAAGAGCGCTATAGCAAGGTCAGCGTTTTCCATGACCGCTGCCACATCAATCAGCCGTATACTGGGCTTTGCCAGAGATATGCTTGTAGCCCGTTTTTTGGGCGCAGGGGGGTTGTCTGATTCCTTTTTTGTAGCATTCAGGGTGCCGAATCTCCTTAGGGAACTGTTTGCTGAAGGCTCAATGTCATCGGGTGTAATCCCCGTTCTCTCACAATATAATGCCACTAAAGGACAATCTGCTGCTGCCATGTTAGTCAGGTCTGCCTTCACGTTTATCGCTGTCTTGTCAGGGTTGGTCTGTTTAGTGGGGATTTTCTTTGCCCCTCAAATAGTGAATATAATTGCACCCGGGTTTTCTGCAAACCCTGCGAAGTTCACCCAAACAGTCCTTCTTACACGCATAATGGTTCCTTTTTTATTTTTTGTAAGCATTTCAGCCATTGTTATGGGCGCATTGAACTCGCGGAAGATCTTTTTTGTGCCCGCTATGGCCTCTACATGGTTTAATATTGGAATAATTTCAACGATAGCCGCACTTTATTTCGTATTAGCAGACCACTCGATGGTTGTTGCCATAGGGGTTACGGTTGGCGGATTCTTTCAATTTGCCTCACAAGTGCCGACGTTTTATAAAAATGAATTTTCATTAAGGCCAAGTTTTAACTTCAGCCACCCCGGGCTGAAACAAATCGGACTGCTCGTCCTGCCTGCTGCCATTGGTACGTCGGTGTCGCAGTTGAATATATTTATCAGCACTATTTTGGCATCATATCTGCCCACAGGCAGCATAACATACCTATACTATGCCATGCGCCTGATTCAATTCCCCGTTGGAGTCTTTGGCGTTGCCATGGGGATGGCCGTACTGCCGTCGCTGTCTGAACACGCGGCAAGAGGGGATTTCGACAGCCTTACGAAGGATTTTACATTCTCTCTAAAACTCCTCTTTTCGATTACTATTCCCTCGATGATAGGGCTGATTTCGTTAAGTCAACCCATTGTAAATGTACTGTTTCAGCACGGTCACTTTGATTATCAGGCCATGCGAGGCACTACTACAGCACTGCTCTATTATTGCACAGGGATTTGGGCTATGGTTGGGGTGCGTGTTGTGGCATCGACATTTTATTCGATGCAGGATACAAAGACACCTGTCAGGGCTGCCGTGTTCACACTTATCATAAATATCTCGATGAGTGTCATTCTGATGGAACACCTGTCATTTGCAGGTCTGGCGCTGGCAAATGCACTGTCGGCCTCGGCAAACTTTCTTGCCTTGTTTTATTTCCTAAACAAGAAACTCAAACACATCGCCATCAGAGGGATTGTGTGGTCTTTTATGAAGACGCTTCTGTCTTCGGTATTGATGGGTGTTGCCGGATGGTATCTGGTGAATCTCAGGCAGTGGGACAGCTCAGGGCATTTTCTCGTAAAATCCCTGTATCTTACCCTTATAATCACAGTGTGTACGGTGGTTTACTTTGCTGCGGCATATGTGCTAAAAAGTGAAGAGGTTAATTATATAGTAAAGACGTTTAAAAGAAAAATCATCAGGAGGACACAGTGAACGATCTTATAGGTTGGATGAGGGCAATACGGCGGGAAATCCACCGGCACCCGGAGCTTGGGTTTAATGAGCACAAGACCGCAGCCCTGATTACAGCTAAACTAGTTGAGCTTGGCATTGAGTTTAAGACAGCTATTGCCCAAACAGGCGTTGCCGGATTTCTTGGGACACATGGCCCTGTAGTTGCCCTGCGTGCTGACATGGACGCGCTGCCAGTTACTGAGTGTACGGGGCTTCCCTTTGCATCTGAGACGCCGGGGGTTATGCACGCCTGTGGGCATGACGGGCATGTGGCGATTGTGCTTGGTGCGGCATATCTGCTTAAAGAAGATCCGCCCGATGGCCGCGTAGTCTTCATCTTTCAACCCAATGAAGAGGGCTCAGGCGGGGCAAAACCTATGATAGCAGAAGGCATTCTCGATGGCGTAGATGCCATATTTGCAGGCCACATAGACCCGCGCTTTGAGCCTGGGAAGATAATACTGACACCCGGCGTCAACACCGCCTACACCGACGGCTTTGATGTGGAAATAACAGGCAGGGCCGGTCACGCGGCACGCCCGCACGAGGCTGTTGATGCAGTTATGATTGCGTGTTCAATGGTAATGCAGATTCAGACTATTATCTCACGCAGCGTTGATCCTCTGAAACCCGCCGTTATCACAATAGGAGAGATTAAAGGCGGCACAGTAAACAACGTTATAGCCGAACATTGCCTGTTAAAAGGAACAATAAGGACGCTTGACGACGGGACAAGGCAGATGATATTTGAGAAATTGAAGCTGCTGGCGTCGTCATTGGAAGCCCTGCATGGGGCAAAAATCGGAGTAAAGTTTCACGACGGCTATCCACCGTTGATAAATCACCCGGGACAGTTTGAGTCGGCACGGGAGGCTGCCGCTCTGGTATCAGGCAGTGATAACGTGGTTATCTATCCAACGCCAAGCATGGGGGGAGAGGACTTTGCCTTTTTCCTTGAGAAAGTGCCAGGATGTTTTGTGCGCTTCGGGGCGCGCAAAAAAGGGCACGAAGGCTTCCCGCTTCACAACCCGAATTTTGACTTTGACGAAGAGGCACTTAAAACCGCCGCTGAGTTTATGGCAAGCGCTGTACGCATTGAGATTAATAAATTAGCGGCCAAAACGGGCTGATTTCCACTCATTGTTCGCACCTGATGATATAGGGCCTTGAGGTCAACAAGTGAGGCGTTAGGCGATGTTTGCCAGTAAATGAGATGGACAAACCCGTCAGATTGAAGGTAGAATATCAACATGCAAATACTTACGATCGAGAGAGATTTAGACTTAACGGAGACTATCAACGGGGAGGAAGTTGTGTCACCAAGTCCACTTAGGAAACACCAAAAAATAACGAGGAAGCTCACCATGATAATAAACCGTCATGTTGAAGCCAAAGGGTTAGGCGAATTGTACTTCTCTCCTCTTGACGTGATCTTAGAAGAAGGGATAAACCGCCTTCAACCCGATATCCTGTTTATTCGAAAAGAGAATGTGGCAATAGAGCAGGACTGGATTCGTGGTGTCCCAGATATGGTCTGTGAGATTGTATCTCATGGGACTTACAAAATGGATATGGTAGTCAAAAGGGTTCTCTATGAAAAATATAAAGTGCCGGAGTATTGGATAGTCGTACCGGAGCTTAATGCCATTGAGATTTTAGCTCTTGACAATGATAAATATAAAACACACTCCATCGCAGAGATTGAAGGCGTGGTTACGTCTAAGGTCATCGAGGGGCTTCAAGTCAATATCAAAGACATTTTCGAGGGCTGAAAAATGAAATACGCAGAAGTTATTCAATTATCTCCTATTGAACAAATTCCTAAAGCCTTTTCGGTAATCCTTGACAAAGAGAATAAAAATGTATAGATATGATGTGTCACGAGTTTGCCCCTGAATTTGTTAAGTACACATTACCCATTATAAATATCCTTCCTGAATCCAACCCTTAAAACCGTAATTTTGCAGGCTTTGGTATCAAGCTCATATATGACCCTGCACTTACCAATGCGATATCTGAATAAACCTTCAAACGCCCCTCTCAGTGGAACACCAAATTTTATAGGATTTTGAGAGAGGTAGTTTTCTACCTTGCTGATAACTGCTTCCGCATTCACCCTGCCTATTGCCTCAAGTTCTTCAGCCGTCCCTTCATCCCACAATACGTTAAAAACCAAGCTGTTCTCTTATTTCCTGTGACGTAAGACTTTTTCGTCCCACAGCCTTTGACCTTTCAAGGGCAACTGCATAATCCTCAGCGTCAAAGAAAAAATCATTAAGCCTTTCATCGAACTTTCTCTCAATAAGGTCTTCCAGTTGTTCGACTGTCATGTCTTTAAGCAGCATACTCACCTCCACCACGTCACTTGTACCCATGCTGTGATTTTAATGTAGCAAATAGCGGGATATGGTGTCAAACTGGAAAAGCCTGCCCACCTTATTTCTTAAACGGTCGTATTTCTCTGAGCATCACGCTGAGGCGGTGTGCATGTTCTTTTGTGAATCTCTCATCTTTGTAGTATATCTTCTCGAACTCTGCTATAAAAATACCAGACTGCCGCCGCAGCCCCTCATCTGTTATGGTCAATACAAATTCCTCAAGGCCATCGGACGGTTTTTTCACGAATCCTAACTTGCTGAGTTTCCTGAGAAAGCTGCCAAGCAGTCTTTTTTCTTCCGGGGTTTTATTAAAAAAGACGTGCCTGAGCGCGACGATTAATAATATTACTGCCATGACTGCCGCGGCAGCCGATGCCCCCTGTTTTAAACGGGCCTGGATTTGTGCCAGAGACGCTCTCAAGACAGGTATCCTGGTATTAGTCCTGAGTTTCTTCAGCATCGACAACTGTCTGTCAAAGTTGTAGTTTATCACAAATACGCTCCAATAATAGTCAAGTGCATCAAAAGAGGTCTTAAATGCCCTGAGAAAAGAGTCCTTTGATTCCATATCGAAAGAGAAGGCGGCGGCTGGGGTGGGGTCATAACGTGTCCATTTTCCTCCGTCCTGGCCCTCGCTGCCAACATATGCCTCTACCCAGACGTGGGCATTTTTTTGCATGACCAGATAGTAGCCCCCGATGGTGTTATACTGCCCGCCCTTGTAGCCTCCGGCTACGTTTGCAGCAATGCCTACAGAGCGAAGCATTACGGCCATTGCCGAGGCAAAGTACTCGCAGTTGCCTGACTTTGTCTTAAACAGGAATTCACTCAGCGGCGACTGGGTCACGGGCAGGTTGTCAAGCGTATAGGAGTAGCTGCCGTCTCTGAGATATGTCAATATTGCATCAACCGTGGCGCCCTGCCGGTCTTTGGTAAGCGACCGGGCAAGCCTTATAATCTCAGACGGGATGTTCTTAGGCAGTTTCAGGTATTTTTCTATATCGGGCAGCGGCTCAACCGGGCCGGACTGCCCTTCTTCTATCACTGAGACGGCATCATAGCGCAGTTTGCTTTTTATTGGTTCTTTTGTAAGATAAATGAAGCCGCCTGGGGAGTGGAGGTTTTTTAGAAATATATGTGTGGGCTTGTCAAGGGCAAAGATGTATTTATTTCCGTATGGCTCGAGATATATAGTCTGTGCGATTTGCCTGCCTTTGAGTATCGGTCTGCCTGGTTTGTTCTGTGGGGCAGCAGGGTCTTCCGTAAGTGATGACTTCCATGATTCACCGTCAAAGACATCAAGCAGCACACCGCGCCAGTAGAGCTGGTCGTCATCCAGTTTTTCCATAGTTGCCCTGAATACCACGCTTGAGTCCTGTTGAATTGAGGAGACACCGCCAAGCGTAACGCTGTCAGTAAAGCCCGATCTGCCCTTGCCTGAGCGGTTTAAAAAATTGAAAAACGGGTAATCCGTTCGCGGCAGGACTAAGAAAATAATCGCGGCCATGGGGATAGCAAAAAGCGGAATCACCATCGTCTTTAAGACAATTTTTATAAACACATCCTTTTGAATAATGAGTTCAGGGGACTGTGAATAATATGTGAGCAGCACTATGGCCGATGAGATAAGAAAGAAAAATATTATAAAATACAGGAAAAATGACAGGTCTATCGACAACAAGGCAGCCCCGGCAAGCAAAAACAGTGAGATAAGAAAAATCTGCATGTAATCCCTGAATCTCCTCTTCTCAAGAAATTTTATCGACAGCAGGATTAACAATGCCTCAACTGCCGGTTCCACAAGGTCATCGCCATACATCCGGAACACTGATAAGATTATCACAACAACAGACAACCCATTGATAACCCAACGCGGCACATAGCCTTCAAATTGAGCGTCAGCGCTTCTCCTATAATCAAGGTACATGGCAATGACAACCACAAGGAGGAAGAGCGCGCTGTAGACATATTCCACATCTGCAGCTACGCTTATAAAACCTGTGAGGGCAATTGCGTAAGCAATTAACTTAACGGCAGTTTCAATTTCTATCGAATGAATTGTTTTAATAAAATTTGGCAGGTACACTGGTGTGCGTGTTATCCAGAGTGAGGGGCGGTGCCGCCTGTCTCTCTTTTGAATATGATGAAATATTGCTCCTCTATCAACTGTTGAGATATGTCTTCGGCAGAAAGGGGAGAGCTAAACAGGTTTCCTTGTGCCTCATCGCACTTCAGCGAACGGAGGAACTCAAGCTGTTCGACGGTCTCTACACCTTCGGCAGTAACCGTCATGTTCAGCGTATGTGCCAGCGCAATAATTGCCTTTGCTATGGCTGCATAGTCCATGTCTGTTGTAACATTTTTTATGAACTGCCTGTCGATTTTCAACGAATCTATAGGGAATCGCTTTAGGTGGCTCAGAGAGGAGTAGCCGGTTCCAAAGTCATCGATAGTGATATAGAGACCGATTGCCTTTAAGTCTTTGATAATACCGATAGACTGCTCCACGTCCTGCATTATTGTGCCTTCTGTCAGCTCAAGCTCAAGGCTGTTGGGGACTAGGTCGGTCTCATCGAGGGTTTGCTTAATAATGCCGGTCAGATTTTCCTGTTTAAACTGACGGGTGTGGATTTTTACGGCGATATGCACATGCTGAAATCCCTGTGCTTGCCACTGGCTGCCTTGTGCGCAAACACAGCGTAAAAACCACTGGCCTATTGGTATGATAAGGCCGCTTTCTTCGGCGACAGAGACGATTTCCCTTTGGCTGACATCCTCCACTGCGGTGATTTCCCAGTGCAGCAGTGCCTCAAGTCCAATAATCATACCTGTGTTTATATCGAGCTGCGGCTGGTATGTAATCTTAAAAAGCTGTTTTTCAAGATTCTTACGAAGGTTGTTCTCAATCTTAAGACGCTTGACCGCCCGCGTATTCATGCCCGCAGAGTAAAACTGGAAACCATTTCTTCCCCGTTCTTTTACCTGATACATGGCTATGTCGGCATTTTTCAGCAGAACGTCGGCATCAGCGGCATCATTGGGAAAGATACTGACTCCGATACTCACGCCAACTGAACACTCATGACCGTTGAGGTGAAACGGCTTCGATATGGCGTCGATTATTTTATTCGCCACGCTGACCGCATACTTATCCCTCGCTATGTTGCTTAGGATAATGGTGAACTCATCGCCGCCCATGCGGGCTACCGTGTCAGACTTGCGTACATTGCTGAGAAGTCGCTGCGAGGCCTCTACTAGCAGCAAATCCCCTATATTATGTCCTAGTGTGTCATTTATCAGCTTAAAATTATCGAGGTCAAGAAATAGCACCGCCATCAGGCGTGAATTTCTCATTGCCTGCTCTATGGCCTGGTTCAGGCGGTCGTTAAACAGTATCCTGTTTGGCAGGCCGGTCAACGCATCATAGTGTGCTAGGGTCTTAAGCATCTGCTCGTTTTTACCTCTTGTAATGGCGTTGGCAAATATCTCACTTATCATTTTTACTAACAGGATATCCTCAGCGCTCCAGTGCCTTTCGGACATGATAGTAGAAAAGGCAAGAAATCCTCCAGCTAAGGACATGGGGGCAACTATCATCGACTTCAGGCCTTCGCTCGACAAAATTGACCGCTCAGGCTCAGGTACAGTGTCCAGCGTGTTTATGCAGAGAACCTCTCCCTTGCCAATCATTTCCCTAAACCATGACATTGAGTTGGATGTGAATAATTGTAGTTTGTTGTCCTCTCTGAGTTCAAGCAACTGTGTGTTGCATTTCCCCGAAGTGTTCGGAAGCTGGTGTGGGCTCCACAGGAACAGCTCATCTGGAACACCTTCGTCTGAGTTAAGCACTGCGCAGCTGTTGTCAACCCCCAGGACGATTCCAACACGCTCAAGGGCATTTCTGATCTCTGACTTTACTTCGCTTGCTGCTATGTTTATAAAACTCGTCGATATAGATGCGATAAGTTTATCTATCTGGACGCGGTACTGAAGGGATTCCGCCGAGAGCCTGCGTTGGGTTACATCGCGGGCTGCCATTGCATAGCCTATCAGGGTGTGTTCTATACTCCATATGGCTGATACCCTGGCTTCTATATACTGCTGTTCGCCTCCTGAGTTGCTGTTCATAAAAGTGAAGACATGTTCGCCGTCTCTTCTGAGTATTTCCATTGCTGCGTCAAAGCGCTCCGCAGCGACATTCCCTATCATATGAACTAATGCCACAGACTTGCCTATGACATCTGCGGCATTGCAGCCTAGCATCTTCTCTGCCGCTGGATTGACGTATCTGACAATTAAATCCAGATCGGCTGCCGCTATGGCCATGTCCATAGAGGAACGAAGTATGCCGTCAAGCAGGAGCGCTGTGTCCACTGCTACTGTCTTCCATTGACGAGGTCTGTCACAACCAGCGGGTCTGCCAGTGTGCTTGTGTCACCGAGGTTGTCAACATCTCCTTTGGCGATATTTCTAAGTATCCGGCGCATAATTTTACCGCTTCTGGTCTTTGGCAGCGCCGGGGAGAACTGTAATTTATCAGGCGTTGCAATTGCCCCGATTACTGCCCTTACGTGGTCGATGAGTTTTTTCTTTAACTCACCCGAGTGCGTATAGCCCTCTTTTAATGTAACATACACATACAGCCCCTCACCCTTAATATCGTGAGGAAACCCTACTACAGCCGCCTCGGCAACTGATTCATGGCTTACAAGGGCGGATTCCACCTCGGCAGTGCCAAGCCTGTGACCGGAGATATTTATTACGTCATCTATTCTGCCCATCAGCCAGTAGTCGCCGCCTTCGTCAACTCTGGCGCCGTCTCCGCTGAAATATACACCGGGGAAGCGGGAGAAATAGACCTCCTTGATTCGCTTGTTCTCAGGGTCGCCGTATGTCCCCCTGAGCATTCCTGGCCACGGTTTTGTTATAGTGAGATAACCGCCTTCGTTTGCTTTTGCAGGTGTGCCGTCTTCTTTTAATACAGCGGGGACTATGCCGGGAAACGGCCTGCACGCCGAGCCGGGTTTTAGGGTCATAGCGCCTGGAAGCGGGGTTATCAGGATGCCTCCTGTCTCAGTCTGCCACCATGTATCAGCTATCGGCAGCCTCCCCCCTCCAACCGTGTTGTAGTACCACATCCATGCCTCCGGATTTATTGGCTCACCAACTGAGGCGATGAGCCTCAGAGACGACAAATCATGCCGCTTAACCCAGTGGTCTCCCTCTTTCATAAGCGCCCTGATGGCCGTAGGGGCGGTGTAAAATATATTCACGCCGTGCTTTTCTACAATACTCCACAGCCGTCCGGGGTCAGGGTACGTGGGGATTCCCTCAAAGACAATCGCCGTAGCGCCGTTACTCAGCGGGCCATATACGATGTAACTATGTCCGGTTATCCAGCCTATGTCTGCCGTACAAAAGTACACGTCCTCGTCTCTGTAGTCAAATATCCATTTAAACGTAGCGTTTGTATAAAGCATATAGCCGCCTGTTGTATGCAGCACCCCTTTAGGCTTTCCAGTTGAGCCGGAGGTGTAGAGTATAAACAGCGGGTCTTCGGCGTCCATCCACTCCGGCTCGCAGTAGGACTTAATGTCCGAGGCGTTTATCTCGTCATGCCACCAAAAATCCCGTCCGGCTGTGGCTGCTACTGCCTCAAGGGAGGCGGTTTGGTCTTTGACAACTATCATTTTTTCAACAGAGGGACAGTGAACAACGGCCTCGTCCGCACTTGCTTTAAGAGGAATAAACTTGCTGCCTCTGGCGCCGTAGTCTGCCGTTATCACCAATTTGGACTGGCAGTCCTGTATCCTGTCTTTTAAGGCCTGGGCGCTGAAACCACCAAACACGACGCTGTGAATTGCCCCAACCCTTGCACATGCCAAGAGCGATATAACCGTCTCAGGGAGCATTGGCAGGTATATTGTCACCCGGTCGCCCTTTTTAATTCCATGCTTTTTCAGTACATTGGCAAATCTGTTGACCTCATAGTAGAGCTGCTGATATGTGTATGTCTTGTGGGTAAGTCCATTGTTGGACTCCCAGATAATCGCGGCCTTGTTCCTTGCCGGGGTCTTTATGAACCTGTCAAGGCAGTTGTATGAGGCGTTTAGCTTGCCTCCTTCAAACCATTTGACATATGGCTTGTTGAAATCATAATCAAGTATTTTATCCCATTTTTTATACCAGTGAAGATTTTTATCGGCCATGCCGGACCAGAACCCCTCAGGGTCTTTTATAGACTGCTCATATATCTTCATGTACTCAGCCATGCTTTTGATATGGGCCTTTTCGGAAAACTCCTTCGATGGTGGAAATAATCTATTCTCGTCCATTAGTACATCAATATTTCCAGCTCCCGACATTTAATGCCTCCTCTTAGATTATAATCTGTATAGCAACAAATACGGTTATCTCTGCTTACCATATCATAAAATTAAGTTTGCATATTTTTCAATATACCATATCAGGATACCATAAGGCCGTGCGGCGGACTTCAGAGGATTGTGTGAATAAAGTCACGTAGCGTGGTTTTTTAAAATCCACTCGTAAGCCGCGTTGATTTGTTTTATTTTTTTATTTTTTTGCTCCATCGATGCCTCGGTCGAGTCAGCAGCGTGTTTATCGGGGTGGTATGCCTCCTGAAGTTTTAGATATACCCGTTTAATCTTATCTATTGAGTCATTTTTGTGTACGCCAAGTATCGTATATGGGTCGTCTGCCTCAGCAGAAGGCTGATTACAGCCGCTGTCCTGGTGCTCGAAGCTGCGGGGGTTCAGGGCAGACAGTTTAAGTCTTGCGATGTCGTAAAGAATCATTACAGCAATGCCCGGAATAAACAGCCTTGCCTGCCATCTGGTTATTAACAAGATTACGCCAAAGGTGATTAAATAGGTTAATACAATGTCGTTGATTGCATTGGTGATTGTGCGGGCGCCGCCCTTTATTATATTTAGCCTGACCAGGACTAGCCTGACAAGCCTGCCGATTAATAAGGCAGCTAATAAACCGCTGACAATTAATGCCATTTTACCTCCTGCCCCCCTTGCCATCTCTGATAGCTCTAAGAACAGCGTATATTTTACATCATCATCTGGCAGGAATGTAAGATAGCAGCGCTATATATTTTTTTTCATCAGGAATAACTGTTAAACTTGAAACATATCGGCGCACTATGTTATGTTTACTACTGCGATGTTTAATCAGCGATGTAAATCTGGCACGGCGGGGACGCTGCTTTTAAGGCTTGTTGCCGTTATGGTGTTGTTTTCCTTCGGATGTGCCACTGCCGGTGTAAACAATCCAATACCAGTAACTCAGGAAAAACCCCTGCCCTCCGGCGACCCAAGTTTTGCCCTTGGCTCAGGTGATGTTATTACGGTAAAGGTATTCAGGCACGACGACCTTACGTTGACCAGTATGAAGGTCAGAATGGACGGCACAATATCTGTCCCCCTGATAGGTGAGTTTAAGGTAACTGATATGCCGGTTAAGGATGCCGAGAAAAAACTTGAGGAGAAGTTGGCATATTATATAGTCAATCCAAAGGTCAGCATAAACGCCGTTACGATATCGAGCAAGAAGATATTTGTCCTCGGTGAGGTTACAAATCAAACCGTCATCACTATGGAAGAGCCTATGACCTTGCTTCAGGCAATCGCAAAAGCGGGCGGTGTTACGGGAAGCGCCAAGACATCTGAGGTATCGCTTATACGAGGCGCTCAGGTCTATACCGTTGACTTAAACAGGGCGCTTAAGGGCGACCAGTCCCAAAATATTAATTTAATGGCTGGAGACGCGGTGTATGTCCGCCCCACTGTGATTGCCACGCTTGGCAGTTACTTCTCCGCAATTGGTACTATAATGGGATTTCTAATCTCTATCGAAAGCGGCATAATACTGACTCAACAGGTCTCTGATATATTCAAAAACAAGACTACAACCAATACTCCATCTCTGTCAATTCCGACCAAGTAATGCCAGTAGTTAAGAGTATCTGCAGGGTATGTCATGGCGGCTGCGGCGCGCTTGTAAGCGTTGAGGACGGCAGGGTAGTAAAGATAAAAGGCGACCCACAAAGCCCTGTCAGCAGAGGATGGATGTGCGTAAAAGGTCTCAAATCGCCGGACATCGCAAACCACCCCGACAGATTAAAGCACCCTTTAAAAAGGGCAGGCCGCAGGGGTGAAAACCGCTGGAGTGAGATCGGCTGGACAGAGGCCCTTGATGAAATTTCAAATAGAATCGATGATTTACGAAAGACACATGGCCCGGAGTCCATAGCCATAGGACAAGGCACCGGCAGGCACCACTACATGCATGTTGTGAGGTTTGCAAATGCCCTCGGCACACCAAATTGGTACGAACCCGGCCTCGCTCAGTGCTTCATTCCAAGAATCACCGTAAGCCATTTAACCTACGGCGGGTTTGTCGTTGGGGACTACTATGGAGAGGTTAAGCCTAAGTGTATTATATTCTGGGGGCATAATCCCCTTGTCTCCAGTGCCGACGGTGAGCTTGCCCCCGCAGTAAAAAGGGCAATGACTGAGGGCTGTGCTACAATTGCAATTGACCCAAGGAGGTCAGAGACCGCTAAAAGGTGTAAGACCTGGCTTGCGATAAGGCCAGCAACCGACGCCGCACTTGCCCTTGCTATGATAAACGTAATAATTACCGAGGGCCTGTATGACAAAGAATTCGTGGCTACTCATACGACAGGTTTTGACCTGCTGCAAGCACACACTGCAAGGTACACACCAGAGTGGGCAGAGGGTGTCACATGGATAAAGGCTGAGGCAATAGTAAACACGGCAAGGCAATACGCCACGTCTAAACCAGCAGTCCTGGACTGGGGGCTGGGGCTTGAGCAAAATGCAAACTCCCTGCAAACCGTCCGGGCAGTTGCCATTTTAAGGGCAATCACGGGCAACTTAGACGTACCAGGCGGCGATATTCTGGGGATGAATATACTGAAAGGATACCCGATTTTAAAGGATAAGCTGCCGCCAGACTCATCAAAAAAACGGCTTGGCGGCGAGGAGTTTAAACTTTTGAGCAGTTGGCGCGCCTACATGCCATCGGCCCATATACCCGCCCTGTTTAGCGCAATGACAGACGGCGTGCCTTATAAAATAAGGGGTCTGCTGGTGTTTGGCGGTAATCCGCTGCTTACTGTGTCAAATTCCAGGAAGGTCTATGAGGCGCTTAATGCCCTTGAGCTGTTGTGTGTTACTGATTTATTTATGACCCCTACGGCGCGGCTGGCTGATTATGTCCTGCCCGCAGCCTTTTGGACGGAAATAGACCATGTGCAGGGGTTTCCCCTCGTTGTTGAAAACTATGCCTATGCCCAGACTGCCGTTACACAGACGGCGGAATGCCGACAGGACGAATGGATTATTGACGAACTGTCAAAGAGGCTCTCACTACACGGCTCAGATATGTCATACAAGGACATCTATGCCCACCAGCTCTCATCAACCGGCCTGACACACGCAGCACTTGCCCAAAAGGGCTATCATATGCCGCCCCATAAGTACAGGAAATATGAGGAACACGGGTTTCGTACCCCGTCAAAAAAGGTGGAACTCTTCAGCTCTGTGCTAAAACGCATGGGCTACCCGCCGCTGCCGGAGTATGCAGAACCCCCTGAAAGCCCGGTAAGTTCGCCGGAGCTGTCAGCCGAATATCCCTATGTGCTTATCACGGGGGCAAGAAACAAGGAGTTTTTCCACAGCGAACAGCGGCAAGTGGCCTCATTACGCAGGCTGCACCCAGAGCCGTCCTGCGAACTCCACCCAAAGGCGGCAGCAGCCACCGGCATTTCTGAAGGTGACTGGGCGGTTGTGTCAACCATTCGCGGTGAGGCAAAATTTAAAGTACATGTAACAGAGGACATCCACCCGCAGGTTATAAGCGTTGAACATGGCTGGTGGTTTCCAGAGAGAGACAATGAGCTTGAGAGCCTGTGGGAGTCCAATGCCAATTGTCTGACGGCAGATACACCGCCCTACGACCCGGCCTTTGGCTCTTACCGCCTTAGAGGGCTGCTTTGTAATATCAGAAGACTCAACCACGGGTAGTATTTTCTTGCCGCCAAAGCTAACAGGGAAAAAAATACCTGCCCATGTCCAAAACCATTTATATATGACACTATCAGCGGTTGTTTAGTGCTGCACAATCACTGGTATGTTATTTGCTACGTATTTTAAGAAGATAGGATTAATCGCCCGGTTACTAAGGCTTTAATTATTAAAGTATTATTAACTAAGTGACGATAAATAATTGAGTAAGGAGGTTAACATGATTGGATTTGGGGCAGTTACAGGGCTGGTTTCATCGGCATTGTCTTCGATGTTTGCGGCAAAGGAAGGGAAAAGCGATGTCGCATCGAACAATAGCGATTTTTTAAAGACATTTGAGCAACAGACACAGCAAAAAACGTCAGACTTGATCAAGACCCTGGATAAAAACGGGGACAGCGTATTGAGCGCCGATGAGATTGGGCTTTCCCAGAAGGAGTTTGCCTCGATAGACACGAATGCAGACAGCAAGCTCGATGCAAATGAGTTAAACGCGGCGTACATAAAAAAAGAGATAACCACTGCAACTCAGGATTTAATCAAGACCTATGACATAAACGGTGACGGGAAATTAACCGAGACTGAGATGAATATCTCACCAGAGGCATTCTCTGCGATCGACACTGCCGCTAAAGGGGCTGTTGGAATACAGGAACTTATGGCTGCACATCCAATGAACTCACTTATGGCGAAGTTCTCCAGCACGGCGAACTCGCTCACAAGCGCAGCAAATAACGTGCAAAGCCTTGACCTGACGGCATAGAACAACCCATAGGGGACATTCGGGTTGGGAGAAAGGGGAAGCGGCAACGTTTCCCCTGTATTTTTTTGTGGTAGTGCAGCGCTGCCGGGGAAGTGCAAAACGGGGAGAGAAAATGAGTTTCATCGTCATAGACAAACCATCGACCCAAATGATAAAATACTTATATGCAAACCATAGATTTAGATTTAACCGAAATTATTACCGAAACTATTAATGGAGAGGAAGTTATGGGTCCAAGCCCGTTTGGGAAACATCGGGATATTATTGGTAACCTAAATGAAATCATAAGACATCACATAAAAACAAATGGATTAGGGAAGGTTTATTTTTCTCCACTTGATGTAATCTTTGAGGAAGGGGTTAACCGCCTTCAACCAGATATATTGTTTATCAAGAAAGAAAACATGAGTATCTTTCAAGACTGGATAAGAGGCGTACCCGATATGGTTTGCGAGATAGTATCTCATGGTAGTTATGAAAAGGATATTGAAATAAAAAAGGCAATTTATGAGAAATACAGAGTACCTGAGTACTGGATCGTAATACCTGAACTGAAAACCGTCGAGATATTGACCATAGAGGATGAAAAGTATAAATTACATTCAATCGCTGCATTTGAAGGCATAGTTACATCCAAAGTCATCGAAGGACTTCAAGTCAATATCGAGGATATTTTTGAGTAGTCTTCATTGTCAACACTTTTCCCGACTATGCATTTCCCCCGGGCAGCGCTTGTGGTTGCACGGCACTTCATGATATACGCTATGGAAGGTAAAGTAAGGGCACATATAACGATAGAAGGACGCGTCCAGGGGGTTTGCTTCAGGGCGTTCACAAGGGATATAGCCCGCAGGTCTGATGTCAGAGGCTGGGTCAAAAACCTCCCCAACGGGGACGTCGAGGCAGTCCTCGAAGGCGCTAAAAAAGACGTGGGCGTTGTGATAGCCAACTGCTACAAGGGGCCGCCAGGCAGCCTTGTCACAAATATTTCAATTAAGTGGGAGAACTACACGGGTGAAGCCGAACCTTTTTCCATCACATATTAGCACATGGTCTGTGCCAGGGATTATTTAATGAAAAACAAAGCGCTTTGTAAGATATGCGGCAGCGAAACAGATGATTTGATAATCAGCTCAATAGCCGGTGAGTTTGACACATATGATGTGTTCTACTGCCGAGGCTGTGCCGTTGGCATAACCACACCTGTCCCCACGGCTGAAGAATTGAAAAAACTCTACACAGTCGGTAGTTACAGGGAAAAGACCGGTAAGCGCTTTATTCCATTTGTTGAAAACTTTATTTTATATTTCAGGCATAAGAGAAAGAACAGGATTAAAAAATACATTAAAACCGGTAGAATCCTGGATATAGGCTGCGGCAGAGGGCTTTTTCTCAACGTAATGAAAGAAGACGGCTGGGAAGTTGCAGGGGTTGAGTTTGACGAGGCTGCCGCCTCTAATGCCGCCTCTTACTATGGGATAGAGGTCATCTCCGGTGAGCCTCAGACATGGAGATTTGCACCGGCATCCTTTGATGTGATTACCTTAAATCATGTCCTTGAGCACATACCAAATCCAAAAGAACTGATTCAAGCCTGTCACAGACTTCTGAAAAGCAGCGGGCTGCTGATTATTGCCGTTCCCAATTTAGACGGTATTCAGTCCAAAGCCGGAAGAAAAAACTGGTTTCATCTCGATGTCCCCTATCATTTATATCATTTTTCTGACAAGGGGATATCCTCTTTATTGACAGCGGTCTCATTTAATATTGACAGAAAGAGACACTTTGACCTTGAGTATTCACCTTTCGGCTGGCTTCAGACGCTGCTGAATATTACCGGCGTGCAAAGGAACATGCTGTATGAGTTACTCAAAGCGCCCAGAAGGTGGAAAAGTGCCCTTATTGCTGCACGACTACAAGATATCATATTGACCGCACTTGTCGTGCCGTTGTATACTTCATTGTCTATGGTATTTTCACTGTTTGAGTCTTTCGTTGCCGGGCGTGGCGGCATAGTAGAGCTATATGCATTAAAGGCAGAGGGACAAGATGATACTAAATAAGAAGATCGCAGTTGTAATGCCTGCATATAATGCAGGGAAAACCCTTCAGATGACCTATGATGAGATGCCCCACGAATATGTTGACGAGGTTATCGTTGTCGATGATGCCTCGCGCGATGATACCCCTGCCGTTGCCAGAAGCCTTGGGCTGAAGACCATTGTCCATGAAAAAAACAAGGGTTATGGCGGGAATCAAAAGACCTGTTACAGGAGCGCCCTTGAAGGCGGCGCTGATATTATTGTAATGCTCCATCCTGATTACCAGTATTCGCCGCGCCTGGTTACTGCGCTGGCCTCTATGATAGTATCAGGACATTACGACTTTGTGCTAGGCTCAAGGATACTTGGCGGCACTGCTATTAAGGGCGGGATGCCGGTTTACAAGTATGTGTCCAACAGGTTTCTGACAATGTTCGAGAACTGGCTGCTTGGAATAAAGCTCTCAGAGTACCACACAGGCTTTCGTGCCTTTAGCCGACAACTGCTTGAGACGATTCCATTTGAGAAAAACTCCGATGACTTCATCTTTGACAATGAAATGATTGTCCAGGCGCTTCACTTCGGCTTTAAAATCGGCGAGATAAGCTGTCCAACTAAGTACTTCGACGAGGCGTCCTCTATTAATTTCTCACGCAGCGTTACATACGGGCTTGGCGTCGTTGCCGCATCGCTTAAATATATCTGCCAAAAACACGGGGTTGCAAGGTTTCCAATCTTCGACAACTCTGGCAAGGCTACAGGCAAGACTTATTGACCAGCTTGACTATATCTTCCCTGTGTTGACCGTTATGTCTACATTTTCCAAAATTAAATAGCAGCCCATGTTGTACTTTAAGTCGCAGTTTATCACGACTATATCGCTTGGAATGCACGGGGTGCGCGGCGAGGGTTGAAAACACTGGGGCGGGAGTGAATTCGCGGAATGTAGTGCCTCCACGTAAATAACACATGACTTTCTTGATTGCTTATGTTGCACTACCAACATGTTTATACGAACCAAGCTGAGAAAAAACGGCAAGACCGCTGTGCAGATTGAGGAGGCATTCCGAGTCCAGAAACATGACCTGAAATTTCGTCCTGTGTTTCACTGGACCCCAAGTCGTATACGTGCACACATAGCAATCTGCTACATGGCCTATGCAATTGCCAAA